>CAZYXP010000028.1:0-26856 GCA_964651325.1 uncultured Phycisphaeraceae bacterium
GCGCGTGGTCAACGTGGCCTTTGCCATGATCGCCTCCAACCGCGCGGCCATCGATTTGGATTGGAAGAAAGCCTGCGCGATTGACCTGGCCGGCCGCGACATCATCGACGCCGTCAACACCAGCGTGAACCCCAAGGTAATCGAATGCCCCAATCCGGAGTTGGGCAAAGTTTCAATCGACGCCGTCGCCAAAGACGGCATTCAGCTCAAGGCCAAGGCCCGCGTCACCGTGCGCACCAACATCGCCCAACTCATCGGCGGCGCCACCGAAGAAACCATCATTGCCCGCGTCGGCGAAGCCATCGTCAGCGCGATCGGCTCCGCGCAAACCCACGCCGATGTGCTGGAAAACCCCGATCTGATTACCAAAGCCGTCAGCGCCAAGGGCCTCGACTCCGGCACCGCGTTTGAAATTCTGTCGATCGACATCGCCGACGTCGACGTGGGCGGCAACATCGGTGCCAGTCTTCAGGCGGACCAGGCCGAGGCCGACAAACGGCGATTTCAGGCCGAAGCGGAAAAACGCCGCGCCATGGCCATCGCGGCCGCCGCTGAGAACCGCGCCAAGATCGAAGACAACCGCGCTCTGGTCGTATTGGCCGAAGCCGAGGTGCCCAAGGCGATTGCGGATTCGTTCCGCAGCGGGAATCTCGGTATCATGGACTACTACCGTATGAAGAACATTCAGGCCGACACGACCATGCGCGACGCCATCGGCAAGGACGACACCCCGCGCGATAAGAAGGGGTAGCGTAGCTCAGCCGCCGTCGGCTGGGGGGCCGCCCGCGCCTGGCGGGCCGTCCTTGGCTAGTTGACTGCCCTCGGCTGGGGGGCGTCCTCGGCTGGTTGACTGCCCAGACACAGCGGAGGGCCGCTGTGCTACATGGGCCACGCGGCCCCATCAGCAGCGGCGGAGCCCTGGTTCGCGGCGTGGCGCGCCCGGTTTTGCGAGTAGATTTCTTGTGAGGATGCCGTGATTGAGTTTCTTGCCTTGGCCCAAGCTGATTTCGGGGATTGGATCGAGACGATCATTGTCCTGGTCGTTGTGCTTGGTGGTGCATTCCAGGGAATCGGCAAGGCGATCATCAAGAAGATAACGGTCGAGAAGGAGGAGGATGCCTCGAAGCGGGGCGCCGTTCCCCCGCCCGGGCACGCCGCGCAACAACGGCAGCGGGGCGGTCGAAGTCCACAACGGGGACAAGCACAACGGGGCCAGGCGCCGCCGGCTCGGCCCGTGGCCAGGCCCGTACGGACGGCAACTTCGGGTCAGCGCCAACCATCCCAAATGCAGGCGCCCCGGCCGGTAGCACCGTCCGCCCTGGGCACCCCCACCAGTGCGCCGCAGCCAACCGCCGCGCGACCCGCAGCCGGAGTGCCCGTCGCCAAGCCGATGGCACCTCCCAAGGAGGCCCGTCGATCCAAACAACCGGGCTCCACACGTTTAGGAGGGCGAAAGTCGCGGAGTAAAGCGGGAGTTCAATCGGGGCGCGCGGCGCCGTCCGAACCGCAACATGAAGCCCTTTTCGACCATCACTTGAAACTCAGCGACGAGGTGGCCCATCCGTCTACGGCCGCGACGCACGTCGCACAGACGCAAGGCCGCGTTTTGCTGCCACGACTAACCCGTAGCGCCCTTCGCGACGCCATCATTCTTCGCGAAGTACTCGGTCCGCCCGTGGCGTTGAGGGGTTCAGGCGACGACCAATAGCGATCCCGCCCAAGAGCGCCTACTTGTGTACGCGGCGACGCTCGAAGTCAAGGCACGCTCCGGTATCGGACCAAGACTCGTGCGCAGCGGCCAAGGGCGCCGATGATATCGAGCGCCAGTCTCAGGTGAATTTGCCGGCCAATCGTCAATTGCAGACAAACGAGATTCGTGTCGATATGACTTCAAGCCTCGCTCGTTCTCCAGTGGCCAGCCAGAGGCCAGATCGATGAATTGTGCGTGCTTGGACTAGCACTAGGCCAGCGTCTCGGTTCAATGGGTAAGGAACATGAACGGATGACGAAATCCACCGCACCGGCCACCAATCACGATTCTGACGGTGACAGCCAACCCAGGTGGCATAGGCTCTACTTCCTGTTGGCAGCCTTCAATATTCTTACGGTTTGTATCAGCCTCTACATCAATCATGACCTCACGGCCATGTACGAATCGTCGGTCGTCGCCAACCGGGTGTGGGCGGACCGTTTAGTTGAGTATGCGCATCTCAACGCGCTTGCGATCGAGACGAACGCACCGGGAAACGATGTCTTCGAGTCGCAAGATGTCGAAGAAGCCTCGGCTCGGTTGGACGCCAAGTTCTCATCATTCCAAGAGGGGCTCACTGCCGCACGACAAGAGCTTGTGCAAGACCTCCCTAAAGACGCGCGCTCGGTATTGGTTCCCCAATTCGATTTAGTCGAAGAGGCCATGGGCATCCAAGTTGAAGAGGCGCGCAGTATCTTTAGCAATATCCGCAACCGTGACATGAAGGGCGCGGGAGAGCGAATGGCGGCGATGGATCATGCGTTCTACAACGTGACCGGAGCGCTGGCGTCTATCACGAGAGACGTGCAGAATCTTCAACACACTGAGATAGAGGAGCAAGCATCGCTGGCCGTTTCCATGCGTAGCGTTGAGTATGCGCTCGTTGCCCTTGTGGCCGCCATGGTGGGGCTCGCGGTCTTGTACGGAACCAAGCTGGCAGACCGTGCCCGGGTAACCGATCGGAAGCTGCGCGATCTAGTACGGATCGCTCAGGTAAACGCGGCGCGGGCGGAGGCTGCCGACCTTGCCAAGTCCGAGTTCCTGGCAAACATGAGCCATGAGATTCGCACGCCCATGACCGCCATTCTGGGCTTCGCCCAAAACATCGCGGACAATGTCACCGAACCGGAGAATGTCGCTGCAATCGAGACCGTTACGAGGAATAGTGAAAACCTGCTCGGCATCATCAACGACATCCTCGACCTGTCCAAGCTTGAGGCGGGCAAAATGACGATTGAATGCCGCCAGTGCCATCCTTGCAAGATCATCGCCGAGGTGGAATCACTCATGCGTGTGCTGGCCGACGCGAAGGGCTTGCCGTTCACGGTTGAATACATGAGCGCGATTCCGGAAACCATCCAAAGCGACCCCGCGCGGTTGCGTCAGATACTCATCAACCTGATCGGCAACGCGATAAAGTTCACAGAGTCCGGGTCGGTTCGTCTCTTGACGCGTTTTGTTGACGAAACAAAAGCGTCATCACTGCAGTTCGACATTACTGACACGGGACGGGGCATGTCCCAAGGGATGATCGCCACGCTGTTCCAACCGTTCATGCAGGCCGACAGTTCAAGTACGAGAAAATGCGGCGGGACCGGCCTCGGCCTGACCATCAGCCAGCGGTTCGCCAAACTTCTCGGGGGCGACATCACCGTACCCAAGACCGAATTGGGCGTGGGCACCACGTTTCGTGCCAGCATCACCACCGGACCCGTCGATGACGTAACGATGATCGAACATGCGCTCTCGGCCACCGTCGCGGCGGGTGCCGAGCCGACCGCCACCCGACCTGAGCTCCCCAGCCTTCAGGGCCTGCGCATCCTGCTTGCGGAGGATGGTCCGGACAACCAGCGGCTTATTTCCTTCGTGTTGAAGAAGGCGAATGCTGATGTGACCGTTGAGGAAAACGGCAAGCTCGCGCTGGATGCCGCCCTGACAGCGCGCGACGCCGGCAAGCCGTTCGATTGTATCCTGATGGATATGCAAATGCCCGTGATGGACGGCTACGAGGCCACGCGCCAGCTTCGCCGAGAGGGCTATACCGGCCCCATCGTCGCGCTCACCGCGCACGCGCTGGTTGGCGACCGCGAGAAATGCATTCAAGCCGGGTGCGATGACTACGCGACCAAGCCAATCGATCGAAAGACGCTGATCGAAACGATTTTGAGAAACAGGGTGCCGACAGAAGCCGCAACCGCAGCGACCATCTAGGTCGTCGCAATGCGCCGTGGCTCTCTTCGTTTGCCATTTGCTTGAATCACAGGTCTAAACTGGTGCCAATGGCTCGACACCGCGCTGACTCGCTTCGACGGACGCACCCGGCAGCATGGCTTGCAATCGCGCGGCAAGCGATTCGAGCACCGGCTGCTCGCTGGAAAAATGGCCCAACGCAATCGCGCAAACCCCCCAACGGAGGATGGACAGCGCGTCGTGGTGACGAATTTCGCCCGTGACGATCACGTCCGACGCCTCCATCGCAACCTGAAACGGCAAGCTACCGGCCGCGCCGGCGACGAGGACGGCCCGGCTGATCGTTCGATCCTTGCCCCCCACGATCTGGACGCCCGGCGCGCCGGTCTTGCGCTTCAGCTTCCTGGCAAGCTGGCCGAGTGTCACGGGTTTGGCGAATTTCCCGATGCGCCCGATGCCACGGACCGGCTTACGGCGCAGCGGGTAAATGTCGAAAGCAGGCTCGTCGTAGGGATGCGCGCGCCGCACGGCCGCCACCACGGCAGCGATGTCTTCTTCGCTCACGATGGTTTCGAGCCGCACCTCGTCGATCAATTCGAATTTGTTCGCACTACCCACTGCGGGTCGGGTGTTCTCGCTCCCGAAAAACGATCCGATGCCTTGAGCGCGGTAGCTACACTGGCTGTAGCGCCCGATGTGACCGGCCCCAGCATCGAACATCGCCTCGGCCACGGCTTGCGTGTCGGCTGGCGGCACAAAGACCACCATCTTGGCTTGCGTCGGACTGGGGGCGTCGGCCGTTTCGAGCGGTTCTGTTTTCGTAATCCCGCACAGTTCGGCCAACACGTCATTGGTGCCGCCCTCGGCGGCGTCGAGCGCCGTATGCATCGAGTACACCGCCATGCCGTGTCGAACGCATCGGAACACCACGGCTTCCATATCGGGACCGGGCGCAACCAGGCGAGAAATCGGTTTGAAAATAGGCGGATGATAGGCCATCACAAAGTCAGCCCGCTTGTCGATCGCCTCTTTGGCGACGTCAGGCGTGAGATCGATGCACAGCAGGATTCGACGCACGCTCGCAGTGCGGTCGCCGGCGATCAAGCCCACGTTGTCCCATTTCTGCGCTAGCGCCGTCGGTGCCAGACAGTCCAAAGCGCTCGACACGTCGAGCACCGTGGGATGGCCGCTTCGCTTCCTACGCGGTGTCTTTGCCACACTCTTCCCTTATGTGCTCGTCCAAGGCCCACGACAGCGTTCGCGTTTGCTCGCCAACTTTCTCGTCGCCGATCGGGAGTTTCTCTATTTTGACGACGGGCAGCACTCTCATCATGACGTTGGTCAAGAAGACTTCGTCGGCCCCCAGCAAATCATCGATGTTCAGCGGCGACTCCTCGACCGGCAGGCCGCGCTTCCTCGCGAGCTCAATGACGGCGTGCCGGGCGATGCCAGGCAGAACGGGCGTGCTCAGAGGCGGCGTGTGCAACGTGTGGCCGCGCACCAGGAAGACATTGCTGATCGAACCCTCCGCCAGCCGGGCTTGCGTTGTGAACCAGATCGCCTCGAAGCATTGGGCGGCCTGGGCATCGCGTAACGCGAGCAACCTCGGCAGATAGCAGGTCGTCTTGTGGCCGGCCAGCGGATCGGATTCGGAAACGCGAAAGTCCGACACCCTCACGCGAACGCCCTTTTCGTAGAGCTCCGCGGCATACATCGAAAGCGGGACAGCCGTGACGCAAACCGTGAGCCCGTCGGACGCATCGGGACCGGTTCGCATCGAACCGGCGGTCACCGTGAGACGCAGGCGCGCGTCGGCTAGCTCGTTGCGTTCAAGCAGAGATTGAATTTCGGTTAATGCCGGGAGATCCGTACGATCGATCGGGCGCAGAAGCTTGGCTGCGGAATTCATCAGCCTGCGGATGTGTTGTTCGTAGCAAAAAGGGCGGCCGCCCATGACAAGCAGCGTCTCGAAGAGCCCCGCGCCGTGCAGCCAGCCTCCGTCGTCAACGCGCACCACCGCGTGGGACTCCGGAACGAATTCACCATTCAAGTACAATACGCGATTCATGCTGATCCTAGCGTCGGGCAGTGCCCGCGGCTTGTGTTCCGAAAGCGGCGGCGGTTACGCCCACTGAACGCAACATCGCTGACGCCTTGCTCGATACTTCCGCGCATTCCGCATCGGGCCGGCTATCGGCGACGATGGCGCCGCCGGCATAAATGTCCACCGAGTCGCCGACCTGGAGCATGGTCCTGATCGCCACGTTGAACTCCATAGAACCGTCCAGACCGATCCACCCGATCGAGCCACAATAGACGCCCCGGGGCGTCGGCTCAAGCTCGGCAATGATCTGCATGGCGCGAATCTTGGGTGCGCCGGTGATCGAGCCGCCGGGAAACGTGGCCCGCAACAGGTCCTCAAACGATTTGTCTTCTTGCAACACGCCCTCGATGGTGCCCGCGCGGTGGTACACCGTGGGATGGCGCTCGATGGTTCCGGTGTCGGTCACTTGAACACTGGAATACGAGCAAACGCGGCCCAGGTCGTTTCTCAACAGATCGATAATCATGTTGAGTTCGGCTATTTCCTTGGGATCAGTGGCCAATTCCCGCCGGTTTGCCGCATCTTCGCCCGGATCGTCGGAGCAGGGCCGTGTGCCCTTGATCGGTCGCGTTACGACATGCCGGCCGCGGAGCGAGAGAAACAATTCGGGCGACGAAGAAATAATGGCCGCGTCCTTCCAAGGAAGAAACGCCGCGTGCGAAGCGGGGCTGAGTCCACGAAGGCGCTGGTAGGTTTGCAACGGGGTTTGGCTTGTCCGCACGCGAAAACGATTCGTAAGGTTGACCTGATAAACGTCTCCGGCTGCGATGTATTCCTTAATCTTGAGGATTCGATCGATGTAGGCGTCGCGGGACAGTCCGGGCGTCACGCTCGGCTCTGGGTACAGCCCTTCGTGGCGGTCAACAGCATCTGGCGGCTCAGGCTCGGACAATTCCGCCCGGGACAAAATCGACGAGAGCGCGTCCATTCGGTCCTGAGCCGGCGGACGATGGCCGTACATGCCCGCAGGCCATTGAACCGCGATCAGCCACCATTGACACGCTTGATGGTCAAACACGGCGGCCGCGTCGTACAGCATGAAGCGGACGAGCGGAATTCTAGAATCATGACGCACGCGAGCGAGGGTCGGCTCCAGATTCGCGCCGAACTCGTAAGAGAAATACCCGATCCACCCCCCGTTGAAGGGCGGCGCGCCGGGATCGGTTTCCAGCGGCGGAAACCGCGCGATGGTGTTTGCGATTTCTCCTAGCGCGCCCGCTTGGTTTTCTTGGCGTGAAACGACTTCCTCTACGGGATCGCACGCGAATAGGGAGTATCTTGCCTCAGTCGCCCCTTTTCGAGCGGTTTCCAGGATCGCGGGCCGGTCGGCCTGCGCCACGAGAGCGGCAACCTGGGAAAGACTGGAGGAATGGGGCGTCTTCCTCGCAATGACTCGAATAGGTTGCGCGACCGGTGGTTTCATGACCCCCGAGACTATACCAGAAGTTCTTCAGATGTTGACCGGTGCTAGAATCTCATTGACAAGGTGGGGGGAGATGGATAGTTTGCGTTGTGAAACTGGGCGCAAGAGGAGTGCTCTTCATTCGATGGCCAAAGGACGGCTTACCATGTCTAGGAACGGATTCCGGTCTACCAACGTTTTTGGGTCTCCTAATGATTCTGGGGCGATGCGGGAATGCGCGCGCAACGGTTTTCTATGTTGGGCACTGTTGCTGGCGGTCTTGCCGAGCGTTGTCGCCGGGGCGGACGACGCACCACCAAGGCCCGTCATTGCGACCGGTGAGGTCGTTGGGGACGATGTATACGTTCGCAGCGGCCCGAGCATGAACCACTACACCGTGTGCAAGCTCGATGCCGGGCAGCGCGTCGCTATCCTTGGCGAGCGCGGCGCATGGTATGAAATCATTCCTCCAGAGGGGGTGTCTAGCCTTATCTCCGGTGAGTACGTCGATTCGCCCGATGGCAAGACCGGTGTGGTCAACGGAAACAACGTGCGCGTTCGCGCGGGGTCGCTGCTTAATGGCAGCAAGTACACCGTACAAACCATGCTTTCCCGCGGGGCCGATGTTACGATCGTCGGCAAGGATCCCGACGGGTTCTTGCGGATCATCCCCCCTTCGGAAGCAACGCTTTGGATCAGCGCTGCCTATCTCGAAACCGTACCCGAGGAACGGCTTCGGCTGGATCAAACGCGAGATGTCGGTATCGCGGAGGACCAAACTGTGACGCCAACCGCGCGCGGCGATGACGTGTCGGGGGCCGTCCCGGAATCCAGCAGCGCTTCGAACCAAGCATCGCCGGTGGACGACCAGCCTGCCTCCTCATTGGACTCCGGGCTTGCACGGGCAAGCGTGGATCGGACCACACTCAACGAAATCGACAAGGCCATGAAACAAGAGCTGGCCAAGCCGACGGCGCAGCGCGTCATGCACCCGTTGATTGAACAGTATGAGCAAGTCGCGAACCAGACAGAAGACCCCGTCGCCCGACAATACGCCCAAGGCCGCATCACGCAACTGACGAACCTTGTGGCGCTCGGCGATGCCGCCAAGCGATTGCGGCAGTTGGAGGCAGACACGGATGCGGCGCGTCGGCAGTTCCTGGAGGATCGCACGCGTCTGCCCCACATTCCAGAGCGCCGCAATCAACGGTTTGATGCTCGTGGCGAGCTACGCACCAGCTCGCTCTATGCGGGCGGAACGATGCCCAAGCGGTTTCGCCTGGTGGAGCCCGATCTTCAGTATGCCAAGACGATCGGGTATGTAGAGATTCCCGAGGAATCGTCTATCGACGGTGCGGCCTTCCTGGGTCAAATCGTGGGTGTCCACGCCTCTTCGGTGCGATTGCTTCCCGGTGGCGTCGATCCGGTTCCCGTATACATTCTGGGTGACTTGGTTGCCCTGAATTCTACAAGTGATACGGCTCAAGAAGGCGCGTCTCGATCCAATCGTGGTTCGAGCCGAGGCCACTAGAGTCGAAAAGGATGCAAGGAAGAGCGATGGCATTGGCAAAAAAACTGCGTTGGATGAGCATCTTGGGTAGCGGCGGCGTGCTGCTTCAGGCAGGAGGATGCGCCCTTGGCGCCCAAGACAGCGTGACGCAACTGGTTACGCTGATCGGAACCAATCTGATCTCCGATTTTGTGTTCGGGGTGTTCAACTTGACGGCGTAGAAAACGGGTCCGGTGCTTCCTGGTTATGCAATCGGCTCACGTCCTGCGGCGCGGGGCGCTGCGGGGCGATGAACAACGCCTGCCAAGGTTGTCGCCGGAATGTTGGATGCCGCGGCACCTATGCCCGCGCTGCAATTTCCAATTGGAGATGAACCGTGCCCCAAGCGATTTCTCGGGCGACCGTTGTCGGCGATGGTGCGATGGGAACGCTGTGCGCGTTGCTACTGGCAGATCGGTCCGTCGGGGTGACCCTCTGGGGGCGTGATGCCGCCCACGTTCAGACGATTCAATCCGAGCGCGAAAACCGGCGGTACCTACCGGGCCATGCGCTGCCCGATTCCATCAAGATCACTGGCGATGATTCCGAAGCCTTCGGGGATCCTGACGTCATCGTATCTGCCGTGCCATGCCAGTTTCTCAGGTCGATTTGGATGAGGCTCAGAGGCGTCGCGCCTAAGGGCGTGCCGGTCATCAGCGTGACCAAAGGGATCGAAATCGAAACGCTTCTGCTGCCCACGCAGATCATAGGGGAATGCTTGGGTTCGATCTCCGCGGCGTGCCTTTCCGGACCGTGCATCGCGCCGGAAGTGGCGGCCAAGAAGCCGGCGTCGGTCGTCATCGCATCGGAGCAGACCGAAACCGCGTCGATGGTTCAGCAGGGTTTGAGCGCGAACTACTTTCGCGTGTATACAAGTGAAGACCCGATCGGTGTCGAGGTTGCGGCGGCCGCGAAAAATGTCATAGCCTTGGCCGCCGGTCTTTGCGATGGCATCGGCGCGGGCGACAATGCCAAAGCATCGCTAATCACACGCGGATTGGCGGAGATCACACGCTTGGGGGTTGCGATGGGTGCGCAAGAATCCACGTTTCGTGGGCTGGCGGGCATAGGCGACTTGTTCACGACGTGCGTTTCGAAGATCGGAAGGAATCGCAGCGCCGGGGAACGGCTGGGCCGAGGGGAAAAGGTCGATCAGATCATCGCATCGACCGACTCGGTGATCGAAGGCGTTTCGACTACCCGAAGCGTGCTTGATTTGGCACGGCGCGAGGGAGTCGAGCTGCCGATCGTGGCCGCCATGGCAGAGGTGCTCTTTGACGGGCGATCGCCGGGCGATGCCGTCGAAGCGTTGATGACTCGACCGCTCGGGGGTGAATAGCGCAGCTTACGCAAGCGCGGTCGCAGCAGGGCGGTCGATGAGCGCATGCTCGCCTGGCGCCGCCTCAACCCTGTGCGGCTTGGTGATGCTACAAATCGCCATGCCGTCGGCCCAATCGACGGACCATTGCCTCCCATGAGACGCGAAATGCTGCTCGTAATCGGAGAGGTAGTTTTGCCATACCCGTCCCGGCTCCCGTCGACCGGATCGATCCGTCAGAATGAGCATGACGAAAAGCCCGCCGGGCTTGAGGTGGCGCAGTATGGTGCATGTGGCGATGTGCGCATCCACCGAATCCAAATCGTAGTGGTAGAAACTAAAGCCTCGCGCGATGACGACGTCGAAGCTTTCTTGGGGATAGGGAGTATCTCGAAAATCACAGCAGTGAAACGTGCGGCTGGGAAATCGCTGCTTGGCGGCCTCAATTCCGGAGCGGGACCGGTCGATGCCGACACATCGATACCCCATTTTGCAGAATAGGTCCGTGTGGAATCCGTTGCCACAGGCAACTTCCAACATGGCGCATCCGCGACGCAAGCCGAAGCGCTTGGCGACCTGCTTGCGATGCCACCAGAACTCACGCCAGAGTGAATAGTGCCAGCCGCCGGATTCATAGAATTCGTTGTAATGGCGATCGCCGCGTTCTTGGTCCACGCAAGAGGTCATGACCGTCGGTTCCCTGGGATGTTGGGTTTTCTGCCTGCCGGTGGGTTATCGGCGGATCGACCCGGCGGGATGAGCGGCAACGCTTATCGGACGCTGAACGCTGGTCAGAGATTCAGCAAGCCCAGGTCGGCAGCGACCGATAAAACGAATGTCTGTAGCGAATGCAATCCAAGGACTTGGAGGCGCCCAGGGCTGTTGCGATGAGGGTGATGCACCGAATCCCGATTTACGTCGATCTGCTGGTGAATCTTGCGCTGCGCGACATTCGCGTGCGCTACAAGCAGTCGCTGCTGGGCATCGGCTGGGCGATTTTGCTGCCACTGTCGTTGATGCTCGTCTTTACGTTTGTATTCACGCATGCCCTTTCGGCCAAATCCGCGCTGGGCATCGACATGCCCTATGCCCTCTACGCCTATTGCGGGCTGGTCCCCTGGACGCTCTTGAGCATGAGCTTGAGCGGGTGTGTCAACTCGCTGGTCGCCAACCGCAACCTGGTCACCAAAGTATACTTCCCGCGTGAGGTGTTTCCGCTTTCGTGCGTGCTCAGTTCGCTAGTCGATTTTTTGGTGGCGATGTCCGTGCTGGCGGGGTTGATGGTCTACTTCCACTGTAAGGGAACGTGGGTCATCACGATATCGCCGGCGATCCTGTTTCTGCCGGTCGTCCTGGCGGTGGAGCTCATCCTGATTGTCGGACTGGGATTGACGCTGGCCATGGCGAATCTCTTCTATCGTGATGTGCGGCAGATTTTCGCCGTGGCCATCCAATTGTGGATGTTTGTCTCGGCGGTCGTGGTCCCCGTGCCGCGCGATGGCAGTTGGGTGAGCCAAATGATCCAACTCAACCCGATGATCTACCTGATCCAAGCTTACCGCGACTGCCTCTTGCTCGGGCAATTCCCCGAGTGGTGGGGATTCGGGTACGCTGCCACCATAGCGCTGGGTTCGTTCGTGCTAAGCGGTTGCCTGTTTCGCCGCGCATCTTATCGTTTTGCGGAGTGCATATAGATGGCATCGGCGGCGCTCCGGTTTGACCATGTGTGGAAACGGTTTCGTCTGGGTAACACCCACGATTCGCTCGTGAGCCTTCTGTCGCGCGGCTGGCGCGGCTTGTTGAAGCGGGAACCTCAGGCCCATGGCCGGTCCGCGTTCTGGGCATTGCGCGGGCTGGATTTCACGGTTGAACCGGGCGATGCCCTTGGAATCATCGGCCCCAACGGCGCCGGCAAGAGCACGGCCCTGAAGCTGCTGGCCGGCATTTTGAGAGCCGACCGCGGATCGGTTCAGGTTGACGGCCGGCTTGCAAGCTTGATCGAAGTCGGAGCGGGGTTCCATGGCGATCTGACGGGTCGGGAAAACATCTTTCTCAACGGGGCGATTCTGGGCATGCGCCGGCAAGAGGTGCGCGCGAAGCTCGACGACATTGTCGCGTTTGCGGGCTTGGACCGTTTTCTCGACACGCCGGTCAAGCGGTACAGCTCGGGCATGTATGCCCGGTTGGGATTCAGTATCGCCGCTCACGTTCGCCCGGACATTTTGCTTGTAGACGAAGTGCTCTCGGTGGGCGACGCCGTCTTTCGGGTCCGGTGCGAGCAGCGCATGCGTGAGCTAGTGGCAAGCGGCACGGCCTTGGTTTTTGTGACGCACAATCTCGAGCAGATGAGAGCGATTTGCCGTCGCGCGATCGTACTGGAAGACGGCGCCCCCACGTTCGAGGGTCCGTCGTGTGACGCGATCAACCAATACATGGCCGCGATGTCGCGGGCGCACGCGGAACAACCCACCGACCTATGCAGCTCCGGCGGCGGCCCCGACCCGGTCGAATCCGTGGAGATCGCATTCGCGCGAGATTCCGGCGATAAGGCCGTTTGGATTCGGGCGTCCGAGCCGGTGCGGGCTGAAATCCGCTTCAAGCTGCATCGACCGGTGGCACGCCTTTGCGTTGAACTGGCGGCTCGGGTGTCTGCGGGCGAGAACGTCGTCTGTTTCAATTCGGCTCGATCGGGAGAGGAGTTCAAGTGCGCTGCTGGTGCCAACGAGATCGCCCTTCACATTCCCGCGCTGCCGCTCGCGGGCGGACGCTATTTCTGGAACGTGCGTCTGTGGGATCTCGGTTCGGATGAAACCATCGCGAACACGCCATTTCAGTTTCCGCTGGTAGTCGATGACGGCGGGAACGCGACCGGACGGCTTTGCGTGCCGCATCGGTGGACGCGCACGTCAAATTGTGCGTCGAAGGCGGCCCGCGACGTCGGCCCGACGGAGGATCCCGCGGTCGCTCGGGGAGCTGCGGTTTGAAGGTATGCATCTTCGGGGACGCCCGTTCGCCGCACATTCACCGGCTGAGTCAAGGGCTTGTAAGCCGCGATGTGGCCGTCCACGTCGTGTGTCACCATCCGGTTGCAATTCCCGGCGTCACGGTTGAACGCTTCGCCGTGCCGCCGGCGAGCTTTACCAACGTTCATCGATGGCGCAGACGCGTGAGCCGCTATCTTGCCGGTTTCCTACAAGCTTTTGATGTTGTCAACGTTCATTTCCTGCATGACTGGGGATTCGACTCAGAGCACACGGACGTCGGATGTTTCGTGGCAACGCCATGGGGATCCGAGATTGTTCACGCGCCCATGGAGGGCGTGCCGAGCCGCGCGCTGGTGGCAGAGCGTATTGAGCTCTTGCGGCGTGCCACGGCCGTAACCGTGGTGGGCCCGACATTTGCGCGCATGGTCGAGGCGTTCGCGGACCTGCCCGCAGGTCGCGTTCAGGTGGTTCCGTGGGGCGTTGATCTCAACCACTTTCGGCCCGGCGACCCAAACGGCTGCGAGGAGCGTGACGGACATCGGGTCGGGTTCTTCAAAGGCTTTCGCGAAGTCTATGGTCCGCGAACGCTGGTCGAAGCGATACCTCATGTGTTGGAACGATTCCCGAAAGCAATCTTTGAACTAGTTGGCGGAGGCGAGGGTCTGGACGACTGTCGCGGTGTGGCGGACCGCCTGGGTATTCGAGATGCTGCGCGATGGCTAGAGTCGCGATCGATCGCGCGCTTGCCCGAATTGCTGTCCACCTGGGACGCAACCGTGATGCCGTCTGTTTGCGAGGCGTTTGGCATGGCGGCGCTAGAGGCCGGCGCGATGGAATTACCCGTCATTGCCAGCAACGTCGGTGGATTTAGAGATTCCGTCATCGACGGAACCACCGGCCTGTTGGTCCCCGTGGGAGCGCCGTTCGCATTGGCTCAGGCGATCAACAGACTGCTGGAATCACGCGAAATGCGTCAGCGGATGGGGCAAGCCGGGCGCCGCTTCGTCGCGGAGCACTACGAGCAAGAGGCCTGTCTGACGGAACAAATCGAGGCCTACAAAATGGCCATGGATGCCCGCTCGGTGATGGTCTAGCGCAGATACGCAATCGGGCTGGCGGGCATCCGAACCCCGCCGTAACGGAGGGTCCGTGGTTCTGTGCGCTAGGTCGCTTGCGGACAGCCACCGTTCGGAACTGTTGGGATCTCATCCGAGCCCCGATCGAAGGGAGCGTAGGAGTACAGCGCAAGGTCGTTCGGAGCGCAGGATTCCAGCCTGCACGACCCGCGATTATGACGCAGGCAAGATGCCTGCGCTCCGGGTTTGCGACGGCTTTGCGCTGTACTGGTAGGCTGCATGCGAAGAGCCGCTTCCTGACGGGCGCGGTTCTGAGCGCATTTCTGGCAAAACATCGGCGGTGCGGGTGCCGATAAATAGGGGCTTTATGAGGCGTTGCGGGCGGTGTCTGCCTGTGCGCTGCCGGGAACGGCCGTAGGTTGATGTGATCGGATCATCGATGACCATCGTTACCGAAAACCCAGATCTCCAGTCGTGCCGACATGTTGTCATGATTGCGGCCGCCTTTCCGCCGACGGGCGGACCCGGGGTCCAACGGGTGGGCAAGTTTGCGAAGTTCCTTCCTCGGCTTGGTTGGCAACCGCACGTCTGGGCCGTCGATGGGATGGCCGAGTTTCCGGTCGATGAGACATTGCTGGATGATCTTCCCGATTGCGTGGTCGTACACCGCCGCAAGGCCGGGGGCGCGATGCGCGCGGTTCATGAGTACGGGGCTCGGCTATCGAGCGGAATCGCGTGGCGGTTGGAGCAATGGATGTCGGCCCGATCTTTCCCGGACGCCTACGGTTCCTGGGCCCGATCCAGCGTGGCTCCACTCGAGAAATTGTCGGCGCGGCATCGCTTCGAGGCGATCTTCAGCAGCTTCAGCCCCGCTTCGAACCACTGGCTTGCCATGAACCTTGCCGAGCGAACCGGCCTGCCTTGGATTGCGGATTTTCGCGATCTGTGGACGGACGATTACCGCTACAACGAGCCCGATGAAACCCGACGCCGCGCACACCTGAGACTTCAGCAGCAATTTTTGGAGCGAGCCGATCGGGTCATAGGCGTGACATCCACGCAGACGGCCATGCTGGCGAATCACGTGCCCGAGCAGCACGACAAATTTGTCACCATCCGCAACGGATTCGACCCGGCGGATTTCGCGGCCGCCTCCATGCCTGCCCACGATGATTCCAAGCGATTCGTGCTAGGCTATGTGGGCCGATTGGATCGTCGGCGCGTGCCGGAAGCATTCCTGGCGGGGCTGAAGAAGCTGGCGCACTTCCTGGGCGACACCAAAAGGCGTTTCGTGTTTCGCGTGGTCGGGCATGTGGGCGATTCGATGCGGAAGGCGCTTTCGGATACGGGCGTTTTCTGCGAATTCCTCGATTACGTTCCGCACGCTCAGGCGATTTTCGAGATGCGATCCGCCACGGCCTTGCTGGTCGTGGTACCCATGGGCACCAATTCGGACACAACGATCCCCGCCAAGCCCTATGAGTACCTGGCTTCCGGACGCCCCATCCTCCACATCGGCCCTGAAGCGGGGCAATGCGCGGCGCTGATCCGAACCTGTGACGCCGGCGTGGCGGTACCGGTTGATGGCGATCGGATCAGCTGCGCGATGATTGACTATTTCAATCGATGGCAAGCGGGCGACACCATACAGGGTTGCCCGCCGTCGCGGCTGGCGGCTTACGATCGAGCGAAGCAAACTGGCCGGCTGGCGGATCTCTTAAACACGGTAGCATCGCGCGACGGACAGGCGTCGCACCACGCCGCGCGGGCCGATCGGATCGCTGAGAGGGCAGGAGCCGCATCGTGAAACAGCCCAACGTGTCCATTGTGATTCCGGCCTACAACCGCGGAAGTCTCTTGCCGCGAGCGTTGAATTCCGTCTTGCGCCAGACCGTTTCAGATTGGGAGGTACTCGTCGTCGACGACGGTTCCATCGACGATACGCCCGAAGTCGTGCGTCACCTGACACCGCGCTTCGGGGGCCGATTGCGTTACCTGCGACGACCGCACCTCGGCGCCAGCGCCGCGCGCAACACCGGGATCGACCGGGCGCGCGGCCGATTCGTGGCATTCTTGGATTCCGACGACGAATTCCTGCCCACCAAGCTTGAACGGCAACTGGCCTTGTTTGCGCTTCGTCCGGAGCTCGGGCTGGTCTACAGCGATTTTTCTGCGATCAACGTTCATGGCTATCGGGTTGGAAGCGCGTTTCGCGCCAACTGCCGCAACGCCCAATCGGTCCACACGCACGAAGTCGCGCCGCGCCTGTTCGTCTGCGGCGATGATTTGTTTGCGACCCTGCTGCAGCAATACTTCATCGCGACCATCGTGGGGCTTGTGCGCCGCGATGTACTCGGATCCGTCGTGCGGTTTCAAGAAGACAAGCGATACGAGGAAGAGTGGCTGTTCTATCTCGAGGTGGTTCGTCGCTGCAGGGTCGGCTTTGTCGATGAATCTCTTTCATGCCACCACCACATTCAAGGCAGTCTTTCACGAACGAACAAGCGCGAGAATGCGGAGGGTTCATACGCCATCGTTCGCGCGATGATGGACGCGTTTCCCGATCTTTCTACCGGCGAGCGGGCGACGATGAAGCGACATCTGGTGCGCACGGCGCGGCAAGTGGGATTCGACGCGTTGCGCATGGGGGACCACGGCTTGGCCGTGCGGCGATTTTCGGAAGCCATGAGCCTGAGTTGGTGCGTGCGCGGTGCGCGCGAGTTCGCCGCGGCGATCGCGCGTTGGGGATGGGATCGGGTCGAGGGGCGCGTCGAGACCGTCCCTGCAGCGGCACCTGAGACGCCGCCGAATCGAAACGACTCCAACAGAATCACGTGGCGGCGGTCCAATCGGGCTGAAATCACCCTGCGCACCGACCGTTCGAGCGAACGCATCGCCGAAAAATCGGTTCCTGGCGGCTGATCATTGGGTTGAACAACATTGCGGAGGTTCAGGCCTGCGCGGGCCGCCGCGGGCGATTCTGGTGGTGGCGTTCTTGCGAACGCTTGGCCATGACAAGGAGGCGTGACCATGGGACTTGTAGGGCAATGCTATTATTCGGCGGCCGCCACGCGCGTGGGGCAAACGATGGGCCGCCGCGCTCTTGGATGGCTGCGCGCGTTGGGCGTGCTGAAACATTTCCGCTTGCCGTTGGATGCCTTGTCGCTGAACCATGCGTCATGCCGAGAACTGATGAGACTCTGGTCGAACATCCACTGGGCCGATGCCGGCGGGATGATGCCGGCGGAGCAGTTGCTCGCCGTGTACCGGTTGGCGGCGACCTGGCCGGTGGCCGGAGACGTGGTCGAGCTGGGTTCCTGGCGAGGCTCCACGACTTCCTACCTGGCGACCGCCTGCAGGGCATTCGGTGAGGGCACAGTTTATGCGGTAGACACATTCCGCGGGACCAAGGAAGGCCAAACCACATACGCCGCCCTGTCGCGCCATGGAGGGGAAACCCTTACGGATTTCACCGATCAGATCACACGGGCGGGCGTGACGGATGGGATCAGGCCTCTGGTCGGACTGACCACGGAGACGGCCCGCTCATATCCGGGACGAAGAATTCGGGTCGTCCTGGTCGATGCCGACCATTCGTTTGACGGCGTCCGCGCCGATTTCGAGGCCTGGCTGCCCCATATGGCCGTCGGTGGATTGATCATTTTTCACGACTACCTCATGCCCGAAGTGGCGCGGTTTATCGATTCAGTGGTGCGCCGGCATCCGGCCATCGATTCGGCGCCGGGCCTTGTGGCTGAGAATGTTTTCGCAGTAACCAAGAAATGCGAGGCCGTCGCTTCACACGAGCTCGGTTCACAGTGCAGTCCGAAAACGGCGGATCGGACGATCCATCGACCGATGGACGCGGATCCGTGCGAGGTCTTGGCTCGCGAATACCAGGTGGACTGAATCCATGAAGGGCCAAATTCGCGTGATGATCGACGCTCGAATGCTCATCGGGCGGTTCAGTGGCGTCGGCCGATTTGTCACGTCGTTGATCCGTGGTCTCCAGGCGAGCGGCAGGGTTGACGTGGTTGCGCTGTGTGGGGACGCGAATGACCAGCAGACGCCGTTTGACCCCGGCGTGGAGCTGATTCGATCAAGCTTTCGGCGCCGCGATCGCTCCGCAATGCGCCGCCTGGTGTGGGAAGAACATCATTTGCCCAGCCTCATAGACAACGCGGGCGTTGATCTCTATCACGCGACCTGGAACAGCGGCGTCCCGGCGTTTAGCCCCGTTCCCGTCGTGTTGACGATTCACGATCTGATCCCGTGGCTCAATCCCAAAGAACACTTCGCACGAATGTGGGATCGGCTCGCCTACCGAACGGCTATGCGCTGGTCCGCCGCGCGAGCGACCGCGATTACCGCCGTGAGCAAATTCTCCCGGCGGCAAGTCATGGACCACCTCGGCGCCGAACCGGCGCGCGTGACCACGATCTACAACGGCGCTGTCTTGCCCGCGCCCGGTTTACCAAGACCGCGGAGCCGTCAAGCCGGCGCGCCCTACCTGCTCTACGTCGGCGGACACCAGCATCGCAAGAATGTGGCGGGCTTGCTTCGAACGATCGCGCGAGCGTGGGCGCATGGCCACGAACATCTGGAGCTTCACCTGACCGGCCAGCCGGAGATGCTGGAACCCGAGGCCGCCAGGATGTACCGATCGCTGCAAGATCGATCTCGGATCCGGTTCTTGGGGCACCCGGATGACCAAGCATTGGCCCGTGAGTACGCCCACGCCCGCGCGATGGTGTTTCTGTCGCGAGATGAGGGATTCGGCCTGCCGGTGATCGAGGCGATGGGGCACGGATGTCCCGTTATCGCTTCCGATCGCGCAGCGTTGCCCGAGGTGGCCGGCGATGCTGCCGAGATCGTCAATCCAGACGACCCGAAAGCGGTAAGCAGGGCGATCGATCGTGTCTGCTGCGACTCGCCCCAACGCGCCCGTCTCGTCGAAAAGGGGCTACTTCGGGCCAAACAGTTTACATGGAGGCGGACAACCATCGGCATGATGCAAGTCTACGAGGGGATTTGTGGCCAAGACCGAGGTCTTTCGGAGCCCGAGACTTCGCGGATTCGTCACGGTTCGCTAGCGGGATTGGTTGCTGAGACGGTCCCCGGGGCGGACGTGAGGGAATCCGCCCCCCCGGAGTCGCCATGCCACACGCGCTAACGAAGTTTTGGGCACTGTGAATTGCACGCTGCCCGGTCTCGACACACGGGGCATCCTGTGCCATACTGTGCGGCTCGGTCGATCGAGCGTCCTTGGATTGTGGAGGGATTTCGCCTTGGCCATGCAGCCTGACTCTCTTGTGAAACTTGTGACGACGGGCAACGTACGAACCGTCGAAGAAGAATGGATGCAACTCATCGAATCGGTCGGTGATTCGCCTTGCGGGCTCGCGGCGTACGACCAAGTGCTTGCGGCGCTTCGTCAAGCGGACAAAATCGAGCAGGCTGGCGCCCTTGCATGGGCTGCGCTTGAAGGGCTCTCGGGCAAATTCGAACCCGCCGAGGTACTACCCCTTGCAGGTGCATTCCTTCTGGCGGTCGGCAACCACGAGGACCTGCGCAAGCAGGTCTCAGCATTGTACCGGGAAGTTCATGCCGATGCCGAAGCCCTTGACGGCCTGATCAAAGAAGCGGGGCTGGAAGGCGGGCGTCCGGTTCGCCGAGCGCTAAGAACGCTGGATGTCTGCCTGCCCTTAGAGGTAGGTAGTTTCCTGCGCGCTCGCGATGAGGTTCAGGCGGCGCGCGTGGATGCCATCGACAAATCGGTTTGGGAGTTTGAAATCACGACCCCGACTGGCCCGCAGTCGCATGGGGCGGTTCGCCTGGCCGACCAATATGAGCAGGTCACCGCCAATGATTTCACGGTCCGGCGATTCTTCTTCCCCGACGAACTCCAAAAAGCGTTGGACAAAAAGCCGGGCTCGGTGGTCTTGGAGGTTGTGGCCGCGCGCGGTGGTGAATTGACGCGAGACGAGGTGGAGCTGGCGCTTGTGCCAAGCGTCCTTGCGCCTGACGATTGGAAGAAATGGTGGTCGCGTGCCCGAACGGGGCTCAAAAAATACCCAAACGTCGAGTTGGACCGCAAGGCGCCCTATACCATCACGGTGCGCGAAGCGCCCCGCACGCCTGAGGAACTTCATCTTAGGAATTTTGAAAAGACGTTTGACCCGATCGAGCAATTCAACGCGGTGGAAGAATATGTGCGTGAGTGCAAGCAGCGCAATGAAGAGCCATCGCCTGACGTTATTTCCCGCTGCTACGTGAAAATCAAGAGCGACGCCGAGCGAGCGATTGAGTTGCGTAGCGAGAAGGCGGGGCTGTTTTCCATGCTGGTGCGGTATGTCGGGGAACTTGGGGGAATCGAAGGAGCCGCCGATCCAGCCCACGTCGTGTTTCGTGCCGACTCCGGCGTTGAGGACCTTTTTGGCGCGATCACCATCGAACGCTTGCATAATCTGGCGTGCCAGACGTTGACCGAGGTAAGGCCGGACTCATGGCGCGAGGACATCATCCAATGGTTTCCGGCGTTCCCGCTGAGCGCTTGCGACCGTGAAGCCAAACGGCTTTGCGACGCGGGCTGCGAAGCTGAGCAGTTCGCCGCCATCGTCGATCAGGCCTTTGCGGATCCAATCCGTTGTTTTGAAGTGGTGCTTTGGGTTTGGAACGGTCCGGCCATCGACGAGGCGGTGTCCGCCAAGCCGCTGATCACTATTCTGTCGCGTATCCTGCGCACGCTTGCGGAAGTCGGTCGAAACGACGCGATCGACCGAGAAACCACCAAAGCGATAGCCTCGCGCACGCGGGCCATACTCTCTGCTCGCAGGCATGAGCGTTTCAAGGCATGCCTCGAGGAAATCGAGCTGAGCATGGCCAGCGCTTTGCAAACCCAACTCCGACGCGTCGATTCGCTTGGGCGCGCGGTTCGCGAGGACGTACTCAGGCTGCTTCGGGCGAAGTTCCCGGAGCTTGCCGCCAAACCGGAAGTCGCTCCGTGGGATCGCGAGGACATCTTGTACGTAACGCGCGATGGCTACTTCAAGAAGCAGAAGGAAATCGACCATCACGTCAACGTGAAAATGAAAGACAACGCGCGCGCCATTGGGGAGGCCGCAGAACGAGGAGACTTGAGCGAAAACTCGGAATACAAGTTTGCGCTCGAGGAACGGGATCTATTGCGGGCTCGCTTGGCGCAGATGAACGAAGAGATGGCGAAAGCCAAGATCGTGGAGATGGATGACATTCCGACCGATCACGCGGGCATAGGAACCCACGCGGTGTTTCACGAAGTCGGCGGCGAAGGCGTGTTCGAGTTGACGCTCGTGGGATCCTGGGATTCCGACCCGGAAAACGGCTGGTACAACTACTCCGCCCCGCTGGCTCGCCTCGTGCTTGGGGCGAAAGTGGGTGATACGCTGCACTTTGATCATGCCAAGGCGACCGGTGACTACGAGTTGGTTAGCCTCAAGAACGGGCTGGCCGATGAAGTCGCGGAAAACGACGCTTAGCGGCGGTCGTTGACGGTGCCCCGGACGGTGGCACCGGCAGACCTCGCAATGCTGCAAGTGCGGCGGGCAGACGCCGCGCCAGGGGAGTGGTTTCCATGAAAGTCGCAATCGTCGGACTACCCCAATCCGGAAAATCGACGTTGTTCTCCGCCGTGACTGGGGTCATTGCGGACCCGTACGCCGCGCCGGAAATCCACCAGGCTATGGTCAAAGTTCCCGACCCCCGCTTGACCTATCTGACGAACATTTGCAAACCGAAGAAAGTAGTCGAAGCGACGATTGAGTTTGTCGATGTTCCAGGCTGCTCGCCCGGTGATGCGAAGGGCCGGGACGAGTGGAAAAAACTCGTGCCGACCGTGCGCCAGGCGGAGCTACTTGTGGTCGTGGTGCGCGACTTTGAAAATGCTTCGGTGCCGTGCTACGGCGATGGCCTGGACCCAACGCGGGACTTCAAAACCACGTGGGAAGAATTCATCTTTGCCGATCTTGAGACCGTAACCACCCGCGTGGAGCGGCTTGAGAAGTCGCTCAAGAAACCCACCAAGACGCACGATGCGGAAAAACGAGAATTGATCTTGCTCTCCAAGTGTCGCGACGCCTTGGAAAGCGAAGCGCCGCTTTCCACGGTGATAACCTCAGATGAGGATCGCAAGGGCGTCGCGAGCTTTGGATTCCTGACGCAGAAACCCATCGTGTGCGTTGCCAACGTGGGCGACGACCGGGCCGGCGACGGCGGGGGAATCGACGTGGCACACGTCGAAGCGAGCATCGGCCTCAGCGCGTCGATAGAGGCCGAGATCGCCTTGCTCGATGAATCCGATCGCACAGAGTTTCTAGCCGAACTGGGCCTGGCATCGCCGGCGCGGGATCGCCTGATTCAAACCTGCTACACGGCCTGCGGGTTGATTTCGTTTCTCACGATGGGGCCCGACGAAGTACGAGCCTGGCCCGTTAAGAAAGACAGCACAGCCGTGCAAGCGGCCGCCAAGATTCATACTGACATTGCCAAAGGGTTCATTCGCGCGGAGACGGTCGGCTATGACGACCTGGTCGCCCATGAGGACCACAAAGGTGCCAAGGCGGCGGGCAAGGTAAGGGCGGAGGGACGCTCGTACATCGTTCGCGACGGCGACATCCTCAACATCCTGACAAGCGCGTAGCACCACAAAAGAAATGATCCTGAAAAAAGGAACGCCTCTTGAAGGGGGCGGGGCGCCGCGCTCTAGCAGCGCTAGGACTGAAAACGCTAGAATAACTACCGACGCCTGGACTCGAACCAGGGGCCCCCTGCTCCACAGGCAGGTGCTCTAACCAGCTGAGCTACGTCGGCCATGGGGTGCATAGGATACTCTTGCTGGCGGGGTATGCAAGGCGGGCTCGGCCGGACGAAACGGTTCGGTTCGTGACACTTCCTGCCGATCGACGCGCCGAATCATAGCCGCTGGCGCAAGCCTACCACCCTGAAACCGTCCATCTCCCGATTGGCATGCGTCACTTCCAAGCCCTCCATGTCGAGCGGGCAATCGGCGATCGGAATACTACCCGCGTAGGATGTCACCAGGCGAGCGCCAGGTGCTCTGTTCCCAACCGTGGGCGCAAGCCTGCGGACCCCGGAACCGACCATCTCTCGATTGGGGCACACGCGTACACCGCCACGCGGGAAACCCACTGCTTTAGATTTGCCGCAGATGAAACCCGCCGTCGATATCGAAAATCGAACCGGTAGAGAAAGGAAACGCGCCCCGCGCGATCGCGCCGACGGCCAGTGCCACGTCCTCGGGTCGACCCCATCGGTTGATCGGCGCCATGCCGTCGGCGAGCTTGGCGTCGTAGAAGGCGCGAACGGATTCGGATGAGGTCATGTCCGTTTCAATGATGCCGGGGCTGAGCTCGTAGACATGGATCCCAAACTCCGCAAGGCGAACCGCGAACAGTTTGGTGATCATGCTCACGCCGGCCTTGCTGATGCAATACTCGCCGTAATTCGCCGCGGGCGTGTAGCGCCTTAGCGATGAGATGTTCACGATGGCGGCTCGATCAATGGCCTTGCGGCGGACCAAGGCGACCATTTCGTTGGCGACGCGCTGCGTCATGAAATAGGGGGCGCGCAGGTTGATGTTGAGGATATGGTCGTAACTAGCTTCCTCGGTTTCGAGGATGTCCTTGCGCTCGGCCGGTGCCGCACCCGCGTTGTTGACCAACAGGTCGATCCGCCCGAAGCGCTCCATCGTCTTCGCGACAATCAAGTCGCGGTGCGACTTGGCCGTGACGTCGCCTTGAATGACCTCCGCCTCGGAGCCGGCTTGCTCGATGAGCGCCCTCGTTTCCTCTGCGGCGCCGATGTTTTCGTGGTAGTTGAGGGCCACAGCGTAGTCGCTCGCCGCGAGTTCCACGCAAATCGCGCGGCCGATGCCTCGCGATCCGCCGGTAACCAGCGCAACCTTTTGATCTGTCATGATTGAGACACTCCAGGTAGAGAAGCTGCTAGCGACCAGCCGGACCTATCGGGTCGATCAAGAAAATGGCTAAGAAAAAACCGCGGGGTGTGATCGACATCCCACGGTCGGCGTATTACTTTCGGTCGCAATTCGCTCGCGCAGGCATACCGCGATGCCTTCGCGCCGGCGGCGAGCTAGCGTCTAGCCGACCCGACCAGCCCGTTGGGCTCGGCATCCTTCTGGATCTTTCGGATTGCCTTGCGTGATTCGCGTCGCTTGCGCACAGACGGCTTCTCGTAGTAGCTGTGTCGCTTAAGCTCCCGGGTAAGCCCTTCCCTTTGACAAAGGCGCTTAAACCGCTTGAGCATCTGCTGGATGGATTCGTTCCCACGAGGCCTGATCTTGATCACCGTGCAACCTATCCTTTCAAAACACCAAGGTTTCCGCTACCTCACCGGCACATCGCCAAGGTTCGCGTCCTCGTCCTCTGTCGAGCGCGAGGCGAGGAATTGGGGAGCTTACCCTATCGAATCGTCTTGTGCCAGCGTCACTTTGAGAGAAATATGGGTACGATCGAAAAATCACAACCCCCTTCGACAGGCCACGCCCATGCGAGAAACGTCCGATAACTCTCAACGCCGCCAGGGCTACTACCCGCAGCTCTAGCCGGGGTGGGGATTTCGAGGGATGGAGATGGTGGCCGTCGTACCCTTGCCGAGAGTACTTTGAAGCGTCATTTCTCCGCCGTGTTCCTCCACGACGCGTCGCGTGATGGACAGGCCAAGGCCGTTGCCGTCCGGCTTGGTCGAGACGAACGGGCGCATAATCCGGGCTTGGTCCTTACTCGAGATGCCCACGCCACTGTCGGTGATCTGCATCGATACGTGTTCGGTGGTCCCGGAAGTCCCGATCGTGAGTGTTCCGCCATCGGGCATCGCCTGCTGGGCGTTGACCAGCAGATTGAGCAGTGCCTGACGAATCAGGTTTTCATCTAGGCAGCACCACAGGGGTTCCGGTTCATGCTGAAACTCGATGGGGATGCCCGCGTTCGTGGCCATGGGCTTGACGAATTCGACCAGCTCCCCCACCACGCGATTGACATCCACCGAAACCAGGTTCAAGCGACAAGGCCCGGCCAAGCGTAGGAATTCATCAAAAAGGCTTTGCAGACGTTTGGCCTCGTGGCTGAGCCGATCGACCTTAATCAGCGCCCGTCTTCGGACGTCTGAAAGTCGGGCGTCCGAATCGCTGAGATCCTCCGCGAGCAGCTTCAGGTTGATCATCATGGTGGAGAGCGGGTTGCGAAGCTCGTGGGCCAAGCCACCGGCAAGTTCCGCCATTTCGGCGACCATTTGTTCTTGCCGGGTCTTCCGGTCGTCCGATTCGGCCACGAGCAGGCACTCCCCACCGGTCGCAAACCAGTCCCGCTGGCGCATGCCTGCGGACCTTCCGTCCGGTCGCATTTGCAATCGAATGTCACCGGGCTAGCGCCGCGGTGCTCTGACTCCAGCCCGCCTACGCAAGCCTTCGGATCACGCCCGGATTCTTACCACCAAAACACAAAGAGACCAAATGAGGAGTTCGAGATGAAAAGACGCCTGTGGCGTGGGCCACGGTTCGCGGAACCCGAACCGTGGTGGCTGCCTCGGGCAAACGGATTTACCCGAGGCAGCCATCGAATCACGATTCTAGATTGCTAGGCCGGGGAGCCTTCTTCGACTTCCACGGCTTTCCGCGACAGCTTGATCCGCCCCTGATTGTCGATGGCGATCACCTTTACACGGACCGTATCGCCGATTTTGACAACCTCTTCGACGCTCTTGACGTACTCGCTGTCCAGCTCGCTGATGTGGCACAGGCCGTCTTGGCCCGGAACCACTTCGATAAACGCACCGAAATCCTTCACGCTGGTGACCCGACCGGTGTAGACTTTCCCGATCTTGACCTCGGCCGTAACTGCTTCAACCATTTCCATCGCCCGCATCGCATTGGCGGCGTCCACGCAGGCCACGTTGACGGTACCGTCGTCATTGATCTCGACTCGAGCGCCCGTCTCAGCCTCGATGGACTTGATGTATTTGCCGCCAGGACCAATCACGCGGCCAATTTTTTCTGGATTGATCTTGACGGTGAGGATTCGAGGCGCGTACATGCTCGTATCCTTCCGCGGAGCCGCAAGCGCGGTCAGCATGTTGCGGAGGATTTCCAATCTCGCGTCGTGGGCAATTTTGAAAGCCTCGCAGACGATTTCCTGCGGCAAGCCCTTCCCCTTCAAGTCAACCTGCACGGCCGTGACGCCGCGCTGCGTTCCGGCGACCTTGAAGTCCATCTCGCCGAAATGATCCTCTTCGCCCAGGATATCGACGACCAGCTCGCGTTTGCCGCCCGATTCAAACATGCCCACCGAAATGCCCGCCACCGGCTGGCGGATGGGCACGCCGGCGGCCATGAGCGCCAGACATCCGCCGCACACCCAGGCCATCCACATGGAGCCGTTGGAGCGCACACTCTCGCGCGAGTGCCCTGGA
>CAZYXP010000029.1:0-26433 GCA_964651325.1 uncultured Phycisphaeraceae bacterium
TCTTCCGGGTCACCCGTCGGGGTGGCATGGGCAATTCCTGTTTGCCCGTGCAGGGGAGGAAGAAGACACGGGTAAGCAGTAGCTTACCCATGCCACCCAAGTCAAGACTCTTCCGGGTCACCCGCCGGAAACCTATGGTTGCGTCGGGCCGTCGTTGGCTCGACAATGGCTCGATTCATCAGCCCTAGTAGGCTTGCCCAGCGGTTGGGAAGCTGGAGGGAGATCATGATCGCTGAAGCCATATCCTATGGGAACCGCTTTCTTCTACTCGCTCGCGGCTGGCATGCTGGCCGTGCTTGCCACGGCCGACGCCCGGCTGGTGGCTTGGAAATTTGTGCGCATGGTGGCGGCCATGGTGTTTGGGATGGCTTGCCTGGTCAGCTATTGGGGGATGCGTGAATCGGCCCCGGATGCGTCCGTACCGGGTGATCTGGCCATTGCTGGCGGCGTGGGCATGGGCGCTATGGCGATGGTGCTGATTTTCCTGGCCCCGTTTTGCGCCGCGAAAAGGCCCCTTTTTCGCATCGTGTGCGGCCTCGGCGGTGCGTGCGGGCTTGTTGCGGCCATCTCCGCTTCTCGGGTCGGGCTTGGCGACAATGCTCCCGGCGCGATGCTTTTAGGCCTGATGGGGCTCAATACAATCACCGGAGCCCTGCTGCTGGGCAGCATTACGCTGGCCTGGCTCTTGGGGCACGCCTACCTGACCGCGACGAAGATGACCATCACGCCGCTGCAGCATTTCAGCCGGATGCTTTCGCTGTCGGTGGGCGCCCGCTGCGGTTTCCTGCTGCTGAGCCTTTCGCTGGGCTGGTGGTTCGGCGACTTCGGGGAGGCCTCGTTCTATGCCGTCCTGGCCAACTCCTGGCTGGTGCTTTCCCTTCGCATTGGCGTCGGTATCATGGCGCTAGTGGTGTTCGCGTACATGGTTTCCGATTGTGTTCGCCTGCGGGCGACGCAGTCGGCTACCGGGATTCTCTATTTCGGGTCGATTTTCGTGTACGTGGGCGAGATGGCCAGTCGGCAACTCTTGACAGACTGCGGCTGGCCGCTTTGAGGCGTGAATCATGCAGATACGTTTTCATTGTCCGACGGAAAAATGCGTCGCGATCATCGAGTATGAACCGCTCGAATCGTGCGGCGAAACCATGCGCTGCCCTCGCTGCAAGGTGGAGCACAAGATCGGCGTCACCGATTCGGTCCGCGATTCCGCCACGGTCGAGCGATGCGCCGTCTGCGGCGCCCGAGAGCTGTTCATTCGCAAGGACTTCCCGCAGGGGTTTGGCATGGCGGTCGTGGTCGTGTTCGGCCTGGCCGCGCTGTACTACTTCAGCCAATCCATCCTGATTTCCTGGTCGATCCTGGGCACGGCGCTTCTGCTGGACCTGGTGATTTACTTCGTGGTCGGCAAGGTGACCACGTGCTACGCCTGCCGCGCGGAATACCGCAAGGGCGCGCTCAACCCGGATCACGAGCAATTCGACCTCGCCACCTCGGAAAAGTATTAGCCCCGATTCGTTTCTTGCCTGACGACCCCGAGCCTCGGGCTTCAGCCCGCGCGGCGCCTCGGGCTCGCATGGCGCGGCAACCCTCCGCTTTTTGTGCGGAATCGCCCAGCCGGGGGCGGCTGGTCTACATTGAAATCAGCGAACCGGGCGGCTAGCCGGCCTTCTTCTTCGGTTCTGTAGACACAGCATCGCGCCGCACGCGTTCTGCACGGTCCAAAAGCTCCTGCGGTGTTGGGATGACCTTGGGCGATAGCGTAAAATGCTTGATGTGAACGTCGTGAACCTGCCTTGGCGTGAGCACCTCGACCATGAAATCAAAGGGAATGTATTGATACCAAGGACGCTTTACCGTCCAGTTCGTCTTGAGCGTTTCAAACCCTTTCTTGCGGATCACTACGTCGTAGTCGCCGTACCATAGAAAATCCGTGGCGACCTCGCTTCGCCCGACCTCCTCGTCGTTGATGAACACGAGGGAGTTCGCCGGTGTCGTCGTGATTTTCATCGTCCGCCGCACGCAGGCCGTTTGTGACGCTGCTACAACCATCGAAAACCCGATAGCCGCGATCATGCGGTTCCATTTAGAAGTCGTCATTCGTTTCCCTCGCGTATTTCGGCTCGGCGTACGTGGGTTTCCCTAGAGAACCTCCATGCCCAAGTGGCCGCGCGGCCAAGGCACCCTGCGGCTTCGGCTCAACAACACAACGCCGACGAATCCAGTTCAGAGCACCCGGCGCGAGCCTGGTGACGTCCCGCCGCATACGGTCCGCAGGCTAGCGCCCGCGGCTCTGAATCGGTGCCCGCAACTGGAGTCGGTAGCCGCAAGTCAATCAGCGATGACCGTAGAGATACTCGCTGAGGTATTCGATCGTCGCCTGCTGGTCCGCGACCTCCTGAGCGACGAGGTCGCCGATCGAGATCATTCCGAACAGGTGCCCGTCCTCTACGACCGGCAAGTGGCGGATGCGGCGGCTGGTCATCACGCTACGGCACTCGGCCAGCTTCGTCGCGCGATGGCAGCACGCCATCGGAGACGTCATGACCGCCTCCACCAGCGTGTCCTCAGGGGCTTTCCCGGCAGCCACGACACGGTTGAGAATATCGCGCTCCGTGAAGATTCCGACCGCCTTGTCACCGCTGGTTACCACGACGGCCCCGATCCGCTGCTCGTTCATGGACTTGGCCGCCGCGAGCACGGTACTGGCTCCGTCAATGGTTGTTACCGCAGTGCCCTTCATATCGAGGACATTTTGCGCCGTCGGCATGGTCTTTACCTCCCTGGTGAGACCGAAACAAAGCCGAGTTCTCTGTCTGCCAGAGACCCTCGCCGCCTGAAACTCTGGCGGGCATTGGGTATACCACGCAACCCGCAGCCGGGCAAACGTTGGTTATGGGCCGATCATGGGTTGCGGGGCCATGAGAAAGAAAGGGGAGATGCGGGACAGATGGGTCGTGCGTTCACCTGCCCCGCATCGATTCCGCCGGTGCGTCACGCCGACGTAATGGAGAACGGATCAAACACTGCGTCCGAGGCATCTTGCCTCTAATCGCAACGTTAGCTTCACTTGGCTTCATGCAAAAACAATGCCAAGCCCACGGGAATTGGAAACCCGCAATTTCAATTCAATATCGCGACCGGCCCGGACGTTCTCGATAGAAGTCCGTAGGTGGCGTACGCCTGCTGGCGTTGCATTCGGCACACCGAAGTGCAATCCAGCCGTCCCAATGACGGCCGCGCCAAGCTGCCCCGCCTTTTGGCAACCGATCCCTGACCCCCACGACTCAATCACGAGATCGCATGGACCCGACCCAACGCAAACGTTCACCCCTATCTATCAATGCAACACGCCCACTATTCCTGAGAATTAGGGATTTCTAATTTCTTTTTTCGGACCTGGAGCCTACACTTGCCCCATATCGAACAAAAAGGAAGTATGGCTTTATGGCGTGCGCTAGGGGACGAATTTGTACCCAATGCTATGGACGGTCACGATGTGGCGTGGGTGCTTGGCGTCCGGTTCGATTTTTCTTCGAAGGCTGACGATGTGGTTATCCACGGTTCGGGTGGCCGGGAATCCGCCGAGCCCCCAGATTTCATCGAGCAATTTATTCCGCTCCACGGGCTGTTCGGCGTTCTCGATCAAGAGCTTCAAGATTTGCAGCTCGAAATGCCCCAGATTGAACGTTTCGTCGGCGCGCGTGACTTTCCCCTTAACCATGTCGATGGTCGCCTGACCTACGGTTAGCATTCGAGAGAGCCCGCGCCCGGCGTCGGTGCGCCGTAAAGCCGCCTTAACCCGGGCCAGCAGCTCCCGCACGCTGAATGGCTTGGTGATGTAGTCATCTGCGCCGACCTCGAGACCCTTGATGATGTCCAACTCTTGAGTCTTGGCGGTCAACATGAGGATCGGAATCATGTACCCTGCCTCTCGAATCCTCCTGCAAACCTCCAATCCGTCTATTTTCGGCATCATAAGATCAAGAAGAATCAGATCGGGGCTAACTTCGGCAGCCGTCTTCAGCGCGGCCTCTCCGTCGCTCGTGACGAACACCTCATAGCCTTCAAACTCAAGGTTGTCCTTGAGCCCCATCGCCATGTCTGCTTCGTCTTCGGCCACGAGAATTCTTGGCATCGGCTTGCCTCCCAATGAATATGCATTTCAAACTTGGCTGTTGCCTAATCGCCCTCGGCTGGGCTGTGCTCAAATCACAGCGAGCGACCGCTATGCCACAGGGGACGACTCGGTCGTTGCTTGGTCACCGCCGTCCGGCTTTCCTTCAGGCAAAAATATACGAAAAGTCGTCCCTTTGACCAGTCTCGATTCTACCTCAATAGATCCGCCATGGGCATGCACAAAATGTTTTAGGACGGCCAGCCCGAGGCCCGTCCCGCCACGCTGGCGAACGCGGTGGTCGCTGGCGCGAAAGAATCCCTCAAAAACCTGCCGGCGATCCTCCGGGGCGATGCCGATTCCGTGATCGTGGACGGAAATCAACGCGCCGCGTCGGTCCCGCCGGGTGTCGGAGACGATTTCAATCGCAAGGTATTTCTCATCCTCGGAGTACTTTACCGCATTGCCGATCAGATTGATCAATGCCTGGGCCACGGCGTGCCGATCGGCGAAAATCTGGGGCAGATCGGGCGCCAAGTACAGATGATGCTCAAAACCCTTGTGGTCCAATTGGAGGCGGTAGGCTTCATACGTGTCGGTCGCGATTCTCGCCAGGTCCACCAACTCAAACGTGTATTCCTGCCTGCCGGACCCGATCCGCGAGAAGTCCAGCAGGTTATCGATCATGACGGCCAGCCGATCCGACTCCCTGGAAATGACCCTGAGGTATTCCGCCTTCTTCTCCTCCGAGGGCACCCGCCCCGATTCCAGCGTCTCTACAAACATGCGAATCATCGCGAGCGGCGTCTTCAGCTCGTGGGAAACACCGGCGATGAAGCTGGTTTTGATCTCCGCCAGCGCGGTTTCGTTCTTCGCCAGCCGAGTCAGCATCCACATGCTCACAAGCAATATGCTCAGCGAAAGGAGCGTCAGCGCGACGTAGGCCCCGGTTTGCGCCAGCAACGCCCGTCCCTGCTCGCGGCTGAATGTCTCGGTGGGTTGAATCGCCCAAGCCTTCAACGCGCGGCCAAGCGGTCTTGACCACGTGGACGAGGCTTGGCCGACGGGCACCACAGCAAGCCCGTCCCGCGGCTCAAGCATGGGATCAAGCAATTCCTTTCGGAGCCTAAGCGCGTCTATGTGCGCCACCACCGTAAGCGAGCGACCCGTTGCCATCGCCCGTTGAACGCAAGCGAACACCTGCTTGGTTTCGCCAAGCTGCTCGAAAAACAGATGCATACCTGCCATCGCCGCTTCGGTCGGATCGACAATCGGACGCATCGCCAGCCGCGCCACAAGTACGTCCCCGATCGAGGGCTCGCTGTGGGGTAACGCCCGCAGCGTTCTCAGACGGCCGCCATCCCACGAGTAAACCCCATCGAGCCAGACTGGCCAGTTGGGTGGCGGCGACCACACGGAATCATCGTCGGGAGATCGGAGGAACTCCTCCACGACCCCGAGCGCTCGCTCGGTTTGTCGTTCGAACCGCCGCTGAACTCCGGCAGCAATCTCGTCGGCGCGCGGCTGTGCGGCCGCGATGAGCCTGTTGGAAAGGTAGCTCGCCTGTACCAGAGCAAGCGTGATCGCCGCAGTGGCAAGCCCAACCGCGAGCAAAACAAGCCACGTTCCGGCGATTCGCCAATGAAGCAACCGTTGGGCACGTGATGCTGAAGGAGAGGCCATATAGATCGTCGATCCTGTTGAAGCTTGGGCACACCCGACCTGATAGGGCATGGGCAAGCATGTTTGCCCGCTCGCTCAGCTAATTGTAGGTCAGCCGCCCTCGGCTGACGACGCTCGACCTGGGCCACTGTGGGCCAGCCGCCCTCGGCGGGATGTTGCCATGACACAGCGGAGGGCCGCTGTGCTACACGGAATACCACGTCCAATCAGCGCTGACGAATCATTACTTCGGCGGTTTCATGTCAAGCGTATCGATCACGCGTGCCCCCTCGGGGGGTGCGTACGCGAAGATTTTGGTATCGACGGTCTTGTTGATCTCCAAGGACGTGGTGATCATCTCGCGCCGCTGCCCGTCTGAGCTTTCGGTCAACTGTCGTAGAATCAGGCCATGTTTCTTGGAGACCCAAAACGTCGACTTTTGCGTGTGCCCATCGTGCTCGCCAACACATTCGATCACGATGCAGGATTCACCGGCCACAACCTCTGAGTCGCGTTTGCGCGCTTTGCCTTCGACCAGCAGCCGGCGGAGGCTGGCAAACTCTTCAACAGGCATTTGCTTGCTCTTCACCACGAGCACAGTTTGCCCGATCGGCATCTCTCGCCATTCGTGCGTGCCATCTGAGACAACCTTGGTGACTGCGACGATTCGATCCGCCCGCTTAGCGGCCTCGCGGGTCATCGTCACGTGTTTTCGCCCCGCGTCGGTTTGCAATTCCCACGTTTCGGTCGCGATCGTTGTCGCCGCGTCGCGCGGCCCCGTGGAAACCGTGTAGTTATGGTGAAGGGATTTGATGGCCTCGCGGCACTGCCCGAGTTCTCTGAGCACGCCTTCAAGCTCACCCGCTCGGCACGTCGTCGGGCGTGGCCATAGCAAAAATGTCGCTAAGACCACAATGGCAGGAAACGATCGCCTCATTGCTTGATTTCCTTGCAGACCAACATTGGATTCAATTCGCTACGACACCAGAATACCCCGAGGAGCTCTATCGGTTCAACCCTCGCAAATAGCGGTCCCATTTTCGGTCGCCAGATGGAAAGGTTACCAGAAAGGTGCTATATTCTCCGCGAACGAGCGTGCGTGGTTCCCTACGTGCGGAGAATTAGCTAAGTACGCCAAAATGGAGCGTAAGAACGCATGGGCACACCGACAAGAGAAGATATTCTGCAGGTGCTTCGGACGGTGAAGGATCCCGAATTGCACCGGGATCTCGTAGCCTTGGAGATGATCAAGGACATCGCGATCTCGGGCGACACTGTGAATTTGCATATCGAACTGACGTCGCCGGCCTGTCCGCTGAAGGACCAGATCGAGCGTGACGTCCGAGCGGCCATGGCAACGGTGGGCGGCCTTGCGCGGCTGGAAATAGAATGGAGTTCGCGTGTCCGATCGAGCCGACCGGGCGCGACGACGCTGCCCAACGTGAAGAACGTCGTGGCCGTCGGGGCCGGCAAGGGTGGCGTCGGAAAAAGCACGATCGCGGTGATGCTCGCCTACGGGCTCAAGCGGAGCGGCGCGTCAGTGGGGTTGATGGACGCGGACGTCTACGGGCCGAGTATTCCGACGATGACCGGCATCGAGGGAACCACGCCGACCGTCGCGAACAACATGATGATCCCGCCGGACGCGGGCGGCGTGAAGATCATGAGCGTGGGCTTCATGGTGGATCGCAACAAGCCGCTGATCTGGCGTGGCCCCATGACGCACGGCGTGGTCAAGCAATTTCTCGAAAACGTGGAATGGGGCGACCTCGATTATCTAATCGTCGACCTCCCGCCGGGCACGGGCGATGTGCCGCTCTCGCTGGCTCAGTCGATTCCTCTGACCGGGGCCATCGTAGTTTGCACGCCTCAAGACGTGGCGATTATCGACGCCCAGCGAGCGGTCAAAATGTACGATCAGCTGAAAGTACCCTGTTTGGGCATGATCGAGAACATGAGCTACCACATCTGCCGCGAGTGTGGACATCGCGACGAATTATTCGACCATGGCGGCGCGGCCGCCGCGGCCGAAGTGCTCGGCGTGCCGTTTCTCGGTGAGATTCCGCTTAATGCCACGATTCGCCAATACTGCGACGGGGGAACGCCTCAGAAACACTTCACCGAATCACCGGATTACGTGGCGGAGGCGATCGACAAGGTGGTCGCGGCCGCTTCGGGGCAGATCAGCATCAAGAGCGAGCAACAAGCGGCGCCGACGTTGACGGTTGAATAGCGCTCAAACCAGGAGATAAACGCATGACTAAAGCGATGCTGCTTGCCCGTGAGGTAGACGATACGCGGGATTGGACGCTCAAACTGCTCGCGGACCTTGTAAGCGATGATTGGGCGTTCTCGCCGGGTCCGGGACTGCCCCATCCGCTCTGGCTTTGCGGACACATGGCCGTCGCGCAACATCTGTTGGTTCACGTCCGGTGTCTCGATGCCGGCGTGCTCGACGCGGAGTGGCTCAACCATTTCCCCATCGGTGCGGATGTGAAATCCACTACCGCGCATGACTACCCACCGATCCAGCGTATCCGCGAGATTATGGATGAAGTGCATACCAAGACCCTATCAGCCATCAAGGGCATGGACGACGCGATGCTTGCCCAGCCGGCGTTCGGCCTGAACGGCTCGACCCACCCCCATTACAAGGACAAAGCCGGCGCGGTAGCCCATTGCAGCCGCCACGAAGCGTTTCACGCCGGGCAACTGGCGACCATCCGGCGATTGCTCGGGAAACCATTTCTGCGATAATCGACGTGGAGCAGTCGCCCCCGGCTGCGCAACGGCAGTACAATGTGGAGCAGCCGCCCTCGGCTGCGGGTCGCCCACTACCGCATGGAGTTTTGACCCTTGAGAGAACAGGCCCAACAACACATCGAACGCCTCGAATTTTTCGTCCGGAGCACGGAGGACGCCAACGCGTTGTCAGCCGATACGGCCGCCTTCTTACACGCGGTGATCCTTACGACAGGAGCCAAACACGGCGTCGAAATCGGAACGGGCTATGGATACAGCGCCCTTTGGCTTGGTTCCGCGCTGGCGGACAACGAAGGCCGGCTCATCACAATCGACAACGATGCGCGCAAGCTTCAGGCGGCCCGCTCGCATTTCGAACAGGCGGGCCTCGCGGGCTCCATCGAGACGATTCAAGCTGATGGGATCGACGCGCTGCCGCGGATAGAGGGTCCGATCGATTTCGTTTTGAGTGATGCCGACAAGGAAAACTGCATCGAATACATCGATCGCATCGCAAACAAACTGAGCGACCGGGCCGTGGTGGCGACCGACAATACAATCAGCCACGCCCAGCAAACGGCATCCTTCGTTTCGTGGATTCGCGATCGAGAAGATTTCTTTAGCACGCACGTGCCGATCGGCAACGGCGTAGAGCTTTCGGTAAAGCGTTCGGGACGGCTTCGGTCCAGGGGCGTATTCGGCGCCTGATGGCGCGGCATAGGGGAAGCGAAACGAGCCCCGGGCTCTTACCCGAACCGCGGGCTACAACCCGCGCGGTCGTCGGGTTCGCGCAGCGCGGCTGACCCGCAACACCGCGTACGCTAAAGCATGCGGCTCGGAGTGGGTTCTTGATTGATCTCGGGTCAACTCAACGCGGCGAGGCGGACCGCTTACAGCAACTTCGCTGCTCGCGAGATCGGCACTAGAGCCAAGCGGCGTGTCATGCATACAATGTTCCTGCGTGATCGAGAATTGAGCGAATTATGATTGAGATTCGAATCGTCTTCCTTGGTCCTTCCCGCGACGCGGCGGGCGTGGGCGAATCCGTGCTGTCGGTTCCGAGCGGATCCAGCGTGGCTGACCTGAAACCCCTAATCTGGCGAGCGTTTCCCCGACTCGAGGCGCTCGGGTCCTCCATGCGCATTGCCGTCAACGAGGCGTTCGTTTCGGACGACCACATCATCTCAACGGGTGATGAGATCGCCACCATCCCCCCGGTTTCCGGCGGACAGGACGATCCACGGATCCGAATTCACCTGGCCGTAGGCCCGATTCCCGAGCAACGTGTTTTCGATTTCGTGGGCGGCGATCCCGAGTTGGGGGGCATTTGCACCTTCATCGGGTCCACGCGTAGCCAACGCAGCGACGAGCATGGAGCCCTCATGCACCTCGAGTATGAAGCCTACGAGGCCATGGCGGCCAAACAGCTTGGGCGATTGGCCTTGGCCGGCATCGAGCAATTCGGCGCCGGACAGGTAGCTATTGCGCATCGCATCGGCATCGTGCCCGTGGGCGCGCGTTCGGTAATCATCGCCGTCGCCAGCGCCCACCGCAACGAGGCGTTCGAGGCATGCCGCTGGATCATCGACACGCTGAAACAGGACGTGCCGATCTGGAAACAAGACGTCTTTGAGGACGGATTCGTCACCTGGGTCCAACCTCCGGATAAGGCTCTTTCTTGACACGGTGCGTCCGGGGAGGTCTAGCAAAAGGCCTTCCAATAACGATCCAGGATCGGGAACGCGTCTTCTAGTCCGAACCGCGCCCGTCAGGAAGCGGCTCCCCTTTCCAGCCGCGTGCGCAAGGAAGCGGCCTAGCCAACGCAAGGACGGCCTCGAAGGCCCATCCCTTGCGGTCGGGGTGCGGATTGCGGGCCACGCGATGCAGTCAATACACCGAATAGGAGAAAGACAGACGTGCCGAATGCCGACTTAAACGAAACGCTTGATGAGAGGAAGAAACGTGCGAGGCGCATCCTTACCGCGTTGCGCAAGGCCTATCCAGACGCCGATTGCGCGCTGAAGCATGAAAACGCGCTTGAGCTTCTGATCTCGACCATCCTCTCCGCCCAATCCACTGACGAGACGGTCAACAAAGTCGCTCCGGTTCTTTTTGAGAAGTACCCAAGCGCTGACGCCATAGCCGGTGCGCCGCGCGAGGCGATCGAAGAAATCGTTCATGCGACGGGATTCTTCCGCCAGAAGGCCAAGAACGTTCAAGCCACCTGCGCGAAAATCGTAGAGGAATTCGGCGGCAACGTACCGCAAACCCTCGAAGAACTCGTCAGCCTACCCGGAGTCGCGAGGAAAACCGCCAACGTCGTGCTGGGCACGTTTTTCGGCATAAGCGAAGGCGTGGTCGTCGATACGCACGTGGGAAGAATTGCCACATTTCTGGCACTGACGTGGACAAGCAAGAACGGCAAAGATGCCGTCAAGATCGAACGTGACCTTATGGAAGTGATCCCCCGAAAGAGTTGGATCTACCTTTCTCACGCCCTCATCCGGCATGGCCGCCAGGTCTGTATCGCCCGCAAGCCGGATTGCGCGCATTGCACGCTCGCGGTCAACTGCCCCTCCGCCGAGGCCGTTTGACTCAACCGCAGCATTTGAACCGCCCCACCGCCTGAGCGCGTGTAGGGAATCCGGGCGTCATTTCTTGGTGGCCGATTGTACCGGCTGGAGAATCCCCTCATCTTCAAGGCGCGCCACACCGGTCGGGCGTTGTTCACGCGTGGCAGCGTGGCGCGGGTTCACATCTGGTTGCGTGGAGCGATGGGGTACGCATATGAGCGTGGGATAGCGCGCTGCGCCTTCGGGCTGGGCTCGGCGAATCCGTGAAAAAACGCTGCCCAATGTGATGCCACTGTCGCCGCGGTCCGACGCAGCCCTACCCGGCCTTGGTGCATCGATAAATCGCACTTCGTGGTAATGGCTTGTCGCCAGCGCTACAACGTCTTGATCGGTCATCAAATCATCGCGGTACGCGTGTCCTACCAAACGCCATCGCGGGCAAACCCGGCGGAGCATGGCCAGTTGATACAGCACCACAGGATGCACCAGGGCGTCGGGCGTGTTCTCAATATGTACCGATATCGTCGGATTCGGCAGGTGCGTTATGACCTCCGTCCACCATTCGTCCACAAGCCAAGCTGACAGCTCACCATCGTCGTTGGTGGCTTCCAGGTACAACTCGATCGGTCCGGCCGGTGAATCCTTGGGGAACAGCCCAATCCCATCGCTCTCAATGCGGACGGCGACCGGTTGACTGGGCGGGGTCCGCTGCAGCGCAGTGGCGCTGCGCAGCTCAGCTTGCTCACGTTCATTCATGGTCCGGGGACTCCACAGGTTACCTTGCACAATTCGGCCAAGTGCTGATGCTATTTATCGGAGTGTCACTGGATTTCTCTTGACGAAGACGGCCAAGACGTTTCGCTAGCCCGGGTCCAGCACCTCGGAGGACGCCAAATTCCTGTGCCACTTCAATTTCGGGCCGATCCCGTAACCTTTTGACATCGGCACGCCATTGCGAGACGGCCTCAAAGGCATGAGCGACTGAAACGCAAACGCTCCTGCCCCACGCCTCAGTATCGATGGCTCGTACGACTGGCTGACCGCGCGGAAAAGCCGGAAGCTGACGGGTTGGCGATTGTACCGACAGTGGGGGCATCCGATGATAGATGGTACAAGAGTCCTCGCGGGGCAATCAGGCACGAAAGACAACCTCCAGAGCCGCAGGCCTTGGCCTGAGCGACGCCGAGCCGGACTGGTACGGTTGAAGCGACCCTGGTGAGTCTAACAGGACAGCGTAAGGTCGCTCGGAGCGCAGGCTTCCAGCCTGCACGATCCGCGATGATAACGCAGGCAAGATGCATGCGCTCCGGGTTTGTGACGATTTTTCCCGGTACTGCTAATCCTCAAGCGTAGGTGGAATGGTGTATGGAACAGGATGCAACGCGGGGTAAATGCCGTCACGAAAACCGGCTTGGCAGTGGGCTAATTGAGCGAGCGCGCGTGGCTTGGTCGAGAGTCCTGGTGGTGCTCATCGGCCTGATGGGTGCTGTATCCTGTGACTCGGTGGCTCCCCCGGGCATGAGCTCGACGGAAAACCCGAGCAATTCGGTATTGGTCGCGGACGCGAGCCGGACATCAACCAGCGTTTCGATCGTCGGGGCCGACACGGCGATCGTGGTCTTGGACGCCGGCGCTTCAATACCTTCCGATGACTCGCTCCAAATCCAATGGCAAATCGACGGGGTTGCCGCGGGGACTGAGCGCATCACCGAGGTGGAGCTCGGCCCCGGTGTCTACGAAGTGAACCTGACGATCGCCAACCAGGGGGGCCAAGTCGCCAGCGACACCCTGACCCTGACGGTGGCTCAAGTGGCGGAAAACGAGGTGCTGCTGGCCATTGGGGTCAGCGGCGGCGGAGTTACCGAGCCCCCTCCGGGTGAAACGCGCCACGAGTCGGGGGCCACGATTCGACTGCGCGCGATCCCCGCGCCCGGATTCACGTTTGTCGGCTGGACCGGCGATCTGGAAACCACCGATTCGTCGGTGGTCGTGACCTTGATCGATGACCTGTTTGTGACCGCCGAGTTCCAATCCTTGGACGCGACCGGCGTGCCGCGATTCTTCCTGCCGTGGGCCGCCCAGCGGACGCGGCGGGTCGGCCAGGGCAACAACGGCATGTTCAGCCATACGGACGCATTCGCCTGGGATTTCTCTATGCGCGTGGGCACGCCCATCCTCGCGGTGGCGGCCGGTCGGGTCGTGGAGGTCATTGAAGAGAATCAGCGGGACGAGAATGCCTCCGTCCCGGTAAGCGACAGGGACTTCGCCAACATCGTCCGCTTGGACCACGGTCGCGGCCTTCAAACGGCGTACGTACACCTGGATTTCCAAGGGGCGATGGTTGAAGTGGGCCAGGACGTGGTCCGCGGGCAGGTGATCGGGTACTCCGGCAACACGGGCTTCTCGACGGGGCCGCACCTGCACTACGAAGTACTCGATGTGAACACCACCAGCACGCCCAGTGGGTTCTTCGAGGTTGACCGCAAAGACGGCGTTGCCATCGAGGGCGAGCAGGTGAGCTCTGCCAACGAACTGAATCTGCAAACGATCGACGGATACGTGCCATCATCGTTGCCGACCGATGCATTTGCCGTCAACAACATCGTGCTAACCGGAAGCCTGCCGCCGGCCTTTCTCTACGACAATCAGACGGACTACATGGTGACCGGCGAGATTCTTGATGGCAAAACGAGGGTATGCGTCGCGCTGGTCGATCCCGAATCCTCCGAAACCGTCTTTTGCGATCTGACGGATGTGGCAGACGACGGCACGTTTACGCATGCCTTTCGTTTTCCATCATCTTTGTCCGGATCGTTCTTCCTCGGCGTCATCAGCGGAGATGGAGGGGCCGAGGGGCAGGCATCGCGCCGCATTCTGATTTCGCCGCCAATTGATCGATCGCTCCGGCCGACGGCGGTGGCGGCCATCCCGGGGGTTGAGCGAATCGACTACTTCCAGGACAACCGATTGAATGGATCGGAAAGCTTCTCGCCGGACGGGGCGAGCCTTGAATTCCTGTGGATGCAGGTGTCGGGGCCGCCGGCGGTCATCGCCGATCCGACGAGCGCGGAAACTACATTTTTTGTCCGGCCCGACGATGGCATAGAGCGGGTCGCGTTTCAACTGGTCGTGTCCGACGGCCAGCTTTCCAGTTTCCCCGATCAGATCGAGTTTCGGCTTCGGGATACGTTCTTTGTCACCGAGATCGGGATGACGGACACGGCCTGTTTTTCGCTGGAGGAATGCCTGAATCAAGTCACCCTGCCGCCTCCTGTCGTCGCCCTCGACTCTCCTGTGATTCAAGGATGGGTTCAGTTGGTCAATCTTGAGGCCGGCGACTTGCTTCAAGTGACGGTCACCACACCGCTCGGCGCGGTGGTGCTCACCGGCGAGGCACTCGTGGATGAGGACGCGCCGGCGCTGAGTTTCTGGCGTTTTCTATGGCAGTCGGCCGGGCTGGAAATCGTGCCCGGCAGCTGGACCTTCGCGCTACAGCGCAACGGGCAAGTCGAGGCATCCCTGCCCTTTAGGGTCGTCACCTCAAGAAACTAAAGCCCTGTCCACAACGCGGGGCGGCCGATCCGAACCGCCAAAATGCATCGCCCCCGCAAGGTAGCGGCCCGGTGAGCGTATGATCACTGCAGAGCGGCTTCACCTGAACGCGACCCTCGCCCCTCCTGGCGGCCCCCATCGGCTCCTTCACCTGTTTGCTCCACTTTTTGGAGTTTTTTGAGATTGGTGGGAACCTCCCGGGCGTCTATGGTCTTATGTAGGGTTGAAAGGGAACTGGTTTTTCGGTCAGTTTGAAGCAAGTGAGTGTGCTCATGGAATTGGCAGTCCGTGCCCCTGTCTTTGGGGAGGCGATCAGTATTGACGGCGAGCGGGAACTCGTGGAGCGTGCGAAACACGATCGCGACGCCTTCGCGACGCTTTATCGCCGTCATTATCAGACGATCGGGCGGTATATTTTCCGCCGGGTCGGTGATCGCCACCTGACAGACGACTTGGTTGCCGACGTATTCATGATCGCGCTGCAGAACCTCCCTCGCTACCGCCATCGCGGTTTGCCGTTTCGATCGTGGTTGTACCGCATCGCGACAAACTGCGTGAATCGCTGGGCCCGGCGATCACGGAAGCGGAGATTCCGGCAGCTAGACACGCCCTTAGCCGACGAGCGCATCGCTCCTCCGGATGAGGCAACCAAATCCAACGAAGCGCGACAAGCCCTGCTCAAACTGGCTCCGAAATTCCAGGCCGCCCTGGTTTTGCACTACATCGAGGGCATGTCCATCGAGGACATCGCCGCGGTGTGTGGCTGTCGAACGGGAACGGTCAAGTCGCGCCTTTCACGAGGACGTGAAGCACTGCGACAACACCTGCCTCATGGGAGAATGCAACAATGAATCGTGGCAACGATCCTGTCGACAACGTGTTCGATTCGCTGCGGACGCAAGCCTGGTCCGCGGATTCCTACAATCCTGATTTGGAGAAACAACTCATGCAAGAGTTTAATCGCAAGCCTACCGTATCGAGTTTTGCCCGAACGCGCGGATTCGTGATCGCCATGGCGGTTATGGCCATTGGCGGCGGCGCCTACGCGACGTCCTCAGTGATTCTCAGCCTGATGCATGTGACCGTCGAAGTTGACGGCGAGACCACCGAGTTCGATATCGCCTCCAATGGAGAGGCTTCGTTTCGAGTGGATACCGCCGACGGCGGCGTGGCCGACGTCTCTATCAAGAGCACAGACGGCAAAAACGGCGAGCAGATGCGGCAGATCAACGTAACGACGACTGGCGATGGCACGAAGGATGAAGAGGTCGTCAAGGTGATCCGCAAGTGCGAGGGTTCCGGACCCAAGCCGGTTGACTGGGAGGTGCTCGGGGACGCCGAGGCCGTGGGCAGTTGGACGGATACGGATGGCGTATACCACGAACTTTACGTGCTGTCTGCCCTGAAGGGCGACGGGTCGCGGATTTTCATGGGCGTCCATCCCGAAGGCGATGCGGGAGAGTTGTTCCTGCTGGCCGAGCCCCCGATTGATCTGACCGAGTTCGAACTGAAGGTATCGGCCGATGAAGACGGCACGATTTCAATCGCCGCTGACGATGGCGCCGGTCGGGAATTGGCGTTGAAGTTCAACGTGGGCCATGGGGGCGATGAGGCGCTTGCGCCCGAACTCGAAGGGCATCTAAAGGCCGCCAGCCCGGACGGCTCGATCCGCATCAAGATAGAAGAGGCGGGCGGAAACTAGCCATCGGAGTGGGCTGCTCGGGCTGCTGGGCTGCTTGGGCTTGCTTGGGCTGCTTGGGCTATTGGGCCCCACGGGGTGCTGCCCCCCAAGAATGTGCGATTACAACGACGGCTTTGCGTCTCCTCAATTGAGGCGCAAAGCCGTTTCTGTAGCACACCCGCTCTCGGGCGCGGTCCGTGACTTCTCTGCACCACACCCGCCGTCGTGCAAACGCCGTTGCCCATACGCGACGTCGCCTTGCCTACGCAACGCGAACGCCGCCTGCTAGTACCTTGGATCGGGGTAAGGCGGCGGTTCGTACTGATCCGGGCGGATGTCGGTGTTGTGCTCGATCTTGGTCAGCGTCATCACCCTCTGGTGCCCGCCGTAGTCAATCTGCTTCTGGTGAGCGACAAGAAGCCCTCCTACCTTCCGGTAGTCACCGAACTTCGTGGTCATGGTCTCACCACTCTCATCGAACTGCTCGTCCTTTTGCGTAAGGAGCTTGGTCTCGATGTCGTAGTAATGGGTCTCCGGAAAGCCAATCGTGGGCGTCATCACAAGCTTGTAGCACTTTTTTCCATCGATGGTCACGACGCCACCGAACTTGGCCGCCGTGAACAATTTGCGCCAGTCAACCTCCCGATCAAAATAGCCCGCGCGAATCGCCAGGGCCTTAGCCAGCCCGTCCTTCATTTTGGCGGGAATTCGACCGATCTTGCTCCAAGCCCGCGTACCGTCCGTGGCGGATTCGACGGGATCCCGCTTGATGGTGCTGATCATGTAGGTGTAGCGTTTGTTCGGTCGCTCCTCGATGATGGTCAGATCATATGTGACCCCCTGGCCCACCACTTCGTAGCTGGCCGTCATGCTTCGACTATTTACCTTCGCATAGGCCTCCTTGCCTCCGGTGGCCTCGACGTAGCCATCCAGGACATCGACTACGTTGACCTTCTTTGGGGCATTTTGCTTCGCTTCGGCCGGCGCGGCGGCGTCGGCCGGCTTGCCTTGGGGGCTAGGCACCGCTTCGGGCGTCGCCGGTGAGTCTTTTTCCGGATCGGGTGGCCCCGCGATCGACGGGGAAGCCGCGAGGCAGAAGCAACCAAGCATCATACAGACCGCAATGGCGTGTGACGCTAGAGCATGCCGTAGCGCCGGGAGCATGTTTGTCATGAGCGACTCCAGAATCAACGATTTCGCAAGGTACCTCACCCACTTTATCACCGCCTTCTCGTGCGTCCAGACGCCGATTCGAGTCATGCGATCTTTACCGCTCGAACGAACTCGCGGGTCTACGGCCAGTGGGGGACGAGAGGCTGACCTGTGGGGGATGTGCTGTGATATCGGACGGTTGGATGAGGGATGGCGCTAGTCGGCAGGCAAGAGTCTGAAACCGAGCAAGAAGCTCTGACAAATACCGCTGTGCCGCGCATAGCGACGGCCCGCTTGGGCCAAAGGCTCAAACGGGCCGCTAGTTTTGAAAGCTGCCGTACGCAGCACGTCTGCTACCCTACGGCAGCACACACTTTATTCCATGATCCACAAACCACCTCCTCTCAAAAACGGGGGGCGCCGACTTCGTTCGCCGTTCTCGCCATGCTTCGCGTTTGCAAGGCATTGCAAATGCGACACGCTAGCCATCACGAACCTTTTGCCGGCCTTATCCCCCTGCGAACCGTCGTTCACAGGCACATCGCCCGCCCGCCGGAGCCGCTGCGTTTCAAACGCGCGCGTCTTCAACAAGACGCGTCTCCAAATTAGCCTCGGCGGCGCTCGTCGAAGCATTTCGACCGACTGACCCACCCAATTCTGGACCAGACGGAATACCGAAAGCGGCTTCGATCTGTCTATAGTATAATCGACGATTGCCCCCAATTCCAAGAGAATTATTCCTTCCTAAGGATTTAGAGGAGCCGTACCCGCCCATATCTGTGAAATCTACGGTGGTCACAACGTATTGACTGCATTATCATTCAACGCCAGAGCGGTTTCGACGTCCGCGAGTGCTGGGTCGATGGGTTTTGACGGGTTGATTCACGCTTGTGTAGCCCCGCCGCCCTCGGCTGGGCGGGCGCCTGGAAACAGCGGAGGGCCGCTGTGCTACATGGGTCCGATAGCGTGCGCAGAGCGGATCGTAAGGCAGGAGCGTTGAGCATCATGGGGGCCATCTCGAACCAATGGAGTTTCCTGAAAGGCTACTTCGGTGCGCCAACGTGCGTCGGAGCCGTGGCGCCCAGCTCACGCGCCCTAGCCGAAGCCCTTAGCCGTCCCTACCGCGAATGCGCCACCCCCGCGAAGGTGCTCGAGGTGGGCGCCGGTACGGGGCCGGTCACGTCGTACCTTGCATCCCATCTCGGCGAACGGGACGAACTCCACGTTTGCGAGATCCGGCCGGACTTCGCGACCATCCTGGAGCGAACCGTCTTGACCGAGGATCGCTTCGGCTCGGCGATCGAGCAGGAGCGCGTCCAGCTCTACCAGATGCCGATTCAGGAGTTGGAGCGAGAAAACTACTACGATTTCGTCATTTCGGGCTTGCCGCTAACCGCGTTTTCACTCCGCGACATCAAAGACGTGCTCGGGGTGATTCGCAAGAGCCTCAAGCCGGGGGGCGTGCTGAGTTACTTCGAATACGTCGCCATACGAAAAGCAGTGAGCCGCCTGACGCCCGGTGCCCATGGCAAGAAACGCCGCGTGATCTCCGCCTATCTTTCGCGAAACATACGCCGCCATCAGTTTGCCCGGGAAACGGTGCTGCAAAACATCCCACCCGCCCACGCCCGGCACTTGCGCTTCGACTAGCGATAGCTCATTTGGCCTGCGACACACCATGAGGTGTGTTGCGTGCGAAAATTAGAAGCGAGACTCGAAGTTCTTTTTTCGCTTTGCCTTTTCTCTGCTATTTCTCTGCTTCACCACCGCCTCGTCGATGCGCCGGACAATCATTCCTACCTCCAAGTCGTCTATGTCAAGATCCCCCCGCGGTTTGCCGACCGACGTCTTGGGCTTGGCTCGCGTGATCTCAATCTCCCCTAGCAATTCCTCCTCGAAACCCAGCGATTCGCCGGTATCCGGATCGATCAAGGGTTCGCCCACTTCCCACACCTCGTAGACGGCGCCAAGTTCGGTCTCCTCCTGGGTAATGTTCACCGTTACCGACCGTTTGCCCACCTTGATGATCTTGGCCGGGTAGGCCAGGTCGATGAGCGCTCCGGTAACCTTCTTCGCCGCGGCCCGAATCGCGTCTTGGATGACCTGCTCTGCCACATTGCCGGCGGTCGCGCTCCCGTCACCCGAAATCCGGCTCTGCGCTTTGTTCGCGATAATCGTCTTTGACGCGACAATCTTGCCGCTCTCGGCACTAGCGATACGAAGTTCGATCTCGACCTTCGCGACGATTTTCCCCGCCGTCACACCACCCACACTGGCCGCGCTGCCGTCCAACCCGAGGCTAAGCACGGAGCCATACAGCACATAGCCGGCGGACTTCAGTTTTCCCGCTTCCGGCGCATTCTCTTCATCCGTGAGCCCTGCATCAGCCAGCTTCCTTTCGCTCAGCACGCTCTTGAGATTCTGCCGCTCCACGACCTCGAACTTCCTCGTATTGACGATGTTCCCCGTTATCCGCTTGCGCAACGTCTTGAACAGTTCATCCGGCGCGTTCGCGTCGTTCTCGAACTTGTCAATCGCCACGACCATTTGCTGCCCGTAGACGGGCACGGCAAGCCAAACACTCAAACAAAGCACCGCCACAACTCTCTTGGCATTCTCAGACATGTTCTGTCTTCCTTTCTTGCACTATAGATCATCCAAGTCGACCGGAATGAGGCCCGACTCCATGAGGCGATATCCATCCCGAGTTTTCTTCAAGGTAGCTGTTGCGGTCCGAGGCTTAGCACGGTTGTTTTGAAAAACGAGGCTCACACGCCAGGTGACCTGGGAACCGATGCTCTTCACTTGTTCCAAGACAGCCTCATCTTTAAGGCCGGCGTTGAACTCCGCATCCTCCACGTAACGGGCCTTGAACTTTTCGAAGGCCATCCGTTCGCGAATCGACGTGTGCAGGAGCCCGTACATCCTGGCGAAGTCCTCGTCCTTCCAACACGTGCAGTAGTAGTGAATGAAACGCTCCGGTTCTGCGACCTCTCGTGACGGCGGATCGGGATAGGCACGTTCCGCCGCTGAGGCAACGGCCGTGCCGCCGGCCACTGAATACGACACATTTACGGTGACTCGCTCGCCCGTCTTTTCCACCGGCATGGTGGGCTTGGACTCCGACGATGTTGACGTTCGGTTTCCGGCCACAGATGCCGGCGACTCTTGCGTCTTCCGCGAACACCCTACGAAGCACAACAGAGTGCCAGCAACAATCCAGACTACTGATCTTGACACTAACATGTGGCTACACACCCTCTCTACTGGATCAGCCCCTTGAGTTGGTCGCCCGCGTCCTTCGACTGGTCGGAAGCAAACTTGACATAGTGTCCTCGGAGCACATTGACCTTCTTGTAATTCTGAATCTCCACCCACGAGGTCGTGTTTGAGGTCGAATGAATCTTGCCGTAGCCGACGGGGCTGGATTCGCGCGTGGCGCCGGCGACGACATCGGAATTGTCCACGTACTCATAGAACTCGATTTTCGTCCCCTTGGTCGCGCCGTAATTGCTGCCGATGCTAATCTTCGCGACCTGGCCGTCGCCGCGTGTCTCAATGACGCGTGCCTCCGGTGCGTAGCGTGCGCCCACCTCGATGGCGAACGCCTTCGCGGCTTCTCGCACCGCCTCTGCCAAACTGGCGTTGGCCTCCGGCCCGTCCTGTGCCTCCGTGTAGCCCGGGGACTTTCCTTCGATATGTCGCGTGAGCACGACGCGATCCGTGGGCTTTTCATAGAAACGGAAGTCCACCGCCGTCGCGCCCTGGAATCGGCCTCCAGAGATGACGGAGCTTTCCATCGCTGCTGAGGCGATCTTGGCCGTGATGAGATAGTCAGCCTCAGGTATATTTATCTGGCCAAGTTCGTCTGAATCCAATGTCTCCAGCGCGTGTTCCTGCTGGAGCGCCCCGAGATTGCTGCGCTCCACAGTGGTGAAGAACGCAAATTCGGAAATAAGGCTGACCAGGCTGGAGTCGAGCGTCTGATAGATGGACTCGTCCAGGTCGTTGCCGCCTTGCGACACCAGAATCGCAACGGGGAGCTTCGTCTCCATTTCCTGCACTAGGGGGCCACCCGTGGGGTCAGTATACATCTGGCGGTCCCGCGCGGTGATCTGGAGCTCGCCCGGATTGACGGCGCAACCAACAAGGAGCGTCGCGAAATGGCCCACCGTAAGAGTCAGTAGCACGTCACGTGTCTTTCTCATAGCATTGTCTCCAAAACGTACAATATGTTGCGCAATTGCGCAATAGAGCAACGGTCGCGCATTGCTGGCTCATCGACTGTGTTCATAGGCAATCCCCCTTCCAGCCGTGCCGCGACCCGTGCACAGCTCGAAGAGGCACGTACCGCTCGCCGGGGCAAGGACACACGCCAGTCAGGCTATTGGGCCGAAGCCAACGGAGGTCTAGAACACATGGGCACAGCAGAGGAAATCCCAACGGAAGGGCACAATGCTGCAGATTACCCACGCTGCCAACATCTTGACGGTACATCGGAACAATGTAGGGGCAGCATTCGCTACATTCAACGAACAACCGTCAAGCAATGAGGAATGATGTCAAGCTCGCGACTCATTAGACGTGAGAAATGTCTCGTCATGGCGCGCTGGGAGCGTCAGCCCATTGGCAACTGCCCAACCGACTCGCCTCGATGCGGGCGCGGCTCACTGCTTCAGCGGAAATTCTGCCGTGTCGCACAACCGGGCGCAAAAGGCGGCCGTTGCCGCGGTCATCAGTAGCAATGCCATGATCGCTACACCCCATTGCGACACGGCGGGAATGGGCGGCGGCCCGGAGATGGTGAAGGAATGAACTGTGCCTGCTGCGGTATTGTTGGCGAAGTCGGTGGCCGTGACCCAATACTCAACCGTCGCGGGGGCCGGCTGCCCGGGCAATTCGGCGCGGTAAACCTGTCCGCCGCTGTGGCGCATGGGCCGTTGCTGCGCGGCGCCGCCGCTGACCGTATAGTTCAGAAAAATGCCCTTGTCGAAGAAGTTTCGGTCTGAAGTCATCTGGTCGAGAATCAGGGCGCGAACCACGTACGGGCCGGCGGTGTCCTCGGTATCCGGCGTCTGCTCGGTAGCCACAATCGTGGGCGGAATGGTATCGGCCGGTCCGCTGTTGATGTAGATGCGGTTCTGAAAGTTGCCCGATTCGCCTTGCGCGGTGACGATGTCGAGCTTACCGTTGCCCGTCAGGTCGGCCACCATAATATCCAACGAAGAGTCACTGATAATCTGAATCACCCCGGCAACCTGAGTGAACGCGCCCGCGCCGTTGTTGTTGTAAATCTTTTCGCCGCCGGATCCGAGCCTTGCGATGATCAAATCTAAATCGCCGTCGTTGTCATAGTCTAGAAACTTGCTGTCGTTGTCGTCCTGGTTGGGGTTGGGCACGATGTTCGTCGAGGCGTCGGTGTAGCCGCCCGATCCGTTGTTGATCAGCAGTTTTTCCGTCGTACCAGATCCCGCGTTGGCGCCGAGCAGATCCAGATCGCCGTCGCCATCAACGTCACCAAAGTCGTACGAGTAGGCGCTGTTATCGGAAGGCACACCGCTGACGAGCGTGAACACACCCGTGCCGTCGTTGCGATAGAGACGGCTGTTGTTGGTGCCCGTGCTGGATGTGCGAATATCGAGGTCGAAATCGTTGTCTATGTCCCCGAAGAGGCAATCCATATTGTTGCATACGGCGCCGGTCGGAAAACGTGTGGCCGTCTCGTCGGTGAAGAATCCGCTGCCGTCGTTGACGTAGACGCGGTATTGGCCGCATGTGAATCGGCTGGTCGTTCCGCTTACCAAGAAGAGATCGAGATCGCCGTCGTTGTCGATATCGCCAAACTGCGCGCGGGAACTCGCAAGCGTAATTGCCGGAAGGCGCGTTGCGCCCTCGCTTGCAAAGCGTCCGGATCCATTGTTGATCAGCAGATTGGGCATGAGGTTGAAGTCCTGAACGAGTACCATGTCCAAATCGCCGTCGTTGTCGACGTCGCCGAGTTCAACGCCTCGGTGCAATCCGGTCAGGCTGCCGGTGCTTTGTTCGGTGCCATCTGTGAAGAACCCCGCGCCGTCGTTGGTAAGCACGCGAACCGGCTCCGGCGTACCCGGCGTTGAGAATCCACCTCCGTTGGCAAAGACAATGTCCAAATCGCCGTCGCCGTCCAGATCGCCAATCGTCAGTTGATTTGTGTACTCCGAAGGATTCGGGCTGGGAAATCGTGTGGCCGTCTGCTCGGTGAACTGTTGCGCGGTCGCGGGTGCGAGCCATCCCAAGACGCCTGCCAACAGCGCAACCTGCATGCCCCGAGCCCGCCCCACGCGCAGGGGTTGACTATTATCAATTCGCGTGCTCATGGCGTACCCTCACGAAGGACCGAGAAAAACGATCAGCAAACACCCAAGCGAGTGTCAGCCCCCCTTAGACGGGAATCATCACCATCATACCGCAAGGAAGCCGCGATCACAAGCCGCCAGCCTTCAAGGTCCGCCCCACGCCCAACCGAACCGCGCCGGCCGAACCGCGCCCGTAAGGAAGCGGCTCTTCATCCCCAGCGCGGCCAATGACTAGCGGTCGTGGCTCGGATCATGCCTGTTCGTGTACACGAACGGGTCTTGGCGGCGAGCACGGCCACTCCCTTACGGTCGTGGTTCGGACTGTTATTCACGTGAGCGCGGGGAGCACCTTGGCCTGAACCTTGCCAAACCCCACACGGTAGCCATCACCCTGGCACCAGCCGCGAAGCGTGACGGTGTCGCCATCGGCAAAGAACCTGCGCTCGCTGCCGTCGGGAAGCTTGATCGGCTTGGTCCCCTTCCAGCAGATTTCCAACATGCTGCCGCGCGAATCCTCCGTGGGGCCGGAAATCGTACCGGAGCCGCATAAATCGCCGACGCCCATGCGCGTGCCGTTGATGGTGTGGTGCGCGAGCTGCTGGGCCGGGCTCCAATACATGTGCTTGAAATTCGTCCTCGTGATGCACATCGGCTCGTCCATGGCCTCGCTCTTGAGACACCCCTCCAGGTGAATATCGAACGCACCGGCCTCTTTGCATTGGAGGTAGTCAAGCACCGGCGGATCTTGCTTCGGACCGGCCATGCGAAACGGCTCCAACGCGTCGAGCGTCACAACCCAAGGGCTAATCGACGTACCGAAGGATTTCCCGAGGAACGGGCCCAGGGGTACGTATTCCCACTTTTGAATATCGCGGGCGCTCCAATCGTTGAGCAGCACCATGCCGAATATGTGATCCCGCGCGTTGCCCGTGGGGATGGGTCGACCGTCGGTGTTGGCCGTTCCGACGAAGAAGCCCATTTCAACCTCGAAATCCAACAAACGCGAGGGGCCAAACGTAGGGGCGTCCGCCTCGTCGGCCTTGGTCTGCCCCATCGGACGCCGCACATCGACGCCCGAGACAAACACCGTGCTCGCCCTTCCGTGATAACCTACCGGCAAGTGAAGCCAATTCGGCATCAGCGCGTTATCGGCCCCGCGAAACATCGTGCCGACGTTGGTGGCGTGCTCTCGGGAAGAATAAAAATCGGTGAAGTCGCCGATCTTGACCGGAAGTAGCAGGGCCACATCGGTCATGGGAACGAGCGCTCGAGCGCACAACGTCTTGTTGTCCCTCAGCGTCGGGTTGCCTTCCGTCAGCAGTTCGCTGATGCGGGCCCGAACTTGCGTCCAAGCCGCACGCCCACATTCCATAAACGCATTGAGCTGGGACCGCGCAAACACGTTTTCGCCAGCCACCGCTGTGCCGGAGAACAGGTCCGCTTCGTGCAACGCCGCCAAGTCCAAGACGTATTCGCCGATCGCAACGCCCACGGCCGGATCGCCGCCGAGCTTCTCAAACACGCCGTAGGGAAGGTTTTGAATCGGGAAATCGCAATGCTTCGGGACTTCAATCCAAGATTGAAGCCGCGGATCGGTCGTATCGGTCATCGAATCGTTTCTCGCAACGCCAGGGTATTGGTCCATCGCCCCTTTGCCGACTGCCGAGCCGCCGCTGACGGGACGAAAAGACCAAAGGGTAATCGCGATTTTCCGTTGCGGCAAACGCCGGCACCTCGAGAAACGGCCATCGCAACCCCATAACCAACGCAACTTGTATTGTAGGTTAAGGGCGATGTCTCGCCCTTTTCCACAGTCCCCGCCCGATTTGGCCGATGCGGTGGTGCCCATGGCGGCCCCGATCCGCCCGGTTCCTGTAAATGGTGTTCCGGTGGCCCGCCCCGCCGGATTCACGACGATCACGCCGGGCCATGGCGGTGAAACCTACATCACCACCACCCAACCCGTTACGGATCGACTGGCCGTGGCTTCCGCCGTGTGTGGGCTGAGCGGCTTCATTCCGGTGGTTTCGCAGCTCGCGGCGATTGTGTTGGGGTTCATGAGCCTTCGCCGGATCAAATTGGCAAGCCGGCATGGCGTAATGGTTCCCGGACGTGGGTGGGCCATGACGGGCATTATCGGCGGCGTCGTGTCATTGGCTGGCTGGATCGCCATGGCCGGTTTTCTCGCGTTGGTGGGTAGCAGCCTGTCGCAGTCCACAGAGACACTGAGCCTTTTGAGCAGCTTGACGCAACAATCGCTGTAGCGGGCCTGTGACAGAATCGGCGGCAGTGCATGCAGGCTGAAAGCCTGGCCCTATAGTAGCCGGGGGCAAGCGAAGCGCCGCCCCCGAGACGCGGCCGCTTCCCCTCCGACCCTGTATGGGTCGTCTTTCCATCTGGGGTGCCGCACCGCGGCGTCTAGCCGACCTTTACAGGGACGATTCGGCTGGGGCGGTCCGTGGCCGTGGGGGGGGTGGTGGGGGGCGGGCCGCGGCAGGCGGACGGGCGGCTGTCCGCGGGCGACGGTGGTAGTCTGCTGCCGCCGACTCATCGCCTGGAGGATGCCGCATGAAGTTCGCCATGTTCTACGAGATCCCCGTCGCCAAGCCCTGGGGCAAGGAC
>CAZYXP010000030.1:0-19783 GCA_964651325.1 uncultured Phycisphaeraceae bacterium
CAATGGGGCCGGCCAACGGGCTTGAGGTGATCGTGCGGGCGGCCGCCCATTTTCGAGATGATCCGGAGCTGCATTTCGTGCTTGTCGGTGAGGGGAATGAGAAACCGAAGCTTCGTGCGCAGAAGGAAACGCTCGGGCTAACGAACCTGGACATCCTCGACGGCGTACCCAAAGAGACGTTGCCCGCCCTGCTCGCGTCGGCGGATATCAGTTTGGTGACGTTTGCAAATGTACCGATCTTGGAGGACAACAGCGCGAACAAATTCTTTGATTCGCTCAGCGCGGGGTTGCCGATCTTGCTGAACTACGGCGGCTGGCAGCGGGAGGCGCTGGAATCCTGCGAAGCGGGTTTGGGATGCCGCCAGGGTGATGAGCAGGCGTTTTTTGGGCACATCGCCAAGTTGCGCGGCGATCGCGGGTTGCGTGAGCGGATGGGGGTCAACGCGCGCCGGCTGGCGGAGGATCGATTTAATCGGGACGCGCTGGCGGCGCGAGCCTTGGAAACGGTCGAAGCCGCCGTGCGAGTGGGGCCGCATTGACGAGCGATAACCCAACCCGTACAAGCCCTTCCTGATGTGTGGCATTGCAGGCATTTGGGGCGACGTTGATCCGGCGCGATTGCGTGCCATGGGCGATGCGCTGCGCCATCGAGGCCCGGACGATGACGGATTCTGGACGTGCCGCACGAGCGGCATCGGATTCGCCCACCGCCGGCTCTCCATCATCGACGTCTCGGGCGGACATCAGCCGATGGCCAACGAAGATGAGTCCGTGGTCGTCGTCTTCAACGGGGCAATCTACAACCATGTCGAGCTGAGAGAATCTTTGGAGCGCCTCGGCCACCGGTTTACCACGGCAAGCGATACGGAAACGATCCTGCGCGGATTTGCCGAGCACGGGGTCGCGATTTTTGCCGAGCTTCGCGGCATGTTCGCCGTGGCGATTTGGGATCAGTTGGAACGCCGATTGATCCTCGCGCGGGATCCTGTGGGCAAGAAGCCGCTGTACTTCGCTGAGGTTGAGGGAGAGTTTCTCTTTGCGTCCGAGATCAAAGGGGTGCGGCGGGGCTTGCGCGCCGCGCCAAGTCTATCCGGCCCGGCGTTGGATGCGTACCTGACGTGGGGCTGCGTTCCCGGTCCGGGCACGATTTATCGAGAGATTTATACGGTTCAACCCGGAGAAGTTGTCGAGGTCGTGGATCGGAAGATCGCCCACCGCAAGCGGTACTGGCGGCAAGCGCTCCGCCCGATCACGCCGATGAGCCGCGAGCAGGCGGTTGAACGGTCAGACGGGCTGTTGCGCGAGGCGGTTCGCCTGCGGTTGCGGGCCGATGTTGACGTCGGTTGCTTTCTGTCCGGCGGGATCGACAGCGGTTTGATCGTCGCGATGGCTTCGTCGCTGTATGCCGGAACGCTCAAGACGATCACCGTTGGGTTCGAGGATGGAGCCTTCGACGAGCGGCCCCTCGCGGCGGAGGTGGCGAGCCGGTACGGAACGAGCCACAGCGAAGTCACGGTTCGGCCCGACATCGCGGGTGACCTGGCAGCGATCGCGCGGGCCTATGATCAACCCTACGCGGATTCTTCGGCGATTCCTTCGTACTATGTCGCCAAAGCGGCACGTGAGCACGTCAAAGTCGTGCTCAACGGCGACGGCGGGGATGAAGTTTTTGCCGGGTATCGGCGGTACGTGGCGGCGTTGGTTTCAGATATGATCGTCGGGGGTGATTCGTCGAAAATACAGTCTTTGTGGGCGGGGCTGGCGTCCATGTTGCCGTCGCGGAGCGGTCACCGAACCCCGTACGCCTTCCTGCGCCGATTTGCGCGGGGTATGGGTCGGGGTCGGCTGGATCGTTACGTTGCGTGGGCGCTGGATGGGCTGGATGCGTCGGCGCGGGGGCGCTGGCTAGGAAGCACGGGCGGATCGGCGGCGATCGAAGCCTTCGATATGCGGGCCTATTTCGCGTCGCTTGGTCTTGGGTTTGAGCCGGGCGAGGGGTTCCTGACGCAGATGATGGCGGCGGATTTCGCGTGCGTTCTGCCCTATGATTTGCTGGTGAAGGTGGATATTGCGTGCATGGCGCACGGTCTGGAAGCCCGCTCGCCGCTGCTCGACGTTCGCCTGATCGATGCCGTGTCGTCGCTTCCTACGCGGACCAAGCTTTCAAATCGGGTGACCAAGCCGATCCTGCGCGAGCTTGCGCGCCGCTACCTGCCGGATCGGGTGTGCGACGCGCCCAAACGTGGATTTGAAATCCCGCTGACACGGTGGCTCAACGGCGAGCTGCGGGCGCTCTCGGAAGATGTGCTACTCTCTCGATCGGGGATGGTCTGCGAGCTGTTCGGCCGCCGAGCGATGGAGAAGCTGTTGCGATCACCCGACGATATGGTGTCGGGCGGCTTGGAGCCGGATCGGCGAGCCCGATTCATTTGGATTCTGTTGATGCTGGGGCTATGGGATCAATGCGTCCGGGGCGCCGACTGACGGCGGCGTACCCTGATCCGAACCGCGCCCGTAAGGAAGCGGCTGGGTCCGCGCATGCGACGGTCATGGCATGTCCAGCACATACAAATCGCCGGTTCTGACCCAATTGCCGGATTCAAAAGGTGCCATGACTTCGTCTCTGTCGATCGGAACGAGGACGACGGGTTTGCCGGCGGCGGTGTGTTGGTGGATGGCCGGCGATGCATCCTCCGATCCGATGGTCGTGATGGCTTGGCCGGATTGTTGGATCATGTATTCCAGAGCGAATCGGGCCATAGGATCTTCGTAGACCACCAGGCCGTCGGGCCCCGCCAGTGTAACCGCCTGGCGACTCATGCGGTCGGCGGATTGCTCGACGACTGCCCACGGGATAAACAGATACTCGTAATCGTTGCGGTAGGGCTTCTTGTGTGTGTACCCTGAAAGGAAGTCCCACCGGGCACCGATAGCGGGGATCAGGGCATACCCAACGGGCGTGAGCAGAAGGAGCAGGGTTGCTGTGGATACGGTGATCCGCCGAAGCTTTGATGTCGCCAGCCTTGCGAAGTGAGCGTACCCCACGCCGGCGAAAATGGCGATGTACGTGAATGTGGGCAGCAGGAACGTGTACTGGTCGACGACGGCGTAGCGTGCTACAAACAGAAAGTGGATGGCCAAGCCCGCGAGAAGCGAGCGTCTCGCGAGTGTTGGAATGTTGTTGCGCATGTCCTTTCTGAGCGAACGGGCGAACGCCACGAGCGTCAGATTGGGAAAACTGAGCAGCAGGAACCCGGCCGAGACGGCGAGCAATCGAGGTGAAAAGGAGGCGTTCAGCACGCTGGCGGCGAAGCGCGTGCCGAACAGCGCGGAATGAATCGTGGCCGATAGGTCACCGGTCGCGTTCAAATCTCGCGCGATGTAAAACCCGTAGAGTCCCGCACCCCCGAGCCAGGCGACCAGGACGCCCAGCGCCGTCAGAGGGCGCAGGCGGCGATGCCACAGCATGTACAGCGCGATGGCCACCAGGATCGGCGTAGTCAACCCCGATTGCAAATGATTGGAAACGCCCAACCCGTTGAGCAGCGCTGCGGCCACCAGCCAACCCATTCGACCGCCGCGGGCCAGCGCGACCAGACACCAGCATTCTCCCGCGAGGAAGGCCGTCGTGATTGTGTACACCTCCGCCAGCGCCGAGCTGCGCCAGAAGATGTTGGCCGTCATGAGCGACGCGGCTGCCAGCAAGGCGCTGCGGCGGCATTGCGTCATCGTGAAGACACATCCGAACACGCCGGCGATCGTGGCGGCGCCAAAAAATGCGCTGACCAGTGATGCGGCATGGGGTGGCGAGACGACGCCCAATCCGAGAACGCCCCTGCAAATCCAGTGATACAAGGGGTGGCTCAGTGCCAGGCCGAGTTCACTGATGGGCTGGTGCCGGATGATTCGCAGCACGTAGGCGCCGCTGTCTTGCCACTGGATGCCGGGGGACGCGGAGCAGGCATACGCCACCATCGCGACCGCAAAGACCAGGAGGCACGCGGGGATGGCTTCGGCGGGCTTCGCCGGTAAATCGCTGGGAGATGTTGGAATTACGGCGCGCACGACACTTCCTGGCTTTCTCTCTGCTCAGATCCTTGCGGAAAATCGTTTCCATGTTGCTCTTGCACACGATAGGTATCGGCGCTATGTATGACAATGATCCAACGTCGGGCGGAGAAGATCCAAGGCTAAGGGCTCACGGCTGATCGCCGGTCGCCACCAATGGACAGCAAACGTATGATGACTACAAAAGGCGAGCGGCTCGGCGTGATTTTCGATCTCGACGGCGTGCTGATCGATTCCGCGGAGCTTCATTTTCAGAGCTGGGGTCAATTGGCCGATGAGCTGGGCGCGACCCTGACGCGCGATCAGTTCCATGCGACGTTCGGCCGGCAAAACCGCGACATCATTCCGGATCTTTTTGGGGAGTCGGTGCCGGATCGCGTGGACGCGCTGGCGGACCGAAAGGAAGAAATCTACCGAAACCTCGTTCGCGGCCGGCCGCCGGTCGTGCCCGGTGCGGTGGAACTCATCCGCGGCTTGCAGACGGGGGGCGCTCGGCTTGCGATCGGTTCCTCCGCGCCGCGTCAGAACATCGATCTGATTCTCAAAGAAATGGGCGTGCATGAGGCGTTTGCGGCGATCATCAGCGGGGATGACGTGTCGCGCGGCAAGCCCGATCCGCAGGTGTTTGCGTTGGCGTGCGAGGCGTTGGGCCTCTCGGCGTCTCGCTGCGTTGTGATTGAAGATGCGCCGGCCGGCGTTCAAGCGGCGATTGCCGCCGGCGCCGCGGCGGTCGCGGTGCTCATCCATCATGACGAGGCTGCGTTTGACGGCATAGCGCTCAGCGTCCATGAGCTCGCACAGCTAACGCCCCAGCGGCTTTTGGAGGTGTGCCAATCCCAGCCGCGCCCGTCGGAAAGCGGTTGAGCCGAGCCGGCGCCCGCGGCTCGCGCTTGTCTCGCGTTACTACAGTCGTGGTTCGGAACCGAGGCCATCTGATACAATCATGGCACCTACAATTATGGCACCACTGCGTGAGCGGCTGCTTTTCTTTTGTGGCGATTGCCGGAGGGCCGCGCGGGCTGAAGCCTGCGGCTTTGAGGCATTGCCTTATCGAGGGACGTTCGGGGCCGCTACCCAAAAAGCGGCACCGGGCTAAAACTCATCGCGATCGCGCCCGCGGCCTCTACGCGGACCCCGGTTGCGGCGGCGTTCGAAAGAATCCTGAGGCTCACTCTTCATTTTTTCCAGGACAGACTCGAGGCGTTCGCGTTGCTGGTCATCGAGCAACTCCAGGACTGATTGTTCGAACTGCTTGAACTGCTCGGCTTGCTGTTCGGGTGTGGGCCTGCCCCGATTCTGGTTGCCTTCATGACGCTGGATATTGTTTCTGCGGGATTCGCCGCCACCGTTGCGCTCAGCGCGTTCGCGATTGCGACGGCGTGGGTTTCGGGGCGGACGGGCCTCGCGCATCAACTGCATGACTTCGCGACGTTGATCTTGCGAAAGATCGACCTCCGGGCTGAATAGCGCCCGACGAAACGCTTGCATCGGCCGGCTAGCCCCGCGTCGGCCTTGCTGAATTCCGGCCTTGCGAATGAGCCGGCCCAACTGGGGGCGTTGCGATTCGCTTAGCTCGTCGCGTACGTTGCGAAGAAAGCCGCCGATGCGAACGGGTTGCTGTCCGCGGCTGCGGCTGTTGCCGAGAACCCGCCCGAGCGCTTGCCGCAATTCGCGGGCCCGCTCGCGGTCGCCAGACTTCCGAGCTTCCATCAGGTCTTTCTGGAGATCGCGGGCCTGATCGAGCTGCTCGCTTTGCGCGTCGGCGCCCCGTGCTTCGGCGTGGAGGGCCTTGAGTCGGCCTATTTCCTCATCGAACAGGTCCGAAAGGGTATCCTTCTGGGCTCGGTCCAGATCCAGCGTCTCCCACATCAGCATTTTGAGCTTGGGCAGTTTGCGGGCCAGTTCCAGCGGCGTATCGGGAGCTTGGCGGCGTCCGCGACGCCGGGCCCGATCCGCGCGATCGGTCCGGTCGGCGCGATCTTGCGCCGTGACATCGTCTGAATGCTGATCCGGCGTGGCTTGATCCTCGCGGTCGATCGGCTGAGTTTTGTCGGGATCGGGCGTTTGAGCCGCGGCCGGTTTGTTGGGCGGCAGGACGAAGACCAAAGCAACGATGAGGGCAAGAAGCGTTCTTTTCATCTGACCTAACTCCTGGTAGAAGCAACTCTTGGTAGTAGCATGACAACTCGGATGGGCGGACTCCACGGTTTGGATTCCCAAGACGCGAGTTTTTCGTAACTCTTTGCCGCAAGGTTACTTGCGACGCAACGGGTCGGCTCGTGCGGGCCGCAATCCGGGTGCGGACAAGGTGCCCGCGGTACCCACAATGGGCGGCTCTGCGCTCCAGTGTTAGGATCAACGACGCAAAGCGTCATCGATTGCATGGAACCCATCGCGATTCTTGCCCGATCGGATTCCCATATTATTGAATCTCGGCCCTGGCGTCCAAATGGTTCGGGATCGGGTGAGAAAATGCGCCAAGTAGGGAATGCCGGCAGCGTCTGATCGTGCCGCGCTAACGAGAAATGGGCTCCATGCACTTGCTGACGATTATTGCCTTTTCCGTCTTGATTCTGGAGGCCGATGATCCGGGGCTATGGCGGATCGTGGACCCCGCCGAGCGTGGTTTCACGCTTTTGGCAGGTTTGGGGCCTCCCCTGGTGCTTGTTTTTCTCGGTTGGCTGGTCAATCGTAGAGGGCTAGGTCTCCTGACGGGCAGTGGTAAGACCGCCGATGAGGTGCACCACTTCACGAGTCGAGCGGTGTTTGCGCTACGGGTTTTGATGACGGTCGCCTTTGGCGGTGCCGTTTTTCTGACCAATTGGAGTGCCCTTATCGGGGCGGACGGCTCCTCTCCTTGGTTGCAAATCGTCAACGACTTCGTGGCCCTGTTCCCTTACATGCTCACCTGTGTGTTGCTTTGGGTGGTGACTTATCCCGTGGAATCCGCGCTTCGAGAGCAGGAGTTCCCCAAGAATCAGGCCGCGGGGGCTGATCAGCCTGGACGTTTGACCCTTCGCAAGTTTCTGGACTTCAACGTTCGCCACCATCTGCTCGTCGTTGCGGTTCCGATGACGCTGATACTTGTGGCCGCGGATTTGATTCGCATCTATGAGGAGCGGCTGGCGTCGTCTTTTGGTTTTCCTTGGGCCGGTGACGTGCTGTTGGGGGCGGTGGCCGCGATTATGTTTGTGATCGCGCCGCTCTTGCTGGTTCGAGTCTGGCGGACCGAGCCGCTTCCTGAAGGACCGCTCCGCCGCCGTCTCGAGCACATCTGTGATCGCATCGGCCTACGCTGCCGTAATATTCTGATTTGGAAAAGCAACGGCGCGATGATCAACGCCGCGGTCATGGGGCTGATCCCCGGCGTTCGGTATGTGATGCTTTCCGATGCCTTGCTCGAAACCATGACCGATCGGCAGGTCGAGGCCGTGTTCGGCCACGAGGCCGGGCACATTTGCCGCCGCCACATCCAACGGTTTCTCGTGTTCGCGTTTGTGGGTTGGTTGGTGGTGGCCGGTCTCATGGAGGGCATGGCAGTGGTGGCCATTCGGACCGGCAACACATCGGGCGACGCCCTGTTTATGATTCAGGGGTTCGGCGTCGTTGCGACTCTGCTGTTTTGGGGGATCGGGTTTGGCATGCTCTCACGGCGGTTCGAGCGTCAGGCCGATCTCTTCGGGGCTCGGTGTGTGGCCGCCAATGGTGACGAATGTACGGTTCCCTGCAGCGTCCATATTGAGCCGACGGGCGCTCATGATTCCGGTTCGATGGGGCCACGGCAGGATCGGGTGTGCGCCACCGGCGCCGACGTATTTGCCTCTGCGCTGGATCGGGTGGCGTTGCTCAATGGCATTCCTCACGAGGAGCGCAGTTGGCGTCATTCGTCCATCGGAAGTCGAATCAGGTTGCTCATGACGTTGGCGGGTGATCCATCACTGGCCGAGCGATTCGAACGGACCATCCGGAGGGTCAATGGCCTCCTGCTTGCAATCGCATTGACAGGCGCGATTGCGACCGTCGTTTATTGGGCCATGGTTTCCATGCCTGCCATCCTGCGGCTGCAGGCTGGTCAAGTGTGATCAAGCATGGTATCACGATGGGGGTTTGCGGGGCGCGGTAGCGCGCATCGCCATGAACGCCGTAGCGTGCGGCTCGGAGATTGTTGATCCCATTTTGGTTGCGACGCGGGAGCATTGATGTCGGCGAAGATCATTGACGGTAAATCGCTCGGCGCGCGTATCAAGCTGGACGCAGCCGCGAAGGTGCGTGCTCTGACCGAGCGAGGCGTTTGCGTGAGCCTCCACGCGGTGATCGTCGGGGACCCTACCGCTGCGGGCATGTACGCTCGTTCTCAACAGAAGCGTTGCAGCGAAGTCGGCATTGAATACCGATTGCACGACTTGCCGGAAAACAGCACGGAATCGGATATTCGTGAGTTGCTCAATCGCCTCAACGACGATCCGCGCGTTACCGGCATCGTGTTGAATCTGCCGCTTCCCGACGGCATCGATACGCCGGCCATGCAGTATTGCATCGATCCTTACAAGGACGTGGAGGGCGTCAATCCGTCCAACATCGGGCTGCTTTTTTATGATAATCCCATCGTCGCGCCGTGCACCGCGCTAGCGGTGATGGAGATTCTCAAGGCCGCCGACGTTGAGCCGCGAGGCCTCAACGCGACGGTGGTCGGTCAGGGCGAAATCGCCGGTCGGCCGATGTCGCTGTTCCTGCTGCACAAAATGGCCACGGTCACCTGTTGCCACATCGCGACGCGCGACCTGATGGAGCATACAAGAAACGCGGACCTGCTGATCGTGGCGGTGGGCAAGCCGGACTTGATCGGTGCTGAGCATGTGAAGCCCGGGGCGGTGGTAATCGACGTGGGGATCAATACGATCCGGACAGACGGTGGGGCGCGCCAGGTTGTTGGCGATGTTTCGTTTGACGCGGTGCGTGAGGTCGCAGGAGTGCTAACGCCCGTGCCGGGCGGCGTGGGGCCGGTCACCGTGGCGATCTTGCTGCGCTCGGCGGCGGAGGCGGCCGGCAAACAACTGGCGACGCCGCGGCGTTTGGAGCGATAATGGGGGCGTTTGGACGTTGATCGGCGCCCGAGCCGCTGGCATTGGCCCGCGCGGTCTTCTCGGTCGGGTGGCACGCTGGCGCGCAGCGCAAGCTGAAGCATGCGGATCGAAATCGGCTGTGCGTTGACCGCGGGTCGCTGACGGCAGCTACGCTGCAAGAGCTGATGGCGCGTACGCCGCCAAGCGTGATTCGGAGGCTGACCGAATGAATCTAGTAACGATGATCATGGGTTTGGCACTGGTTGTGGGTGGACCGGCTGCGCTGGGCCCTGCGGCTGCGGGATCGTCGGTCTTGGAGGTGATTCCGGCAGAGGCTCAGGCGGTGGTTTTGGTCCACGATTGGCCGGCGGCGCGGCAGAAACTGGCATCGTTGCAGGTGGCAGTATTAGCCAGCGTGAATCCGGCGTTTTCAACGGTGTTGCGCGGGCTGGCGATTGTCGATGGGCTGAACGAGCACGGGACGATCGCGGCCGTGCTGATGCCGACTGGCGGCGGTGCGGTCGCTGGCGACGGGCTCTTGCTAATGCTGCCTACAGCGAACGTCGCCAACTTGATGACACTATGGGAGCCCGAACCGCTGGATGGGGGGGGCTACCGCGTTCGCTTGATGGGGCGGGAGCGATTCTTGGCGGCCCGCGATGGCTACGCGTTTATCGGTCCGAATTTGCAGGCGGTCCGGGCGGCCGTCCAATCCACTCGGTCGCTCGCGTCTCGTTTGCCATCGTACCTTCGGGATCGGATGCGGCGTTACGACGTGGGCGCGTGGGCTGATGCCCAAGGCCTTGAGGCGAGCGGGCTCTTGGCCGAGTCTGACGGGTCGGCAAGTTGGTGGTCGCGCGTTGGGGCGTGGCAACTTAGGGATCAACGGCAGGTCATGGCCGGGCTTCGTTTTGAGCCGAATTCGATCAGCGTGGAAACCTACTTCGAGCCGGCCGATCCGATTGATGCAGCGCTTTCGGAAACCAACGGGCCGATGTTGGTAGGGTTGCCGGAAGGCGAAACGGCGTTCGTGTTTTCAATGATTGGTGACGACCGCGGATCGGCCATGACCATGTTGCATGAGGCGATCGTGGCGGCGATGTTGCAAATGGATTTGCTTGATTCGTCGCGTGCGTCGGAGTTGACCTCGCGGCTCGAGTCGATCGGAAGGCGGACAGGCCGTGTGCTGCTGTCTGCCGGTTCCGCCGATTCCGGCACGTTTCAAGCCGCGAATGTCTTGGCTTCGCGCGGTACGGCGGGGATGTTGTTGGGCGAGCTGCGTTCGCTGGTGCGATTCTTGCAGAGCGGTCCGGCAGTGGATGGGCAGCTCAACCGGCTCCTTACGTCGCTGAAGTATAGACGGGCGGTCGAAACGATCGACGGCGTCGTGGTGGATCAATTGGGTGTCGATTTTCCGGATGGCACGCCGGCGGAGTATGAGGTGGTCAGGCGCCTTCTTGGTCCGGAGGGATTGTTGGTACGCGTGGGCGCCGTCGATGATCGATACGTGGTGCTTTCGGTGGGCGGGGGCGTTCGGCGGTTTCAAGCGGTCGTGGCGGCGGTGCGCCAAGGGAAGAACCCTGCTGGTGGTGGCACCGCCATGGCGGCGGTGGCTTCCCACTTAGCGACCGAACGAACGGTGGAGGGGTATTGTCATCCGGCTCGATTGCTGGCGTTGTTCGAGGAGTGGGGCAGCGACTGGGAGACGCGGGAGGCCGTCTACGAATTTGGGCCGTCGACGGTCCCAGTGGGCGCGACGCTGAGCACCGAAGGCGCGGGTTTGCTGTGGCGGGTGGTGCTTCCCGTAGATGTGTTGCGATCGCTGAAGCGGCGCGAGCCGGGGCCGTCTCGCGGTGGTAATGGACGAGCTGATCGGAGCTAGGAAGTTGCGCTTATGCCATTGGAATTAGACGATGTGACGTGTCGCTTGCTGGGCGTGCTGCTTGAAAAAGCGCTGACGGGAACCGGCGCTTATCCGCTGACGCTCAACGCGCTCTTGGCCGGGGCGAATCAGAAACAAAATCGCGATCCGGTTCTGGAGCTGACGGAAAAGCAGGTTGCGCAGGGGGTTTTCCGGTTGCAGCGGTGTCAGCTTGTTCGGCAGGCGCCGCCGAGCGCCGGGGCGCGGGCCAATCGGTTTGAACACAACGCGGTGGAGAAGCTCAAGTGGGATCGTCGCGAGCAGGCGGTTATGGCGGAACTGATGTTGCGTGGGCGGCAGACGTTGGGGGAGATTCGCAATCGGGCGATTCGCATGGCTCCTATTCCGGATATGGCGGCGGCCGGGGCGATTGTGGCGGGGTTGCAAGCGTGCGATCCGCCGTGGATTGAAGAGCTGCCGCGCGAGCCGGGGCGCTCTGTGAACAGGTTCAGGCATCTTCTGGTGAGCGAGGATCCCGGCGCGGCTGAGGCGAAAGTGGGATGGGTGGCTCCGGCGAGTCCGGCTGAGGCGGTCGAGGGTAGCGGGGACCGCTGCGTGGCACCCTCATCGCTAGGCGCCGAGGTGCCTGCCGTGGATCGCGATGTGGCCAGTCGGCTGGGTCGGCTGGAAGATCGTGTTGCCGCCTTGGAACGTGTGATCGAGGGGATTGGAGGGGCCGACGGTAGTCCTGGAATAGCCAACGAGAACTGAAACAGCCAACGACTTTCTTTGGAGGATGAATCATGACTTTTCGAGCCGAAGACGAGCCCACTTTTTCCATGCGCAATCTGCAGGACGAGTTGAACCGTGTCATGGAACGGGTCTGGCAAGGCGGGGCGTCTGTGGGCGCAATGACGGGTCTGCTGCGCGTGCCACTGATCAACCTTTATGAATTCGCCGATCGCTACGTCGTGATGGCGGAGGTGCCCGGGATGGCGGGCGACGCGGTGGACGTGACGTACCTCGACAACGCGCTGATGCTCAAGGGCACGTTTTCGACGCCGTTCGGCGACGACGCGGAATGTACGGCGCTGAAGGTCGAGCGGCGGGCGGGTAGCTTCAATCGGAGGATCGAACTGCCTGTGGCGATCGACCCCGACGGCATTTCCGCCAAGTGCAAGAATGGCTTGCTGTGCGTCGAGGTCAACAAGGCCGTCTCGGCGAGCCCACGGGCCGTTAAGGTGGACGCCGACGGCGAATAGGCGAACGCCAAAGCGAGGTGGGCACGAGGCTATGGACACATTGCGGGAAGCGCTACGCGCCGCCGATACGCTTACGTTTGATTGCTATGGCACGCTGATCGACTGGCGGGCGGGGATCGAATCAACGCTGTTGAAGGTGTTCGGATCGTCGATCATGCATTGCATGCACGAGGTCTACGAGCGTTATGTCGAGGCGGAAAAGAAGATCGAGGCCGGCGGATTTCGGCCCTACCGAGCCGTAACGCAAGCCGCGGTGGCCAACGTAGGTGAGCAACTCAAGGTGCCGGTTCCCGTCGAGCGGGCTGATTTGGTGGCGCGGTCGCTGGGTGGCTGGCCGGCGTTTGCGGATACGATCGACGCGCTGAACCGGCTCAAGCAGCGATTTCGACTCGGAGTGCTTTCCAACATTGACGGCGATTTGTTCGCTCAAACCGCGGAGCATCTCGGCGTGACGTTCGATTTCGTCGTTACGGCCGAGGATGTCGGGTCGTACAAGCCGGACCACGGTCATTTTCAGCGCTTGTTCGATCGGCACGCGGACAAGGAGAACGTCATTCACGTGGCGCAGAGTCTTTTTCACGACGCCACGCCCGCGGCGCAGCTTGATCTTGCCTGTGTATGGATCAACCGATACAACGAACCCAACGCGGCCGGCATAAGCCTACTCGCCGAACTTGATGGGCTCGTCGCGCTGGCGGAGGCTGCGGAGGTGTAGACGAACGATGGTTTCTTGCTGATTGAGGCTTGTGTGATGTCCGAAACGCTGTTTCCCGAGGGTACGCCCGTGCGCGTGGTCCAATCGACGGTTCACTGCAATCCTTGCGGCGGGGTTCAAACGCGCGAGGCCGTCGTCGTAGGCGTGGTGGAGTCGTGGCAGGCTCGGCCCACCGGTAGCTGGCACGCACGCGGCAAGCACGACAAGCTCTGGCTCGACCGGCTTCGTTTACGCAAAGTCGACGGCGAGATTACGCTTTTGGTGATCGACGACGGCACGCGGATCGCGAAGCTGGAGCAGGCGTAGGGCTGGGCGTTGGTCCGCCCCAAGGCGGAGCGTTGCCTTGCCGTGGATGCACGCTGCGCGTGTGGCAGGTGAACACTTCGTTGCGGTGTTCGCTGGGGCGAACTCCACAACGAAGCAACTACCTGCCCTACGACGCTGCCCTGCGGCGCTCGTTCAATTCGAATACGGCCCTACCCGCCCATATAGACAATGCATGTTCGCGTCGTGCCTCGCCTGCGGTGCTCCCAAAGGAAGATGCCCTGCCACGTGCCCAGCGCGAGTTGGCCGCTTACGATGGGGATGGACAGCGTGGTGGAGGTTAGCGCGGCCTTGATGTGAGAAGGCATGTCGTCGGGGCCTTCCGATGTGTGGGTGTAGAGCGCGTCTCTCTCGGGCACCAATCGATTGAGCCACGCCTCGAGATCGCGTCGGGCAGAGGGGTCGGCGTTTTCCTGGATCGTCAGGCTCGCCGATGTGTGCTGCACCATGACCGTGCAAAGGCCTTGATCTAGGCCCGAGTCCTTGACGATGGCACGCATCTGCGCCGTGAATTCGTAAAGCCCTTGTCCGGTGGTTGTGATCTCTACCTTCTGGATCATGGTCTTGCTCTTAACGCTGACAACGGTCAGGTGTATTGCCGCACGGCACCAAACACTGCAACGTTCCTGGGCGCCGCGCGGGCTGAAGCCCGCGCCTCGGTACATGTGAGGCTTAGCTGCTCCTGCACACGGTGCGCCCGGGCGCCAGTCTGCGCGGTTTGGCGTTTTTCATCTCGTAACGCACGTCTAAACGTCATGGCCGCCCCTCGATTGCCGTCGCATCCCCCACGTCCATAGGAGGTCGGAGCACCTATCCCTCCGGACCGCTGACGTGGCAATCAGGCGATCGGCGCTTTCGGGCTGGTCGCAGCGATTATCGGGCCTGCTGGCGTTTTGGACCAGTTCTTCGCCCGAAAACTTCTTTAATCTTAGCAAGAGGCATATTCGTCGGCGAAATAACTCAGGTAGCGCGGTTTGTGGCTCGATATTACGCCGATGGCGCGCGCTCCTATGCCTCAGGCGTGCGGCATGACCGCGATGGCGTGCGGCCATGCCAAGAGGGTGCGCGGCGCGTGGCAGGTGAACGGCGGGTTGTCGTGTTCGCAGCGGCGGACCCCGCAACGAAGCAGCCACCTGCCAGACGAGCGTTGATTCGTAATTGACTGTGCTGAATCATGATTCAATCTGTTGACGGCAATCAAATCATTGCAGCGTTTCTCGGGAACGGGCGCGTGCGCGGGCTCGGTGGCGGGTCAAACGCGGTTGATCCTTACGCCCAGATCGGTTCTCAAGAGGGAGAACATGGGCAGGGTCCGCAATCGGCGGCTACGTATGCACAGCCCGTGGATACTGTCGAATTTGGACGTGGCGCTTCCGAGGCGGGCAGCGGAAAAGGTCCTGACGCGGGTGCCACTTCGTCTACCGGCAAGGAGCTTTCAAAGGAGGAAGAGGCTCAGGTTCGCGAGTTGAAGAAGCGCGACGTCGAGGTCCGCCGCCATGAGCAAGCCCACAAGGCCGCCGCCGGTTCGGCGGCCAGCGGAGGGCCGACGTTTGAGTATGAAACCGGGCCGGACGGGAATCGGTATGCCGTCGGCGGGGAAGTCCAGATAGACACGTCGGAAGCCTCCGGCGGTCCGCAAGCCACCATCGACAAGATGCAGCAGGTCCGTCGGGCGGCGCTGGCGCCGGGGAATCCCTCGGCCCAGGATAGGGCCGTCGCCGCGCAGGCGCAGGCGGCCGAGCAGAAGGCCCGCGCAGAGCTTCGAGAAGAGCGTGGTGAGTCGGTCTCGGGTGGCGCTGAATCCGAATCGGAGCCCGGTGAGGCGACCCCATCGGTCGTCGCCCAGTCGGGCATACCGGGCGGCGAACCTCCGCAAGCCTCGGGTGGCCTGTTCGCAACCTCTTCGGCATCCCGCTCGAGCGGGCTCGGGGCGGTCGAGCATCCCGGTTTCTCTGCAGGCGAGGCGCCAGAGTTCGCGTTAGCCTCCGCATTGGGATCGAATCACCATCGATCTGAGGTGGGTTCGCTCCTCGATCTGGTCGCTTGAGACCCTGCGGGACAGCCGTCAGGTTTCAGCTCTCAGCCGTCAGCCATTGACCATCACCGCCCGACAAGACCGTTTCCCATGGGCCATTCGGAAATCGGTCGGGATGCGCGCCAAACGCAGGCGCGGATCCTGGCGCGCGTGGCCGTGTGAACTGAAACCCCGAGGCTCGGTAAGACGCCCAGCCACCCCCATTTCCGATTTGTCTAATTCCATCCGAAATCATTGACCGGGCACTTGGCGTAGGCATATTCTTTCCCGGATTGGCGTCGTACTTGGGAGGAGCGCATCACCAAGATGTGGGCACCGCCCCTAGGGTCGAGCAACATATAGATGGAGGAAATCACGATGAAGTGTTTCTTGGCGTTGGTTGTTCTTGTTTCGTTGCTCAGTGGCTGTGATTCGAATGTGGTTCCGGATGGCACTGGTGCCATGCCGCAACTCAAGGCGTTTGAATCCGATCAGGAACTACGCGACTACATCTCCGATCAGATCGGCTCGAGGGGCGTTGAGGGGGTGGTCATGCCCGTGATGGATCGTGGGGGCGACGGCGACTTCGCCTTCTCAGATGACGAGGCTACCGCCGGGATTGCAGTGGACCAGGCTATTGGGGCTCCTGTTCCCGTGCTGCCTGGCGCGGGGGTCGTAGGCGGATCGAGCAGTTCGTTGAGCGCGGACGGCGCAGGGTTGGAGGCCCCTCCAGTCCCGGAAGGTGGCCCCGGATTTTCCCAAACCACGACGCAGGAACTCGGCGTGGACGAGGCCGACGTGGTCAAGACAGACGGAACGTACTTGTACATTGTCAGCCACGGAATGCTGAGGATCGTGCGAGCCGATTCGCTGGATCAGCTTGGATTGATCTCACAGGTCGAGGTGCCCGGTCGGACGCGTGAGCTTTACTTGGCCGGTGACCGCGCGGTCGTGCTTACCGAAATGCACGGAGGCTTCTTCCTTCCGTTCATTGAAGTGGATCGTCCGATGGTTTTATTCGAAGGCGACGCGGTGAGCATTGATCTTGGCGGGCCAAGTGAGGAGGAGGACTCCGACGTGACCGACGCCGAAATCGGCGTTGGGGACGTCGCCGTTGATGTGGCGCCCGTGCCGTTGGGTTTTGACGGTTTCGCCGGTCATTACGAGCGGCCGTGGATTCAGGCAACCATTGTCGATATTTCCGACGTGGCGGCGCCAGAGATCGTTTCGACCACGCGATTTGATGGGTCTATGTCGTCCAGCCGTATGATTGACGGCGAGTTGCATTTGGTCCTAGCCAGCCGCCGGCACGAGTTCACGGAGTTGATGCCCGCAATGGGGATGTCTGTGGGGCGGTTGGCCGGTGGTGAGGTTTCCGGCGATGACGTAGCGCAATTGCTGCCGTCGTTTACGCAGGTCGATGCGCAGGGTCGGGAGACATCGGGGCCGCTTCTTACGTGGGAAGAGCTCTATCGCCCCGAGGCGCCGGATGGGTTTGGCGTGGTGTCGATCGTGAGCATGAAAGCGGCTGCGCCGGCGGAGTTTAAGGCCGTCGGCGTGGTGGCCGAGCCGGGTTTGATCTACTCGTCGCCCGAGGCGCTGTATCTGACCAACACGGAATACGATTTTTCCGGCGACGCGCGCGAAACCACCGAAATATTCAAGTTCGCTTATACGCCCGACGGGCCGGTTCCGGTCGCGGCGGGCGTCGTTGTGGGGCGCGTGCTCAACCAATACTCCATGAGCGAGCACAACGGCTACCTGCGTATGGCGACGACCGTCGGTAGGCGATTTGGACGATTCGGGCAGACGAACGTTTCCTCGAACAATGTCTTCGTCCTCGATCAAGTGGGCGCGGCCATGCGATTGGCGGGCAGCATTGAGAACATCGCCCCGAACGAGACCATCCAATCCGCCCGTTTTGTAGGGGATCGAGGGTTTCTGGTTACCTTTGAGCAAATCGATCCGTTGTTTACGTTGGATCTTTCCGATCCGACGGCGCCGGTCGTGGTGGGCGAGCTGAAGGTGCCGGGCTTTTCCACGTTTCTCGTGCCGATGGATGAGAATCACTTGCTCGCCGTCGGCGAATACATCCCCGATGACGGGTTTTTCTTCGCCCGGGGTGTTCAACTCTCGATCTTCGACATCACCGATTTTGCGAACCCGGTGCTGAAGCACTTGGAAGTCATTGGCGGCGAATCCGGCGCTTACTCGGAAGCCCTGCACAATCCGAAGGCGTTTACTTACTTTGCCGAACAGGGGCTTGTGGCCCTGCCGGTTTCGATTCACGAGCGCCGATTCTTCGGGCCGGGGTTCATCGAGGAACCGTTTGATCTTGATTTTGAAGACGCCGCGGACTTAGGCGGGCAAACGGACGCGGGCGATTCGGGCGACTCAAGCGGCGCCCCCGTTACTGACGCCATCGTAGCGCGACCGCTGGATGACGTCGTGATCCCGGACTTTATTGCTCCCCAAGGCTTTGACGGCCTGCTTGTCTACAGCGTTTCGGCGGAAGCCGGGTTCGAAGAGCTTGGCCGCATGAGCATGCGGTTTCAGGAGGGCGACCGGTATTTCTTCCCATCCTTTACACGCGGCATATTCCTAGACGACCTCGTGCTCGGCGTAACAGACAATGCCGTGCGTGCGGCTTCGATCGATGCCATTGTTCCCACGCAAACGCAACTGATCCTCGGCGACCCGAGCCTAACCTTCTTAGACGAGGGCGGCCTTGCCAGGCCCCCGGTTCGCGATCCTGCGGGCGAGGGGCAGGAGCCGGCGGACGGCTCAGGCGTCGATTTGGGTGAACCAAGCCAAACGGGCTTGGTCGGCGATGGACGCGCCGGCGATGCCGCCGATTCCAGCAACGACCCCGGCGAAGGGGCCGGCACGGACGCCGACGGAGGTGGTGAGCCGGCCACCGGAACCGATTTTGCGTCGGGCGGGGCTACGCGAAATGGCGCCGGGCAAGACGCTATTGCTCCGTGATTCCTGTATGGCCGGGGCGGCGAGGTGGTATGTTCTAGACCGACGCTTAGCCTAGCGCGCGCTAATTTTCAATTCAAATGAGGTGACGCGCAAGCGGTCGCGTGGTCGCCGCATGATAGAATTTGGTATCATTGGAAGGCTGGATACAATGCGCCGTGGCGTGAAGCGTCTCGCGCGATTGCGAGAGCGGCATGCGCAACGGTGATGGACAGGCTAAAGGAGTGGCGACATGTTGCAGGCATTGATCGAGCTATATCCGTGGGATCTTTGTGACGAAGGCGTCGATGTGGTCTTGGACCACCTGCAAGGCGAGGTCGGCCTGACTGGAATCGCGCTCTGGGCGGCGACGGGGCCGGTGTTGCAGATGCGACGGAGGCCGGTTGACCCTCGCGTGTTCCGCACGCGAGGCGGGGTGGGCTATCACGCGGACGAGTCCCGCTACACGGCCACGCGGATTGCGCCCCCAACGGCCGATTGGGTGGGCGGGGAAAACATGCTTTCTCAGGCGTGCGAGGCGTGCGCGCAGCGCGGACTCGACATTCGAGCCGTGGTTTCCAGCGGCATGGTAGAAGGCGACCGCTGTATTCAACCGGGCTTGGCCACCAGGAATGCCTTCGGGGCTGAATCGCAATCTCACCTTTGCCTGTTGAATCCGGAGGTTCAGGGCTACGTGCAGGCGTTGCTTGAAGAGATGCGGGATCGATTCGGTTTTTCCTGCTTCGAGTTGGCCGATTTCGGCGCGACGTGGGGTGAGGCCGGAGCGCTGCAGATATCCGGTGGTGCCCGGTATTCGCCGATGGTGCGGTTCCTGCTGGATTCGTGTTGGTGTGATTCGTGCGTGGCGCAAGCCGGCGGCAACGGTGTGGATGCGGAATCGGCCAGGGGGGCGATGGTGCATGGGTTGGATCGGTACTTCGGCCGGCTTAGCTCCGACGACGCGGCGCTTCGTCCGTTGCTCAGCGACGACGGCCCCGTGGGGAAGTATCTGAAATGGCAGTCGTGCCGGTTTCAGGCGTGGTTTGAGCGGCTCAAGAGCGATGTTTCCCGGCGGATTCTGGTGCGGCAAGCGGCAAGCGAAGGGGTTGGCGACGAGTTCGCGGCGTCCTCACGAATAGCCGATTCCGACAAAGTGGAGGTTCTGAGTTCCATATCGGGCGCGGATGCGTCGAACGATGTGATCGGCGGTGCGTCCGAAGTCCATATTCTCGCATCCGTCATGGAACGCTGGGATGCCCATGAAGTCGTGTCGCGTTTTTCCGGATTGGCCCAAGCCGGGGCGACGTGCATCACCGCAGGCAACTATGGGCTCATGGCGCCGGAAACGCTCGTTGGCGTTCGGCAGGCGGTACGCTTCGCGAGGCGGCTTGCGTCGTGAGGTTGTCAGCAGACAGATAGATGGTGCGTCCGGGACGAACGGTATGCGGTTTGTCGGTGCGATGCCGCCGTATCCCCCACGTCCAGCCGGACATGGGGCACACAGCACGGGCAAGC
>CAZYXP010000030.1:19883-26123 GCA_964651325.1 uncultured Phycisphaeraceae bacterium
GCACGGGCAAGCTGGTACATGCCCATGCCACCCGCAGATCAACCGAAGCGATGTACTAGCTGGCCTTGGCCTTGCGGAGTTTTTTGGGGTCATCGACGACGATGGCCTCGCCTGGGGCGAGCGGGGCGAAGCCGTCGAATCGGACGTTCTTGGAACGTCGGTTGACCGCGATGAGTCCGTATTCCAATCCGATGACCAGTTCGACCATGGTGGCCGCGAGGTGGGTACGGTGGATCGAGCGGGCGACGAAGTCGGCGCTGCTTCCGGGGATCTCGATCCGAACGGCTCGGCCACCGCCGGCCAGCACGTCTGCGTGAGCCTCCGAATCGAACGCGGCGGGATCGGTTTCAACCGTGACGCTCGGGGCGTCCTTGCTCCAGGCCATGTTGGTCAGGTTGCCGTAGCGCTGCCCCGGTTTGGGCTGATGGATCAGGCCGAAGCCCGCGAGGAAGGTTTCCGCCAGTCGGGGCAGCCAATGGGTGTGGCGGGCGTAGGCTTCGCCGGACTCGGGAACCACGACGCGAATACCATTCGTCGCACGGGATACGACGTCGATGACCGTGGCCGTGCAATCCGGATCGAGGTCTACTTGGGTCTCGCAATCCGGCCGTTGGTGCGAGGCCTCGAATCCGGCGCCGGGTTCCCATGGCGCGGCACACGGAATCCAGGCCACTCTGAATCTAGATGCCAACTCTTCAACATAGGGACATTGATAGGGGGCCATCCGCACGAGTTGTTTGAGCCAGAGCAGGCAGCCGTACACAGATTCCATATCTCCGGCTGTTAGTCCGCTGCGTAGGATGAGCGTCGGCTTGGGCATGAGGGGCAGCCCGAAGGATTGGTCTTCGCGGCCCAACGTGATGATCTGCTGATCGACTTCCTCGTCGGGGACGTCCGCATCGTGTACGGCCGTACCCAGGAAACGGACCTCCATTTCACGCAAGGCCCCGCGGAACAGCCCATTTCGTTCGAAGGGGACGGAATACTGGCCCAGGCCGGTTACGTGTTGCCCTAGCGCCGACAGGAGCAGATGCACCGCGAGTTGGGGCTCACCGAAGGTGGAAGCCGGCGCTTCGGCCGGATCGGTGTCGAGCACGATCAGGGCGCCGCCATCGTAGGTGCTGATCAGGCTGATCGGTCGATCGGAGGTTTTGTCTTGATCGCACATGGAGCGGAGGAGGATTTCGAAATCGTGTTTCTTGCAAAAGGCCTTCAGCGCGCTGGTGGGCTTGAACTGCCGCTGTGCGAAGCTGTCTGGCGCCTCGCCCTGCCATGCGTATGGAAAGATGTCATCGAGGGCGAATCCCGACGTGGCGAAGTTGGCAAAGGCCACCTTGGCGTGAATCGGATCGTCGTCCTGGTCGATCGTGCGCCATTTCAGGTCCACCGGTGAGACTGTCGCGAACGCGGGCATGGATACGATGACGATCCGATCTCTTGCGAGCAAGCGGAGTGCCCCGAGCGAGCGAATGCGGCGCGGTAGTGTGTCATCGGGGAAGATGATGGCGTCGGTGGTGACCGATTCGCGGGTGATTTCGTCGGGCGAAGCGATTTCAACCTTGGTCTTGCCGAAGTATCGCTGCAACAGGTTCGTCAGGGGGCGCGACGCCGCACTGGTCGAGCACACGCAAACGGATTTCACCGGCCTGGGGGGCGCGACGGCAAACCCCGGGGGGGGGACCGCGAGCGCGTGGCCGTCTAGGTCCAGCTCGATGATGCGAATAAGCCTCACCTCGTACACGCGGGCTTCGCCTTGTGCGTTTAGGATTCCCACGGCAATGTTTACGCGATGCACGCCCTTGGGGGCCATGTAGTAGGTCCGAATGGTCGAGGGCTGATCCGCGCCGTGGATGGGTGGTGTTGAGTGTGCTTCGATCGGTCCGTCGGCATCATCGGTGGCGACGGAGAGCACGACGCCGCCGGGTAGCTCGGTGGCGCTGAATTCGCAAGATACCGTGGCCTCGACTCGATAGTGTTCCAGCGGTTTTACGGTCGCGACTTGCGAAAGCGTGGCCGTGCCGCCTGCGTTTGAAACGGTGATCGCGACGCCGCCGGCGGGGCCGGATTCCGGCGCGGTCGGCAGGCGCTCGAACCGTCCCTTGGTGCTCTCGCATGACCACGACCAGTGTCTTGGTTCGGATTTCCCCAATGAAAACTTGGGGTTTTTGATCTTGTTTATGCTGGTCGCCACGTTGCGTGTCCTTTCCCTCGTTTGGCTTTTCTGCAGTACCAGGGTCACTGGAGCCACATGTCTGGGCCCGGTGCTCGCGGCCGGGATGAGCGTCGCATTGACAGCGGCGCATCTTGCCGGGTCATCGAGCAGGAACATATATCGTCTCAGAGGAAGCAATGCAACGCAGGCCCCAATATGGGGGTTTCACGGCAGCCGTGGGGTGAGTCTTCCGACGCCATCGCGCGAGAAGCCGGGTGAAATTCGCCCTACCTCCCACATGCCACAAACTCTGGCCACGATGTTCGACAATCGCGACGCGGACGGTAAGATGTGGGGCTCGCTTTTTGCGGGGGAGAAAATCCCGGACCGGTTGAGGAGAATGAAGCGTCCTCTTGCTTAAGCGCCAGGACGCGTACGATCGATGATTACGCTGCATGCTTCATGGTTCGATGGTTGCCTGCACCTATGGGGGGAAAGCGCGAGCGCCGATTCCTACGCGGTGCCCGAGGACAAGCTTCGTTTTCATGTCGGCAACCACTGGGACGGGTTGCTGGTGTCCGGGGCGAGCTCGGGTCGGCTCGACCTGAACCTCCCTCATCGCCAGGGCGCGCCGATTCCATCTTGGGTGGTTCCCGAGCCGCAGGATGGCGAGCCAGTGCACATGGCGTCCACTGCCATTCCCACGCTCGTTTTCTCGCCCGCCGACGCTGTCGATCTCTTGACCATCGATCACGCCCGCGTCGATGGGGCTTTTCGATTGGCGCCCACGTTTTACTATTGGTCGAAAGCGGCTTCACTGCTTCTGGAATTATTGGCGGGCCAAAAGTTTGTTCCGGCGATCCACAGGCAGAACGCGACTCGTTTTCGTGGCTACTGGCGGATTGTTGTCAACGATGATTCCGCGTCGAATCGCCTCGAATCGCTGATCTCGGCCATGCCGCCGGTCTGCCGATCAGTGGTCAACGGGCCCACGGAAGCCCAAGCCTCGGGCATCCTCGAGAACTTCCTATGGATCAGCGCAGATAGGCTCGTACGTCGGTGTCTTGAGAGCGATGAACTGGCGCATGCGATTGTCGATCGGTCGCCCGTCGCTGGAGCCAGCCAAATGGCTTGGTTGCGCTCGCTGGTCTCCGGCGAGCCCACGCTCGACGACAAGCCCGAAGCCTGCGAGGCCATTCGTCAGAAAGTCCACGCATGGATTTCCAAGCTGGAGCCGTCGCGGGATTCACGGCCGATGCGGACGTGTTTTCAATTGCATGCTCCCGAAGTTGTTGAGGGCGAAGACACAGGAGCCGCGTCGCTGCCTTGGAAAATCACCGTACACGTACAGGCCACCAAGAACGAAGAACATGTGATCGAGGCGTGGCGGCTCTGGGGTGAGGATCGTGACGACCCCTCCATTTTGGAGCGGCCGTTCGAGCATGCCCGAGGGACGGTGGTTTCCGATATTCTTCATGCGGCCAAGCATTTTCCTTTGCTGGAAACATGCATCGAGCCGAGCACGGGCATGGCCTGTGAGCTCTCGGTCGCCCAGGCGCACGTGTTCCTCCGCGACGCGGTTCCAGTGCTCAAGCTGGAGGGATTCGGTGTGTGGCTGCCGGGTTGGTGGCATAACGATCAACCGCAATTGCAGCTTGAGCTTGATATTCATCCGCTTGAGGCGTCGGGTGCCACCGTCGATACGTCGCTGGGACTTCACACGCTCGTCGGCCACAAATGGAAGCTCATGTACGGCACGCACGAGCTGACCGAGCTGGAGATTCAATCTCTGGCCTCCGCCCGACACGCGCTGATTCCCATTCGCAACGAATGGGTCGAAGTGCAACCGTCGGAGGTCGAGGCGGCTCTTGAATTCGCCCAAAGACAGAGCCACGACAGGCTGACCGTCCTGGACAGCATCCGACAGGCCTATTTCACGGAACATACCGACACCGGGCTTCCCGTCGCCGGGCTCCGGGCGCACGGTTGGGTTGAGGGGTTGCTCAATGCTTCCTCCTACAACGAACAGCTTGAGCGTGTGGCCGCACCGGTTGGCTTTCAAGGGACGTTGCGTCCGTATCAGCTGACCGGGCTGGCTTGGTTGACGTTCCTGACGCGACACGGGCTTGGTGCTTGCCTGGCTGATGACATGGGCCTCGGCAAGACGATTCAGCTGATCGCCCTGTGGCTGCTTGAGCGGGAAGAAGGTGAGGACGTGGGGCCGACGCTGCTGATCGTTCCGATGTCGCTGGTGGGCAACTGGAAGCGTGAAATCGACAGGTTCGGGCCGTCGTTGCGCGCTATGGTGCATCATGGCTTGGAACGATCGACCGGGCAGGAATTCGTAGACGAGGTCGCGCATTACGATGTGATCATCAGCACGTACGGTTTGATGCACCGCGATTTGGATCATTTGGCCGCGGTGTCGTGGCATCGAGTCGCGTTGGACGAGGCGCAGAATATCAAGAATCCAGCGGCCAAACAGACCACGGCCGTGCAATCGCTGCGCGCCCCGCATCGTCTGGCGCTGACCGGCACTCCGGTAGAGAATCGGCTCAGTGAGCTTTGGTCAATCATGGAGTTTTTGAACCCCGGTTACCTGGGGACCGCGCGCGATTTTCGTGGTCGGTTTGCCATTCCTATTGAACGACAACAGGACGCCCGGCGAGGCCAGCGGCTTGCCCGGCTTGTCCAGCCGTTCCTACTTCGTCGTAAGAAGACGGACCCAAGCATTCGAGCGGATCTCCCGGAAAAACTCGAAATGAAGGTCTTTTGCAACCTGACTCGGGAGCAGGCCGTACTCTACGAATCCGTCGTCCAAGAGGCGTTGGGACGCATTGACCACGCTCAGGGTATCCAGCGTCGCGGGTTGATTCTTTCCGCGCTGGTCAAACTCAAGCAGATTTGCAACCACCCGGCTCAGTTTCTCGGGGATGGCTCACCGTTGCCCGGTCGCAGCGGCAAGATGGCTCGATTGACGGACATGCTGGAAGTGATCATGGCGGAAGGCGAGCGCACGCTTGTCTTCACGCAGTTTCGCGTCATGGGGCGTTTGCTCCAAGAGCACATTCGCGAAACATTCCGGAGTGAGGTGTTTTTTCTTCACGGAGGCACCACTCAGCCGGACCGCGACAAGATGGTCCAACGATTTCAAACGGATGCCGGCGCCCCGCACGTGTTTGTGCTTTCGCTCAAAGCGGGAGGTTTCGGGCTAAACCTTACCGAGGCGAACCATGTGATCCACTTTGATCGATGGTGGAATCCCGCCGTAGAAGACCAAGCCACCGACCGGGTGCATCGCATTGGGCAGCATCGACAGGTTCAAGTACACAAGTACGTCTCTGTGGGCACTTTGGAGGAGCGGATCGACGCCTTGATTGAGCGAAAGCGGGCGTTGGCCGATATTTTGGGTAGCGGCGAGAAATGGATCACTGAGCTGACCACCAACAGCCTGCGTGAAATGTTCGCCTTGTCACGCGACGCCGTAGCGGAGGATTGATCGATGGATCCCCATGCCGAGAGACCGCCGGATTGCGCGCCCGCGCCGTCCAGTTCCAGCGTCCCACCCTCTTTGAAGGTGGTTCCGACCATTTATCCGACGTCGCCTCCGATTCAATCCTCGCTCGAGCACTTTTGGCAGACTGGCCCGGAATTCGACGAGATCGTCGTCAGCATCCGCCCGCCGGAATCTCCGTTGGCGATTCTCGAGCAGTTGGGCCCTTCTCCCTTTGCTCGCGGCGAGTTTCCTCTGGTGGGATTCCTCGCGACCACGTACGACAAGGTCAGCCGATCCGCTCTGGCGCGGTCTCAGGAGGAGGCGCACGCAACGGCTTCGGAACCCTCCAAGCCCGCAAAGACGCCCGCGTCACCGGCGCCTATTGACGGGGGAAACCGCGAAGCTTAAAAATGCCGGGTCTCAGGCCAAAGGGGCATTGGTTGTCCTGTGGCGCCGGCGTATCCCGTCTTGGCGGTGGGTCACAGACTCCGGGTGGCGGCAGCCTGCAAGGGCAAGCGGCCGACATAGCTCAATGGTAGAGCGCAGCTTTCGTAAAGCTGAGGTTCTGGGTTCGACTCCCAGTGTCGGCTAT
>CAZYXP010000031.1:0-9927 GCA_964651325.1 uncultured Phycisphaeraceae bacterium
GGCCGGTCCCGGTGGCGGCAACCGCCTCCGGCGGTCTTGCCACCGGCTACTGTAGCGCCGCCTTGCAGGCTGCAGGAGAGTTTACGAGGGTGCGGCGCCCAGGCCGCCGAATGGGCCACCGGCCCCCTAAAGAAAGATGCGACGCAAGAGCGGCGAACGCGCGTCAGGCCAGGGGATTGATCGCGATGCCCGTGGCGAGCTTGGGGTAGAAGTAGGTGCTCTTTTGGGGCATGAGGCCGCCGGCTTCGCTTACCGCGCTAAGCTGTGCCATCGTCGTGGCCTTGACGAGTAGCGCTACGCCGTTTTCTTTCGCCGCGGTCTCTTTAGCCCGCGCCTCACTCTTGGCGTAAAAGACTCTTGCATCGCCGTCGGTGTTGCCCGCGCCGCCGAGCAGCTCATCGATCAAGTACCGATGCAGGTAGGCATAGCCGAGGCCATACCACGCGTCGGGCTGATCCGGCTCCAGCGCCCTGAGCGCGTCGCGGTTGGTGAACCGCAAGGCAACGTCGCTCCCGCCGGCCGGCGCGTGCAGCGTCACATCCGCATCGCCGGCCGCGCATGGCTCAACGCCAGGCTGCCAACGATCCAAAAGTGTCTCAATGGTGACATTCCCAATCGCGCGATAGTAGGGAAGAATCATGCAACCCGGGTCGTCCATGCTGGCCAGGACGAACATCACATAGTTGGCGGGATGGTTCTCCGGCAGCGAGCCGCCCTGTTGCTGGGCGCACCACTCGCGATACATCAAGGCCGTGCTGTATCGATGGTGGCCGTCGGCAATGTAGATTCTTTTTTCGGACATCTCCGAGACGACCTGGCCGATCACCGCCTCGTCGTCTACCACCCAGACCCGGCTCTCAATGTCGCCCAGCGTTCCGGTCGCGTGCGGCGGCGTGGCGGCCGTGGCGGCAAACGTCTTACCGATCGCGTCTGGAGCATCGGCGTACAAGCCGAAGATGGGCGAAAGCTGGCACCGCGTCGCTTTCATCAGCGCGAGGCGATCCTCCTTGGGGCCGCCGAAAGTCTGCTCGTGCGGCAGTACCGTGCCTTCTGAAAACGCGGCCAGTCGGACCCGCGCGATGAACTTGCGCCGCGTGTAGGTCGTCCCACCATGTTCGAAAACCTGATGATAAAGATAGAGCGCCGGTTGACGCTCGCGGACCAAGGCCCCATCGCCGAGCCAGGCCTCGAGCGTGTGGGCGGCCTGAGCGTAAACCTGGTCTGGGCCGGCGGATTTCGGCGGAAGATGCGGCAGGTCGATCGCGACAACGTTGTGCGGGCTATTGTCCAGTAAGGCGTCTTTGTCGGCCTGGTTCAGCACGTCGTAGGGCGGAGCGATCAGCGCGGAGATGTCGCCACCACGCCGGAAGTCGTAACGAATGGCCTGAAAGGGTCTTATTTCGAGCATGCTTGAACATCCTATGAAGGTCGCACGGTCCTACGAGCCAAAGCGTATCGAGGCCGGCGCCGCGCGGCAAGCGAACGAAGGCAAGCCTCAGAGCCGAGGGCGCTAGCCCTCGGACCATCCGCGGCCGGATATCACCAGGCTAGCGTCAGGTGCTCTGAGGGCATGTCACCAGGCTTGCGCCAGGTGCTCTGAAACGGCCGGCCTCCGATTCGGTCACGCGCCGCTTGCGTTCGTCGAAGAAAACATCGGAAGCACGAATCCCATAAGCCGATAATATCGAATATGGGTACTTCGGGCTCAAGAGGGAGGTTCTGACGTTGGCCGGCATCGTGGTGCTTAGCGGAGGTGGGATCAAGTCTGCCGTGACCGTAGCCTGCTGCGGTCAGGACAAGGATTTTGTCCTTTTGCATGTGGATTTCGGCCAAGCGTCCAGCGCCGCCGAGCTTGAGGCGACACAACGGTGGGCTCAAGGCGTCGCCGGGGCTCGCGTTGTCGGGGTAGCGATGTCTCATCCGTTGGAGTTTCAGCAAAACTTGCGCGCCGCCGAAGGTGTGCCAATCCGAGGTGTTGTGGCCGGGGTGGTGGGAACCAGCGCCTTGCAGGGCTCGAGCCTGCACGGTTTATGGCCCGCACTTGTGTGGGCGGGTGTGCAATGTGCGCTGCGGATTGGGGCGACCCGCATTGTCAGCGGGCTTTCAAGGACCACCGACAACACGCACGTCGGCCTACCCGCGGTAGAGGGTCAGCCCGATCGGACCCGTGAATTGGTGCACGCGCTCGGGATCGCAGCCGAGACCATGGTGCCCGCCGGCGCGCGAATCGCAATAGAAACGCCACTGGTGGATCGCGCTCTCAGCGAAATCGTCAAGCTGGCGTTCCACTTTGGGCTTCCCATCGACCAAACCTGGACATGCTGCAAGCCGCCGGCAACCAAGCGTGGCCGGCGCAGCGGGTGTGGCCGATGCCCCACCTGCCTGGCTAGGGCCCAGGCGTTTTCCGAAGCGAAATTCGCCGATCCCCTGGTTCCCGACCCAAGACGAAACACATCGGGCGTAGCCTAGCAGCCCTCGGCTGGGCGGTTGCGCCGCGCATAGCCGATGGCGGCCGTGCTACACGGGATACGCCATCCAATCAGCATCACAAACCGCTAGTAATGCGTGGCCAGCCGCTCGATCGCCGCGCGGAGCGGGGCAACAGTAGCCGGGTTTGCAGACTGTTTGCACTTCATGGCGGCGCTCATGACGGCGTGGTGATCCGCCAGTTTCTCCAGGTAGGCGCCATAGTCGGTCGCGCCCTTTTCCACGGGCTTGACCTTCTGCGTGAGAAAGTACTCGGCCACAACGGTGATCGTGTGCGAAGCGTGATGCTCCTTGGTGGCAACCCAGCGCGAGGCTTGGTTGAACGCATTGGCATCGTGCTTGCCCGAAAGCTCGCGTATGTTGTGGATGGCCTTTTCGATCGTGGCGGCGTCCTCGCTGAGCTGGGCGATGCGGGCCTTGTCGTCATAGATGCCGCACGGCACCTGACAGTGGGCGTCGGTGGATTTCTGGTTGATCAGAAAGAAAGCGCCCGCGATAGGGGCAATGACGACGATCAGGCTAACGGCAGTCCTTCGGTGCATCCTAGACTCCTTATGTGAAGGTACGTTTAAAACGTGGCTGAACGATTCAGAGCGGAACAGGCTACAGGGTGTGATTTTCCTTCGCCGCGTCCGCTTGTCAAGCGGAAACGGTCGGGCCACCTGCGTGGCCCGCCTCCTTTCGGAGGTGGGGAAGCCAATGATCGTGGGCGACTGGCGCTCGTGTTTGCCGGGGCCGATCCAAGACCGCGCGCCGGCGCGTGTGCCAGACGGCCTTCAAATACCAGGGACCGCTAGATCACCGGATTTCCAACGACCAAGAGGACTCGGGCAACCCGTTTGCGTTGTTGGTGTTTGTTGTCAATTGTCGATGAATCCGATACGGTGCTCGTATTGTCTTGGTTTGGTGCACGCGGATGGCGGCTACAGGCAGGCACGGGGAGTGAATCGAAATGAGTGGGAACCGGGGCGATCAAAGGCTTACATCTGACTTGCTTGAACGGTTATCGCCGCTCTTTCCCGGAATCGATGTTCGGGTAGCCCATAGTGAACGATGGAACCGCCCCTGCGCTACGTTTTGTTGGGACGGATTCTCCGGCCTGCTTCCCGAGGAGCGTTTTCAGCGCCTAGCAACCGTCTTGTCCGAGGACTTCCGGGCGACGCGGATGAAAGGCGTGGTTTGGTTGGAGTTGGCCCCGGGTGAATCGGTGGAAGCCTTCCTGAAACTACCGCGCAGCGAGGACCTCGGCGATCGCGAGGGGGAAATCCATCGCCTGTTGAGCCAAGGCAGTTTCTTCGATCTGCTCGCCAAGAAAATGGGAGCGGCACCGAAACGGACCTGCCAGGGAGATTTCCGCGAGACGGTTGCCGTTATCGAGCAGGCTAGGGCGATCGATGTCAGCCTGACGGACGCGAAACTTGTCTTTATCCGCTACGGTGTTTTTTGCGATTGCCAAGTGCTTCAGGGCGCTCAAGCCGCGCTCGCCAAACGCGACGCCGGCGCCGCGTGATCGCGTCGTGGCATGACGACAATTCGTATGCAACGCCTCTGCGTGACAGCGCTTTCGCGTGACAGTGCCGTAGGGGCTTCCTACACTCTCTACCATCATGTTTGAATTCGATGTTTCAGCCACCGCTGGCGCCGCGCGGTGTGGACGGTTGGTTACCCCCCACGGCGTCGTGCAGACTCCAGCGTTCATGCCGGTGGGTACGGCCGCCACGGTTAAAGGCGTTACGCCGGCGCAACTGAGGACTACCCACGCCTCAATCATACTTGCCAACACGTATCATCTGCAGCTCCGCCCTGGGGCGGAGGTGGTGGCCGGGTTCGGCGGGCTCCATAAGTTTATGGGCTGGGATGGGCCGATGTTGACCGATAGCGGCGGATACCAGGTGTTTTCGCTGGCCAGGATCAACAAGATCACCGACGACGGCGTCGAGTTCCAATCTCATATCGACGGCGCGCGAATGAAGCTCAATGCAGAAAGTGCCACCGAAATTCAAAACAAGCTCGGCGCGGACATCATCATGGCGTTTGACCAATGTCCCCCGCTGCCCTGCCCGCCCGAGGAGCTGGAGCGGGCGGTTGAGCGTACGATTTCCTGGGCGGCCAGGTGCAAGCGCGCGCATCGGCGATCGGATCAGGCTCTGTTCGGCATCGTTCAAGGCGGGCTGGATCTGTCGCTCCGCCGCCGTTGCGCGGAGGCGCTCGTGGGTTTGGAGTTTGATGGCTATGCCATCGGCGGGCTGTCGGTCGGAGAATCCTTCGCGGAGATGGTCGGCGTGCTCGGACCATTGGCTCCCGAATTGCCAGCCGATCGGCCGCGATACCTGATGGGAGTGGGCATGCCCCGCGACATTCTGGCCGCGGTCCAAGCTGGCGTGGATATGTTCGACTGCGTGCTGCCGACCCGCAACGGCCGAAACGCCTACGCGTTCACCGCGACCGGACCTTTGAAGATGCGCAATGAAAAGCATCGGCTCGACGATCGACCCTTGGAGCTGGATTGCGACTGTGAAACTTGCCAAAACTTCTCGCGAGGCTACATTCGCCATCTGTTTAACTGCGGAGAAATGCTGGGTCCGACGCTGACGTCGATCCACAACGTGCGTTTTTTTCAGCGATTGATGGCCCGGATTCAAGCGCGGATTCGGGACGACACCTTGTCCGGGTTGGTTGAGGAGTTTCCGATCGCGTCGAGCACGAACGAACTCACTCAGGAAGAGCCATGAATCATCTGCTAACGGCCTTGGCCCAAGCCACGCCAGCCGCCCCCACCCGCCAATCAGGGGCACAAGACTTCTTCATCATGGCCCTATTCATGGGCGTCATGGTGTTCCTAATCCTTAATACCATTACGCGCTCGCGCAGGGAAAAACGCGAGCGGGCGGAGCTGCAATCCAGCCTTGCCAAGCATGCCCACGTGGTCACGATCGGGGGGATTTGCGGCACCATCCATTCAGTCAAGGATGACGAGGTGGTGATTAAGGTGGACGAGTCCTCGAACATCAAAATGACCTTCCTCAAGAGCGCGGTCCAGAAGGTCTTGTCCAGTGGCCCGGCGGGCGATTAGCGGTACAGGGTAATGTCGTTCGGAGGCGCAGGCTTCCAGCCTGCACCACCCCGCGATTTGGATGCCGGCAAGATGCCTGCGCTCGGGGTTCGTGACGGCTTTGCGCTGTACTATTAGGCAAGAACCATCTCAAGCAACCGCGCGTGCGTTTGAGGCGCGGCCGCCAAGATCGGTAGATTCGCATCGGGGTCGAGCGAAAGATCAAACGGCAACATGGGTTCGCCGTTGGCCGTGGTGACGACGCCGCCGGCATTGCGCACCAGCAAGACGCCGGCCGCAATGTCCCATATCTTGCACTTGCGAGAAAACGAAGCATTTAGGCCGCCGGACGCCACAAGTGCGAGCTGCAGCGCCGTGGAGCCAAAGTTGCGCAACACGATTCCCTTTCCCCGGATCCATTGCGTGAAAATGGCGACGGATTGCGAATCGCGATTCGACGTGAATCCGACCAGCGCGGCGTAATCGGGATCCGGATCGCGCGCCGCTGAGGGCGATTCGTTCAACGTGCAGCCGGATGGGTCGGCCGCCGCGTACAGATGATTTACGTTCGGCTCGGCGATGACCGCGGCCACGGGGTTGCCGCGATCGAGCACAGCCAGGGAAATCGAGTAGCAAGGGATGCCGGCCGCGTAGTTTCGCGTCCCGTCGAGCGGGTCGAGCACCCAGCAGAACTGAGCATCCGTTGGCGAGGGGGCGGCATGGTTATCGGAACCATCTTCCCGCTCTTCCTCGGCGATGATTGCATGGTCGGGATACGTTTCGCGAATTCGCTGCACCAATACTCGCTGAATCTCCCGATCCGTGCTGGTTACGGTGGAGCTATCGGCTTTGCGGGCTAGCGACGTACGATCGACGGGGCGTTGGGCGATGGGAATGGCCAGCCCGGCGAGCGAACGAGTGAATTCCAGGAGGGTGGCTGGGGAATTGTCTTTCATGGTCTCGATCTTAATGGGCGCGGATGGGATCACCAGCCCCGCCGTTGCAGAAATCGATGGCGTCGCGTCCAAAAGTCACGTCGAGACGCGTGTTCGTGTTGTATACTGAACAATGGTCAATGGTTTCGGGCCTCCTGAGTTGTCCTTGAGCCGCGCGGGGAGGTGCAGTCATGGCATTGGTATTCCATTCTAGGCACATTCTGACCGGGCGCCTGCCCGGCAAGGCCCGGTCCGCTGACCACCTTCTTCCCGGTTCCCACCATCGGTTCTGGCTGGTTACGACGGCCGCGCTCGCTTTTCTGTTGGCTGCGCTGTGGGCCAAGCCGCTGCAATAGTCTTACAGGTTCAGCGACCACCCGAGCCGCGGGCTTCAGCCGGCGCGGTCGCAAGGGTCTTGCGGCGCGCTGACACGCAGCGCCGCGCAAGCTGAAGCAAGCGGCTCGGGATCGGTTACGCGCCGACCATGGGGCCGTCTCAGGAGGGCACACAGCCGACGGCGGCTGTCCTACATGCCGCGCGAGCTTGTCTCGCCGAGCCTCACCCTGCACAATTAACAAGTCATGAGCAGTCGTCGCCCGAAAATCCTAGTCCTATCCGACAAGTACGGGGAAAGCGCGATAGAGCGACTTCGTGGGGTCGGCGATGTCGAATGCGCCAGTGGCGCGGATGAGAAGACGATCAAGCGGCTGGTCCAAAACTGCGATGCCCTCCTGATACGCACTGGAACCCGGATCACCGGTGAAGTCGTCGATTCGGCCGATCGGCTCAAAGTGATCGGACGCGGCGGCGTCGGGCTCGACAACGTCGACCTGGATGCCTGCCGCTCACATGGGATTGTGGTGGTCCACACGCCGGGCGCGGCCACGGACGCCGTCGCAGACCTGACCGTGGCGCTGATGATCAATGTCGTGCGCGGCGTCGTTTCGGGCGATCATGCCGTACATAATGGGCGCTTTGGCGAAGCTAGAAGGTTGTTGGTCGGGAAGGATCTCTGTCGGTTGTCGATCGGAATTGTCGGGCTCGGTCGCATCGGGAAGGCTGTGGCAAGACGATGCCAACTCGGGTTTGGGATGCGGGTCTACTACAACGACCTGATCGAAATCGGGCCGTTGCCGTTTGAGGCGGAATCTGTCACCAAGGAAATGCTTTTCGCCAGTTCGGACGTGGTCAGCCTTCACGTGCCGCTGACGCCACTGACGCGTGGAATGATCGACTCTACGGCCCTTGCGACGTTTCGGGAAGGCGCGATCCTGCTGAATACGGCACGCGGAGCCGTCGTGGACACCGATGGGCTGGTCGATGCGCTTGAGTCTGGTCGCCTGGGCGGCGGGGGTCTTGACGTTGTCGAGCCGGAGCCGCTCCCCGTGGATCACGCACTCTTGCGACTTCAAAACGTGGTAATGACGCCCCACATCGGGGCCAGAACTCACGAAGCCCAAGCGAGAATGGACGACGTTGTCGATGACGTTATTCACGTTCTTCAAGGGAAACCGCCTCATTTTCCGGCCTCCTGATCGCCGGTAGCGGTACGCGTCCTTGGGGGGTACTGTATATTCCGCTCGATTTTGCTTGCAAAAACGGGCTTTGAGCGTTAATTATCGTTTTGGTACCTACCCCATTCTTGGTCCCCGCGGCGCGGCTGGTGGGCTTTCAGTGGGCAGAGCTTGGGTTATCCAAGGCCGGCAGGCTGGCCGGCTAGACCTTGGAAAAAACAACCGGTATGCACATTCTGGTTCTTGCACAATCGGCATTGGCCACGGGGCATAGCTGGGCGTGGATCGTGGGGATTACCCTCGCGATCGTCGTCGCTGTCTCTCTCTTGCTGATCTATCCCGCCATGGTGCTCCGCAAGTATGTGCGGATCATGATCCACATCCTTGACGACCGTGCCCCGATTCCAGGAAACGGCGTTTGTGACACCAACGGGCTTGTCGGCGAGGAAGTTTCGTTCCGGGCGGTCGATGGGCACGGATTGGCCGGGGTTATCGTCCCACGCAGGAATGGGGGATCGCCTAAGGGGATGATCATTTTCGCCCATGAGTTCGGCAACGACCGTTCCACCTGTGTGCGCTATGTACGACCGCTACTGGAGCGGGGGTACGATGTGTTCGCGTTCGATTTTCGGGGCCATGGCGGTTCGCCTCCGGAGGCGGGCTATCGTCCAAGGCAGTGGCCTTCCGACCGCGAGCGGGCGGATATGCTGGGCGCCATTGCATTTGTCGGCTCGTGGCTGGAGGGAGGGGGTCGTCCGCGAGACGTAGGCTTATTCGGAATCTCGCGCGGGGGCGGGGCGGCTATATTGGCCTCGTTGGGGATTCCCAACGTCAAGGCCATCGTGACCGATGGGGCATTCAGCAGCGACACCACCATGGAATACTTGATGCGGCGCTTTGCCACCATTTTTGCCAAAATTCGCATCGTCGCAGAGAACCACCCCCCCACTTTTTGGCGATTTCTTCGCTGGCTGTTGTTTCGAGAATGCCAAAGGAAATTCGGCTGCCAGTTTCCCGCCGTTCGCAAGGTAATCGTCAAATTGCGGCGCAGGCCTATTCTGCTGATCCATGGGGAGAAGGACAGCTACATACCGATTGCCCAGTCCCAGGCGCTGTACGATCTCGCAATTGGCCCGAAGCATCTTTGGGGTGTGCCCGGGGCGGCGCACAATGGCAGTATTCTTGTCGCCCCGGAGGAATACGGTCGCCGCGTTATCGCGTTTTTTGATGAATACTTGGCATCAAAGCCCGTCGAAACCAGCATGCCCGATGCCCCGCGAACCGCGATCGCCAGCAACAAGACCGCCCGGCAGGGCAAGCCATTTCTTGCCACACAAGCTGGCGCGCGTGTCCATCGATCGCCGGGAGAGGGCTCCTGATGCGGCGGATTCCTGCGTGCGGTCGCCCTGAGTCGCCTGCGGGAAGGCTCAATCCATGAAGGCACCGGCGGATCTATCGATCAAGCTCGCAGAGCAATCGCTGACGATCAAATGGGTAGATGGGCAGGTTAGCGCCATGCCGCTCGCCAAGCTTCGTCAAAGATGCCCATGCGCGGCCTGCAAGACCGATCGCGAGGAGTCCGCCAAGAACCCGTTAGCGATCCTCAAGGCGGATCCCACAAATATCCGGGTGATCAGCGCCAAAATGGTGGGGAATTACGCGATCCAGCTGTTCTGGTCCGATGGGCACGACAGCGGAATCTTTGATTTTGATTTTCTGCGGACGCTTGGGGAGCCGTAGCGTAAGGACCGCAGGCGCCGGTCCACGGGCCCGTCGAGCCAGATGTGCCGGACGCGATCATGCCGAATCTGTCAAGCATGTCGCGTGCCAGGGGTTGCCCGTCGCGAAGTCTTCGGCTATTCTCACAGGTTCGCGCTTGGTGGTGAAGCCGTAGACGGCGAAGGACCGATTCGATGCGTGTCAGTGGCACGGTAGGCGG
>CAZYXP010000031.1:10027-25906 GCA_964651325.1 uncultured Phycisphaeraceae bacterium
GGCACGGTAGGCGGTGAGGTGCATTCGCGGTTTCGGCGTTTTCCGGGCGATTGTAGGGTTTTTCTGGGCGATCATGAGGATGGTTATGTCAACGACGCTAGATGCAATTTCAGATCAGATTCGGACGAATCAACTGGAGCAGGCGGACGAAGCGCTGGGCCAGCTTGTCGAGACCGACGAGAACCGTGCAGAGGTCTGTTTTGTCCGAGGCTATCTGAAGGAAGTGCGATTCGACCGCGAAGGCGCTCTTGAGTGCTACGCGACGACGCTCGAAGAAAACTCGGATCATGCCGAAGCCGCGTTTCGCTCTGGTTTGCTGTGGGATGCGTTGGGCGACGATACGGCGGCTTTGGGTTTCTATGAAAAATGTACCAGCGCTGAAACTACCCACGTCAACGCGCTGATCAATCTGGCGATTCTGTATGAGGAAAGCAATCGGCTCGAGGAGGCCGAACGCTGCCTTCGCCACGTGCTCTCCGAGTTTCCCGGCCACGTGCGGGCCAGCCAGTTTCTCAAGTCAGTGGAGAGTTCGTACAACATGGTGTACGACGAGCGCCAAGTTCGCGAGCAAGAAAAGCACGACGCCATCTTGGATACGCCGGTGTCGGATTTCGAACTAAGCGTCCGCAGCCGCAACTGTTTGCGTCAGATGGACATTCATACCCTTGGCGATTTACTGCGGACGTCCGAGGCGGAATTGCTGTCGTACAAGAATTTCGGTGAAACGTCTTTGAACGAAATCAGAGCGATGCTTTCGCACAAGGGGCTCGGGTTGGGCCAGGGGCTTGCGGTGCCGGATGAGACCAGTACCCCGGTCAGCGTTTCGACAGCCCTACCCGAAAGTGCGGCTCGGTCGGTCGCGACACCGGTAGCAAGCTTGGAGCTTTCGGTTCGATCCAGAAAATGCCTTCAAAGGCTCGGCGTGCTAACGCTTGGCGATCTGATTCAGCACTCCGAGGCGGAGTTGAGTTCCACGCGGAACTTTGGCGAAACGTCGCTCAACGAGATCAAGCGAGCCCTTGGGCTTTTTGGTCTATCGTTCAAAAGCTCAGGTACCGAAGGGGCGATTGCCCCGCAGCCGCCGGCGCCGTTACCTTAGCCTCGGTCGCGATTCCTCGTCTCCCGCGGCATTACCTTGGCCTCGCAGGGAGGGGACCAAGACCTATCGGGCAGGGCTCCGGCGCGGATAGCGTTGAGGCTTCTATGGCACCCTGCTCTTCTATCGCACCCAGCTACAGCGCGCTTCCCCGTCTATCCCTCTTCGCGGCGTGCCTTTTTCTTGCCGTCGTGCCTGTAGGTTGCGAACCCGTCGCCGCACAGAATGAGTCGATCCAAATACCGTCGGTGGAAATGGCAGCCTCCCCGCTGCGTCCGGTGCATGTCCTTGTAGGTGCCAAGATTGACCGTTTTCGGATTCGATCGGGAGCCGCCATCTCGCTCGCCGCTGCTGGTGACGCGGCGCCCGTGCCGCTTGCGGCCGAGAAGTGGTACGAAGGGGCGCGGCTCGCGAACGGTTCCCATGTTTCGATTCAAGGCGCGACACGAACGCTGCCGGTGCGGTTTGAGGCTGAGTCCGGAGCGCCGTTGCAGCTAGCATCGAGCGGCACGGGCGGCACCACGGTTGCGCGATGGTATCCGGGTGCGATCGTTTTGCAGCGGGGCGCTCAGGGCACGCTGGAAATCGTGAATGAAGTCGATGTGGAGCAATACGTCGCGTCGGTGGTGGCGGTCGAACTCCCGGCCGGTTTTGATCGTGAGACGCGGCGCGTTGGGGCCATTGTCGCCAGAACGTTTGTGCTCGATCAGATGCATCGCCGAAATCGATCCGGTTATGACGTAGGCAACGGCCAGGAATCTCAGGTCTACCGTGGTGTGGCTCCTACGCCTGTCGGCCACCTTGCCCAACGGGCCGCGGCGGATACGAGCGGACTGGTCTGTACCTGGCGGGACGCCGCAGGCGATCATCTTTTTCCAACATATTACAGCGCCGTGTGTGGTGGGATTTCGCAATCCGCAGCCATGTTCGGCCAGCGTGACGACGTGCCTCCTCTGCGCGGAGGCGTACTCTGCGACTTTTGCAAGATCGCGCCGAAGACCGCGTACCGATGGGGTCCGGTCGAAATGCCGCTTTCAGAGGTCTATGAGCGTCTTGCGCCCAAGATTTCTCGCATGGCATCGTTGGGCCGAATCGTTGGGCTGCGCGTGTCCAAGCGGACAAAGCTTGGTCGGCCCCTACAGATTCGGGTAACCGGTTCGTCCGGAGCTTCCGTTACGATTCCGGCCGAGCGGTTTCGATTGGCGTTGGGGCCGATGGAGGTTCGAAGTACGCAATTCGACATGAGCGTTGAAGGATCCACGCTCGTGTTGAGCCATGGCCGGGGGTTCGGTCACGGATTGGGTCTTTGCCAGTGGGGCGCGGAAGGGCAAGCCCGCTCTGGCAAGAAAGCAGGGGAAATCCTCCGGTATTACTACCCTGGCGCCCGAATCACCCGCGTGTATTGAGAACCTCGCTCGCGATCAGTTCATACGATCCCATGTCGCCGCGTCGAATAGACCAACGTGCCGAACGTAGCGATTCCCACGAGCATCATCACCAACCCCCACTGCGACATACTTGGGATGGGGAGCCCCAGCGCACAGTTATCCAGCAAACCATCCTGATCGGCGTCGAGCGATCCATTGGCGAGGATCTCCTCGAAATCGATAATGCCATTGGCGTTGCAATCGTTGGGCGGGCCGTCGAGTGCTGCTAGGAAGGCGATGAAGTCAGCGGTGTTCAACTGGCTGTTCCCGTCGAAGTCCATCACCTCACAACCGGGGATGAATGCCGTTTCGTAGCAGGCCGCAAGCGTCGGGAAATCCTCATGGGTCACGACGCCGTCATCATTGGCGTCGCCGAGCCGACCAGGCGGGTAAAGCGTCCAGGTGAAGCCGGCCGGTAGATTTGTCAGCGTTCGGGTGATCTGCCCACCGGGCCAGGTGGCCGTAACCTCGTCGATGATCGTGGCGGTGTTGAGGCCGACGTGCATGATTTGCTCGTTTTGGCCGTTGTAGCTGTTGCCGCCGGCCAGGATTTCCCGGAATTGCCAGATGGCTCCGACGCGCGTATCCGTGTTGCCGCCCACGGCGAAGGTGTTGTTGCCCACGCCGACCATTTCGTAACGCACAAAACTTCTCGTTTCTCCTTCGTGGTTGATCAGCAGCTCGACGTTGGCGCCCAGTCCGTTGGGGCCAAGGTTGTTAAGCAGAAGATCCAGATCGCCGTCCCCATCGACGTCCGCGATTGCGGAGCTGAATGATGCCCCCGTGCTGCCGGCCGCCTGATAAACCGCGGCCATTTCCGTACACGGAAACGTGCCTGAGAAGCTGTAGAGCGTGTTGTCCAAGAACATGTTGTTGACGTAGAGATCAATGGTTGCGTTGTTGTCCACATCGAAAAAGATCGATCCCCACGAAGGACCATTTGACGCGTTCTCAACCCCCGCCGCGATGCCCGATTCAACAAACATGCCACCACCTTGATTGAGCAGGAGCGGATTGTCCATGCCCCCAACGCCCGGGATGTTCGTGCAGTATAGATCACCAAAACCGTTGCCGTCGAAGTCGCCACAAGCGACGCCCATGGAATCAAGCGCGAGATCCGCGTTGGACCCCGCGGAAACATTGACCAGCGATCCGTTGACGTTTTCCCACAGCTGGTTGTGCCGGAAGGGAGCGAGGGCCCCGCGGTCGTTGGAAAGGTAGAGATCGACGTCCCCGTCTCGATCCATATCAAACCACACGGCCTCGAAGCTGTTGCCTTCGTTGTTCACGCCTTGGGCCGGCGCGACGTCCTGAAACACTCCATTGCCGAGGTTGCGGTACAATCGATTGCGAAAATTGGCCGTGTTGGCGCCGCCGATGATCCCAGGATAGTTGCACACGTAGAGATCAAGCCACCCGTCCCCATCAAAATCACCCCAGCTAGCGCCTTTGCCGTCGCCCAAATCGCCCACTTGGGCCGAGCTAGTTACGTCTGTGAATTGAAAACCGCCCACGTTACGCATCAGCAGATTCGGCAGGGGCGTCATGTCGGCGTTGCGCGCCGTTTGGGTAAAATAGATGTCTACCTGCCCATCTCCGTCGTAGTCCGCGATCGCCAGCGACGAAGCCGCCTCAAGCGCCGCAATGCCCGAGCCGGTCGAACGATCGATGAAATGCCCCGATCCATCGTTTTCGAAAATCCCGACCGTTCCATCCGCACGGCCCAGGAGCACGACGTCCTGATCGCTGTCGCCGTCCAGATCCGCAAATGCACAGCCAAACCCAAGGTAGCCCATCGTCTGGGGCCAGGCCTGCATTTCATACACAAGACCGCGCGGGACGGCTTCCTCGGTAAACGGAGCCGCAGCCAGCGCGGTGGCGGGCCAAGCGGCCACCGCGCACGTCCCGAGTCCGGTCAGCAAGAGGTTGCCCAATCGACGTCGAATCCACGGATGGTTCATCATTATCTTCTCTCCCTCACTGCTCAAACAATGCTTCCCGCACGCCGCGATGCGTGGCGACCGATCCCGACGCTACGATGGGCCGCCCGCTGTGGCAAGAACAGGCTGTCGGCGACGAAAAACGGTCGTCCCCAGGGCCATCAACGCCATGGCGGTGGCCACAACGCCCCACGTCGAAACGGCAGGAATCGCAAACGGCACGCCGTTGAGTTGATTGATGGTGATAACCCGGTTTGCCGGGATGCTGCCGTACGCCGTCGTGGTACCGTCGGGCCACTCGACCGTCACCGCATTCGCGAATGTTGCGTCGCCCATGCCGAAAAACGCCTCAGCGGGTTCCTGGCCCATATAACTGGTTCCCGTGGAGATCAATCGCGACTGGGTCGTGCCGCCCGTTTGGACGCGCACGACGGCGCCGATCGCTTGCCTGTTGCCCCCCGGCATCTCCAGGCGGACAACCAGATAGTTGTTCGCCTCGCCGGCCGGGTCGCCTGTGTTGTCCCAAAGCCTCAGTGGGCCATCCATGCAAACTTGGAGCATGTCGAGATCGCCGTCCCTATCGAAATCCGCGGCCAACAGCGCGCTGCCCCAATCTGTGTCGTCGAACCCCCACAGCGTCGAGCCGTCCACAAACGCACTCACTCCGTCGCCGGGATTGAGAAACAGCCGCGACGGATCGGTGACCCATTGCCCCGTCCGCCAGCCATTGGTGGCCGCCAGATCCAAATCGCGGTCGTTGTCCACGTCCAAAAACGTCGTGCCCCACCCGAAATGCCCCTGCTCGACTGCCATCGCGCTGGAAATGTCGGTGAAGCTGAGCGTCGAGCCCACCGAGTTATTTTGATAGAGCATGTTGTGCTTGTACCCCTGCGGATCATCCGGCGGCATGTAGATGTTCGTGATGTACAGATCGAAATCGCCGTCGTTGTCGTAGTCTCCTAGCGCTGCGCCCATGTCATTCATCGCGTTGTCGATGCCCGCGACGGCTGCTTGGTTGACAAACGTGTTGTCGTGCTGGTTGATCCAGAGGACGTTGGCGTCAAAATCGACGGCGAGGAAAATGTCCAACCAACCGTCGGAGTTGAAGTCGGCCATGAGGCACTGGTGCCCGGAGTTGGAGACCGACACGCCGCTCGTATCCGAAATGTCGTCGAATCCGCCGTTTTGGTTGTTTACCAGCAAGTGGCCTGGGCCGGGCCATTGGGCCGTGAACACGTCCAGGAAACCGTTATTGTTGATGTCCCCGGCGCACAAGGCGCCCCAATGATGGGTCTCCGGAAACACAACGACGGCGGGAATCATGAGTCCGGCTTGCGCGGTCACGTCTTCAAACGTACCGTCGGCGCCTTGGCGAAAAAGCGTGAACACCGAAGGCGCTTGCTGGTCATCGTTGGCGACAAGCAAATCCTGATCCTGGTCGCCGTCATAGTCCAACCATATCGCGACGCGGCTGCTGGCGGTCGATGCCAGGCCCACATCCGCGGCGATCTCTTCGAAAAAACCATTGCCTAGATTTCGGTAGAGCAAATTCGGAAGCAGCGCCGCCTGGGGCACAAAGATGTCGATGTCTCCGTCACCATCGAAATCGGCCGCCGCCGCGCCCGATCCGTGCCCCTCTTCATTTTGATAGGAGCCAATGCCCCGCTCGGCGCTGACATCAACAAACCCGGCGATGGCCGATGGCACCGACAAGACCTCGATAACAAGCACGCAAACGGTACTACGGATGCACGTCATTCCAGACATGGGGCTGCTCCCTTCCCGATCACGCCCTTGTACGGAAATCAACGCGAGTTGAGACAACCATGTCGCCGAACCCGGTGCGCTGCAGGCCCGCAGGTCCGCGCGACAGGACGCGCGGCGCAACTGCCGACCATGCGCAGCGGATCCTTCCGTCAAACGCGCGGTAACCAGCCAACTCCAAAACACAAATCGTCACACCCTCGCCTGCTTTGAAATGCTTGCGGCGAAGGTGCCAGAACCAAATGAAAACGAAACGTCCAAACCCGTCATTGTCGAATCTAGTCAGAAATCGTTTTTGTTTCAAGTATCTTACTCATTTTCTTGGCGGATTTTCTGGTTTGGTCACCGGGGCTGCCGGTGGTGCGTTGTCGCCAGGCTGCCCGCCATGCTGGGGGGTGGCCAAGAAAAAAGGGGGCGTACTGGATGGCACACTGGATTCCGAGCCAAGTCAGCGCTAGCTTCGAATGCAGAAATCGGTGTCCTCGCCGAGGAAGGAGTCGTCCGTGGACGCGGCCTCCGCGATGTTCTCGCTCATTTTTTCGCTCAGGGCAAGATGGAACCGGTCGATCTCGTCGAGTTCGCCCTCGGTCACGAGTTCCACCCGACCATCGCGCAAGTTGCGCACGAATCCGGATACCTCGAAAGCGGCGGCGATCCTCTGAGTCGTGTAGCGGAATCCGACGCCCTGAACCTGGCCGGAAAAATAGGTTGTGCGTCGAATCTTCATGATTGAGGCGTGTTCTCTCTGTATTAGCTCCGGAACTGAAAGACCGATAATGTCGGGCGATTGTGGGTGGCCACGTCTTATTTGCGGTATTTGACGAAATAGACTTCGCACCCATCGTTGCGAAACTCGATTTCATCGGTGTACGCCCGCATCAGCATGATCCCCCGTCCGTTCGGCACAGACAGGCGGTCTGGCTGGGTCGGATCAGGCACGTTTTCCGGTTTGAACCCGCAGCCTTGATCGTTGACAATGATGGCGGCCCGCCGGTCGTCTACCGAATACCGAACTGTGATTTTTTTCGTGCAATCGCCGTCATTTCCATGTGAGATAGCATTGGCGATGGCCTCTTCGAGTGCCAGTTTAATCGCGAAGATGGCCTTGTCGTCAAAGGCGAATTGTTTGAGCCGTTTTAGGATGGCCTCTCTTGGGATCCAGATTTTCGAGGCTTCGCTTTCGATTTCGCAGATCTCGAACGTGGCGTCCCCGCGTTGCGACCTATCGTAACCCGGCGTGCCTTGATCTGGCCTGTTCTGATCTGGCCTGTTCTGATCTGGATGGTCGTCGGTCATGGTATGCTGGCCGTGTTGGGAAACCGCGAGCCGACCGAAGACTCCCGGCAAAGTGCTGTGCGATAGACCGGTTTTCTACCGGTTTTTGGTCGGGTTTTGATCGGCGAAGCCCTAACCGAAGTCTCGCAAGGCGTCTTCCTTTGTGTCGTGAATCTTGAACAATTTGTTGAGCCGGGTGATCTTGAAAACCTCGAAAATCGGCTCGCTGATGTCCGCGAGCTTCATTTGGCCCCCCGTTTCGCTGACCAGGTTGTGCAGCTTGATAAGCATGCCCAAGGCAGCGCTGGAGAGGTGCTCTACTTTCGCAAAGCTAAGTAAGAGCTTTACTTCTGGTTTCCCGTCGATTAATTCTGCAAGTCCATCGCCGATTTGGGTGATGGTGAACTCCTCCAGGATCTTTCGATCTTCGAAGTCGACGACATCGACCCCATTAATCTTAGTGAGCGTGATGTGGGGCTGCTCATCGGTCACGTCGGAGCACTCCTACTTGGAAACCGCTTGAAATCGTCTGCACCAAACCATAAAGTCTAGTTGTGACATACGCTATGTCAACCGACAGGGTCGGCAGCTGAAGCGGGACCGTGACAGGATCGGCGGTCTGTGACGCTTTTGGCGGGATGGTTTCTCGGATTCAGAGCCGCGGGCGCTAGCCTGCGGACCCTCCGCGGCAGGATGTCACCGGGCTAGCGTCCGGTGCCCGGAATCGTGTTTGCCGCCGGTCTTGTCCTGCGTGCATCGGGCGATCGGTGTGCGGCGAGCAGGAAGGCGTGGTCTTGGGCGGCACAGACACAACGGGCACACGGGAAGGCGCAAAGAGCCGCTTCCGCTTTTCGTGTCTGGTGGCCGGGCTAGTCCTGCTTCTGCCGCCGTCCGACGCCTTCGCATGGGGGCCGGTCACCCATGTAGGGATCGGCGGCTGCGTGCTGGATGTAGCGTCGCTCCTTCCCGCCGCCATTGCCACTGTTCTTTACCGCCATCGGAGTTCCTATCTGTACGGGTGCATCGCGGCCGATATCGTGTTCGCCAAACGACTGAGCAAAGTAAAACAATTCTGCCACCACTGGTCCACGGCTTTTGGACTGCTCGAGGCTGCGGAATCGGACCGGAACCGGGCGTTTGCCTATGGCTATCTGTCGCATCTGGCTGCCGACACGGTTGCGCACGGGAAGTTCGTGCCCAGGCAGGTGTTGTTAAGCGGAACGTCGGTCAGCTTTGGCCACCTGTTTTGGGAGCTGCGTGCCGATGCGGTTCAGGCCGACGCGTCACAAATCGAGCTTACGGAGTTGATTGCGGCCGACCAGGATGATCATCACCTTGCGCTGGCCCGACGCATCACGGATACATTTCTCCCCTACGATTTCAACCGCATCGTGTTTGATCGAATCAACGCTCTGGCGGCGCACAAGGCGTTTCGGGGGCGCGTGGACCGGTGGGGGCAGTCGCTCAAGGGGCGCCTTTCAGACAAATTGCTTCAGGCGTACGCCGCGGAAAGTGTGGACCGGACGCTCGCGATCCTGACGGAGGGCCGGCGCTGCGCGCTGTTGCGCGAGGATCCCAATGGCACCTCGGCTCTGATGCAATTGCGCGTTCAGCGGCGCGATTTGCGGAAAATGCGACGGCGGGGGTTGTCCGTCGCGCGGCGACTGAAAGAGACGACCAAAGCCCTGGCACCGAGCGAGCCCTGCTTCCCGCGACCGCTTTGAGCCTGTTTCGGCCACGAATCAAGCCTTTCCAGCGCCCTATTCATGTATCCCAATGACTTTCTCGGCCGGGCCATCTAACCTCTATTTGCCGACACTTCGTTGATTTGGTCCGTGCTACTCTGTTGGAAGGAGGAATCCGACATGAAAACGATCCGACTACGCTATTCTTGTATTCTGGTGGTGACGCTGGCGCTAACCCCAATTGCCCTGTACGCTCAAGGCGGTGGATCGGGGGCGACGTATCGTTTGATTCCGGCCCGCGCGAGTGGGATCGAGGGGCTGGATTGGGTGGCCGGTCCCGCGGAAAACGAGATCACGCTCTACGGGGCGGGGCAAACCGTGGCCGTCGATGTGTTGCTTTCGGGTTGGGATCAGGACGGCGACGGCGTGCCGGCTGTTCGCCTTGCCGAGGGATACCTCGATTGTGGTACGTACGAGTCGGACATAGCTGGAATACTGACGCCGCTAGACGTGCCCTGCAATCATACCAACCATGACACGGGAATCTGCACGGGTGCGCTGACGGAGCGTCCGGATTTCATCCAGACCAATGCACTCGCCTATATTTGTGGATGCACCGTGTTGGAACCGTGTCCCGACGGAGTGTCGAATGAGATCGGTTGCGGTTGCGTTGTCATCGCAGGGTCCGACGCCGTCGAAAGCGACTTTCCCGACGGTGCGTACACCATGACCTTTGCCGTGGAGGTTTCTGGCGGCGCCCGAGGACAGTTTGCCCTCGGCCTTGACCCCGTTCGGTCACTCGTGCGGGACACGGATGGCAACCTGATTCCGGTCGGCAATATCGTCCCGGCGCTGATCACCATCGTACCGGGCCGCTGCTGCGGTGGACACGAACCGAATTCGACGACGTGCCTGGACCATGTTACCCGCGACGAATGCTTGTTTGGTGGGCCGGATGCGTTTGTTCCGGGCGGGTTGTGTTCGTTGGTCGATAGCGACGGCGACGGCGTGGACGACGCCTGTGATGTGTGTTCCGGCGGAGACGATGCTCTGGATTCCGACGGCGACGGCGTGGCGGATTTCTGTGACCCGTGCCCGTTGGATAGCCCCAACGACACCGACGGCGACGGCGTCTGCGACAGCGACGATTTGTGTCCCGGCAGCGATGACACTCTGGATTTTGACGCAGACGGCGTTCCGGATTTCTGCGACCTCTGCCCGTTGGACAACCCCAACGACACTGATGGGGACGGTGTCTGCAACACCGACGATCTGTGTCAGGGGTTTGACGACAACGAGGACGCCAACGGCAACGGCATCCCTGACGGTTGCGAGTCCATAGCCGTACCAACCGTATCGACTTGGGGGTTGCTCGTATTGGCGCTAGGCTTGCTCGTGCTGGCTAAATTACCTAGCGGATTCTCGGGTTGGGAGGGCAAGGGCGAGCGTTACGCCTGATGATCACGACAGACCCCCCGCAATCGGTGGGGCAGAAGCACCCGTTCGCTCATGAAACGCGCTCGGATCGGTCGGAATCAAGCTTTGAGGATGGGCAAGGAGAGGTCGGAACGCGTCTCGTCTTGGGCGCCAGTCAGGCCTCTGTCCGGCAGATCCTTTGCTATGGATGCTCTTGGGGAGCGGGAAGAAGCAACGACAGGCGCGTCGGCGTGACCGCCGAGATCGATTGCGATCGGCTCACCCAGCGAGGCCACGCTTGCCACCGCAGGCGAAGCGCTGATGGTCTCGGGCTGTGGTACCGGTTGCGGGGCTTTTTCCCGGAACAGGCCGGTGACGCGCGCTGCGAGCTTGCTGAACCACGAGCGTTTGTCTTTGATCTGCCCGATGGCGGGGTTGGGCGTCATCAGCACCCAATGATAGAATCGTCGCGCCAGGAATTTGAAATGGCGCCACGATCGAACCGCGAGCAGGATGCGGATCAAGATGCGCGGTCGCAAGTGGAACCTTAGGAACGCGAGGCGCTTGATGTTCATCAACTCCTTACGGGTCATGCCTTGCGGAACGTACGCGGCTGTCATGAAGAGGAAATGGTCCCAATCGACCTTCTCAATTTCCCCGTCCGCAACGAGCTGGGCGTGGCTGGCCGTGCCCGGTAGCGGCAGGTAGGTGAAGTAGTTGGCCCGGAGCAGGTCCAGTTCGAGGGACAGCCGCACGGTATCTCGAATCGTTTCGCGTGTCTCACCGGGAAACCCAACGATGAAAAACGCGGCAATGTCCAAATCATGCCGGCGAATCCGCGCCACGTTTTCTCGAATTTTGGCGACCGTCGTGGATTTCTTCATAGCTTTGAGGATGCGATCGTTGCCGCTTTCGACCGCAATGGAAACAACATAGACGCCGGCGGCCTTCATCAGTTCGAGCAGTTCGTCATCGAGCCAGTCCATGCGGATGCCGTTGGGCATGGCCAGCGAAACCCCCAGATCAAGTGCGATGATCATGCGCATCACGGACTTGGCGTATTCGATGTCCATCGTGAAGTTGTCATCGACGATGTGAAACTCGCGAATACCGTACCGATGATAGAGCACGAGCATGAGTTCGCGGACATATTCCACGCTGTGGTGCCGTAGCTTCTTGCCCGAGATGATCGGAGCCGAGCAGAACGTACAGGAGTAGGGGCAGCCGCGAGTCGTGATGATCGGCGAGATGGGGAATTGCTCGTAGAATGCGCCGTGCTGTGATTCTGGATAGGTATCCGGTCGGATCAAATCCAGCGCGGGCAACCCAAGCGCATCAAGATCGTCCACGAGTACTTGCGGGTTCGTATTGATCCGGTCGCCGTCTCGCCAGACGAGACCGGGCACGTCGGCAAACGCTTTGTTTCGCTTCTCCAGGGCGCTGAGGAATACGGGAAACGCGAGTTCACCCTCGCCGCCAAAGCCGAAATCCAGGTCGGCTCCGAAATCGATCATGGCGTGTCGCGCGTCCGACGACATGTGCGCGCCGCCCACGACCGTCGTGATTTCCGGCGAGATGTTCCGCACCACCCGAAGAATCTTTTTCGTATTGGGTATATCGAACGTGTAGCACTGAACCCCAACGACGTCGGGTTGGGTGGCTTCGATGATCTTTCCGAGCTGCGCGGGCGTGGTGTTTTCCCGAATGCAATCGAAGATGTCCACATCGTGATCGCGGCGTATCTGCTGGGCGAGATAGCCGAGGCCAAGCGACGGCTGAATGTGGTCGCTGAGGTTGTTGGGTTTGACCAAAAGTACGCGCACGGATGCCCTTTCTTTTTCGTTGCCCGCGGGCAACCGTTGACTCTTATTCAACGGGGTTATCGGAAGCGCATGAGCGCGACTGGATAAGATTCAGCCGCGCAGACGTGGCCAGAGGCGGAGTTATGGGCCGCGTTGGCGCTGGTTTTCCAGATCGACTAGTGCGTTCAAAGGCCGATAACATAGGAATCAGTAGGTTGCGGTGTGGTCCGACGGCCCATAATATAAGCACACGGCGGCGGTTTCTGGACCGCGTCTTGTACGAAGGGCTCTTGTTCGAGCGAATTACAGCACACATCACGCGTGCGGAGGAGTTGACCGGTGACCCAGCAGGAATTTGAGAACGCGAATCTTTTTACGTCCGAGTCGGTCTCCATGGGCCATCCGGACAAGGTGGCCGATCAGATTTCCGATGCGATTTTGGATAGTTTGCTCGAACACGACCCGGCCGCGCGCGCGGCGGTGGAAACCATGGTGGCCACCGGGCTCGTTGTCATCGCCGGTGAGGTGACAGTCCACAATCAAGAAGCAACCAATGCGTTGGGTCGAGCGGAAGAAACAGTTCGTGACACCATTCGGCGGATCGGCTATGTCGATTCGGGTATCGGCTTTGATTATCGAAGCTGTGCGGTGCTTCGCGCGCTGCATCCTCAGTCGGTGGACATTTCTCAAGGTGTCACCGCGGGCGAGGGGCTTCATGCCGAGCAGGGCGCCGGCGATCAGGGGCTCATGTTTGGGTTCGCCTGCGACGAGACCAAGGCGCTGATGCCCCTGCCGATTCATCTCTCGCATCGGCTCGTCGAGCGGCATGCCGAATTGCGCGAAAGTGGGGCGATCGGGTGGCTTCGTCCGGATGCCAAGTCTCAGGTGACCGTGGCGTACGAGGAGGGTCGTCCGACGCGAATCGATACCGTGGTGCTTTCGACGCAGCACACCGAAGAGGTCATCGATCCGAAGACGGGGAACATGACCGAGGCCGCAAAAAATACGATCCGCGACGAGATCATCAAGCCGGTGATCCAGCGCGAGAATCCGAAAATGTGGAATGACAGCATCACGCTGCATATCAACCCGACCGGCCGATTCGTCATCGGCGGGCCGCATGGCGACTCCGGCTTGACCGGCCGGAAGATCATCGTGGATACCTACGGCGGTCGCGGTCGGCACGGCGGCGGCGCCTTTTCCGGTAAAGACCCCAGCAAGGTCGACCGATCGGCGGCCTACATGGGCCGGCATATTGCCAAGAATATCGTGGCGGCGGGGCTCGCCAGCCAATGCGAAGTCCAGCTTGCCTACGCCATCGGCGTAGCTGATCCCGTCAGCGTGTGCGTGGATACGTTCGGCAGCAGCGAACTCGACGGAGTTCATCTGGGCAGCATCATCCGCGATGTGTTCCCCCTCAAGCCGGCCGAGATTCTCGATTACCTCGCCCTGCGCCGCCCCATTTACTTCGAAACCGCTCGCCATGGCCACTTCGGCCGCGAAGGCGACGCCTTCACCTGGGAGAAGGTCAACAAGGTCGATGCGCTCAAGAAGGCCGCGAAAGTGCTCCAGACGGCGTAGGTTTGGGGCGGGTCTTACGAGCCGCAACAGAGCCACGGGCGCCAGCCCGCGGACCTTTCGTGGCAGATTGTCATCAGGCTCGCGCTAGGCGCTCTGCCTCCCCCTATTTTCGGCTCGTACGCTTCAGCACGTACCGTTCATGAGGTGTCTCACCTTCGTGGTAAGCAAGCTCTCCGGGAATACAGGAAACGAAGCTTCCTTGACCGCAGCCCACGATTGCGGAAATCGCTTCGTCTAGCGGCAGGTTCCTACCATCTAGCGATTCGTCGGTGGACATGACCCAACATGCATCAGGCGCACCTTCACATTTCAAGAGTCGATTGATTCCCTCTGCTGAATCCTCGGCTGTGGGGACGCGGTAGGCAAATCGTTCGTCCAAGTCATTGAAATGGTAAAGCGAATTGAGGAGCTTTCGGCGCAATTTCGAGTTGCGCAGGAATGAGATCAACCTGGCGCGCTTCTGTGGCCGGACAAAGGATTGGATGAGCAAACGTTCGTGTGCTGTGCCGTCCGCGCTGGGTTCATTGGATGGGCTCACCACTTTTGCCTCACGCCAGAGCAGTCGCACCTTTCCTGAGGCGGTTGTTGGACCAACCCCCACCGCCGCGCCGGCTAAAGCCGGTTCGGGGAGAGCCTATGTCGTCAGTTTCGAGCGTCACCGTGCCTTACTTCGTCAACCGCTCGACCACGTCCTTGTATTTCGCGACTGTGTTTTTCACGATTTCGGCCGGTAGCTCCGGTCCGGGCGGGGTCTTATCCCAGGTTCCGGCCTCGACCAGGGTGGTCAGGTAGTTACGCACGTACTGCTTATCGAAGCTGTTCTGGTCGCGACCCGGCTCGTATTCATCTGCTGGCCAGAATCGCGACGAATCGGGCGTTAGAATCTCGTCAATCAGCAGATACTGGCCATCCCGCTCGCCCCATTCGAACTTCGTGTCTGCGATGATGATCCCGCGAGACAGGGCGTATTCGGCGGCGTTGACGTAGATTTCGATGCTCTTGTCCCGAAGCCCGGTCATGCATTCCGTGCCGACCAACTCGCACGCTTGCTCAAATGAGATGTTCTCGTCGTGGCCCACTTCAGCCTTGGTGGCCGGCGTGAAGATCGGTTCGGGGAACTTCGCGCATTCTTGCAGTCCCTCGGGCAGCTCAATCCCGCACACAGAGCCGGTGCGCTGATAATCCTTCCATCCCGAGCCGGTGATGTAGCCCCGCACGACGAATTCGATCGGAACAACCCGGGTTTTTCGGCATCGCATGGTCCGCCCGGTGAGCTGGGATATGGCGTGCTCAAGCCCTTTGGGGGCGGATTGGTCGATTACCTCGATGAGATGATGCGGAATGGATTCGGCGAAGAAATCGAACCAGAACTTGGAAATCCGCGTAAGCAAGGCCCCTTTGCCGGGTATGGCCGTCGGCAGGACGACGTCGTACGCACTGATCCGGTCCGTGGCGACCAGCAGGATTTCGTCGCCGAGGTCGTAGATGTCGCGGACCTTGCCCCTTCGGACGGGGTAGGTGCCAATGTTTGTTTTTGTGACAACCGTATCGATATCCGCAGGCATTCGAGATCTCCTGAAAAAACGACTTTCCTAAGAGTACAGCGCAAGGTCGTTCGGAGCGCAGGCTTCCAGCCTGCACGACCCGCGATTATGATGCAGGCAAGATGCCTGCGCTCCGGGTTTGCGACGACTTTGCGCTGTACTGCTAATCGACCCGCTCCCGGCGGACCCACCGTCACCGCACAACCCATTTTGAACTGCATGCTCCATTCCGAGCCGCATGCATTGGCTTGCGCGGGGTCGCGAACCAGCGCGCCACACGAGTCCGCCGGCCGCGCAGGCTGAAGCCCGCGGCTCAGGCGGATCGAGGCGGCGATCGTCGGTGCCCGCG
>CAZYXP010000032.1:0-25532 GCA_964651325.1 uncultured Phycisphaeraceae bacterium
ACCGAGGAGCCTTCGGCGGATAACGTATCGCTCAACGCCGGAAAGCTCAGCGTGATTGGCGTGAAACGTCCGGTGCAATTGCTCCGCCATGATTTCCCGGTCGAGATCGGCTTCATTGGCATCGGTTCGGGGAAGCCGACTCTGCACGGTTTTTAATCGCGCTAGGTGCGAATGGTTCAACTGATGCTTCCGCGCAAGGAGCCGGAAGCTGTTGGCAATCGCGGTGCAGGCGTACGTGCTGAAGCGAAATCCCCTCCATGGATCAAAGCCGGAAACCGATTGCAGCAACGCCCACAGACCGTTACTGATCAAATCGTCCCGATCCACGTCGTTGATCTGGCGCCTCTGGATCATGGCATACACCAAGCCAGTATTCTGCTTAACGAGCGCATCGACAAGACGCGCGCGGAGCAATGCGAATTCCTTCCCAATTCCGCCCGGTTGTGACAGCGCGTCTCGATGCTGCTCGATGTACCACTCAACCGCCCGAAGCATTTTGAACAACGCTAGCTCGGCTTCCCGCCCGCCGGCATCGATCTCGCCCAACTCGCATTCAGCGCGCTTGCGAAACCGCCGTCGGCATGAAGCATTTCCGAATGCATTCAGGCAGTACGCATCGAGGCTGTCTGGAACGGAAGCCGAGGACGGTCGACTGGCTCTCTCACTCATGGAATTCTCGTAGCTAACATGTTGCAAATAAATGGCTTACAAGCGACACGGCCGACGACGGTCACTTGCTGCGCACCTTTGAGTCTGCATCGATCTTCCCTGACTCGATTGGGGGTACCGTCGCGACCGCTGATTTATTCCCGGCCGGTGCTCAAATCTCGCCTTGGCCCGGTCTGCCGGTGCCCCGGCGCTTCTTGGTCTGCGAATATGCCATGTATACCTGCACACCGGCAATGACGAAGACCCCGCGACCACATGGACCGGGGGCCGACCTGCCGGGACGTCGCATCGCTATTGGGGGATCGGTGAAGAAGAAAACGTCGGTCGGTTCCCATCAACGGCCCGGCCGCCGTAGAAGGGTGTGACCATTTCCTGTGGCATCGTAGGTCGCGCAGATGGATAGGGCGGCTCTTGCCGCCGCAACCGAGCAAGAAAGCCGGTAGAGCCTGCCTACGCGTGGCATGCCACAATGCGTGCATGACCGTGTCGGCGGTGGTGATTGCAGGCTGGAGGCCTGCTCTAAAGTAGCCGGGGGCAAGCGTAGCGCCGCCCCCGGATCGCGCCGCCATCCAACCTAGCCACCCTGAAAGGGTGCGGCTTACTGTGAGATCCGCGCGACATGGCACTCAGCCGACCCATCGAGGGTCGAATCTCATGGGCTGTGCGGCGACCGTGGGCCCGCCCGAGACGGACCCACGGCTACTACAGCGCAGCCTTTCAGGCTGCAGGAAAAAAAGATCGGCGCTCAATCAACCTGAAGGTTGATGCCCCCTGCCACAATCGCAGGCCACACACCCGCAGAAAACGGGAGTAGGCCGCGCGTTGGTTCCAGCGGATTTCTGCTAGCATAACGCCCGGGTTCGACACGTTTCTGAGTTCCGACTGGAGTGATTTGTATGTTGAACGTAACGCAATGGACGTGGCACAGGATGGCCAGGGCTGCCCAGAGGGGTGTGTCTTCTCCAACGATGGTGGCTTTGGCATTCGCGTTGGCATCAGGCGCCACGGCCGCCGATGGCGAGGATTGGCCCAACTTTCGCGGGCCAAATCACGACGGCATTTCTCAGGAAACCGGGCTGCGGGTCTCTGGAAAGGAACCGCTGCCGCTGGTCTGGAAGCGTAATCTCGGATCCGCTTTTAGCTCCTTCGCCGTCGTGGCAGATCGCGTTTATACCTGCGGAACCAAAAGCGACGAGCAACGCCTGTTTTGCCTTCAGGCAGAGGATGGTGAGATCGTCTGGGATGTGGCGATTGAGAAAACCTATGAGAACACCCATGGAAACGGCACGCGCGCAACGCCCACGGTAAACGACAACCGGGTCTACATTCAAGGTGCGCATGGCCGATTGCTCTGCGCGGATGCCAAATCAGGCAAGACCGTTTGGACTCATTCGTTCCACAACCCGCCAACCTGGGGGTATGCCGGTTCGATCCTCGTTCAGGGTGATCTCGCCATCGCCACCGGAGGGCAACAGGAGGGCACGCTCGTGGCCTTGGACAGGCGAACCGGTGACTTCCGGTGGCGGTGCGGAACCGACCCAGCGGGCTACGCGACGCCTTATCCGTTTACGTTTGAGGGCAAACATTACGTGATGGGTTTTTCCGGGGAATCGGCCATCATAGCGGACGTGGTCACCGGACGGCTCGTGCTGCGTATCCCATGGTCGACGGCTTGGAAAGTCAACGCGGCCGCCCCCATCGTACGTGATCATTACCTTTTCCTGTCGTCGGGCTATCAAACGGGATGCGGTTTGTTCCGGCTGAGCGCGGAAGGGGATGCCCTTTCGGCGAGCCCCGTATGGCAAAGCCGCGTGCTGCGCAACAAGTTTCAATCATGCATTTACAACGACGGCCATCTCTACTCGAGCGATCAACGGGCGCTGAAATGCGTTGATTTCTTGACCGGCAAAGAGGCCTGGAGCATCGCCAGGATTCAGCATGGGACGCTGGTGGCGGCGGCGGATCACCTATACCTCTTGACTGAGCAGGGATCCTTGCAGGTGGCGGGGGTTTCGCCGAAGGGATTTGAACCGAAGCTAACCGCGGAAATACTTAGCGGACGATGCTGGACGGTTCCGGTCATTTCGGGCGGTCGCCTGTTTGCCCGAAGCTTGGAACAGGTCGTCAGCTTTGATCTGCGCAAGTAGCCATTGCGTGGGGTTGAGGCTTTTTCCCATGCACGTGTCAAACCGACGCCTCACGCATCTACGGACGTATGGGGTTATCGCTCGTTGACACGGGCACCCACGGCAAGTATCATTTCACAGGTTGAGCAGCGTTGCCGACAGCAGCGTTGCCTAGTTTGAAGATGTGCTGTTTGAGATTGCTGGCCGATTGCATGGTTGGCGTAGGGACCAAAAACGTGAGTTGCTTTCGTCAGGATTGTTGTTGCGGCTGTTGTTGTTGCACCCAAGGAGCAACCTGACGGGATTTGTATTTGACTGCTAAGAATGCGAAAGCCCGTAGGATTGTTCCGGCGGGCTTTTTTCTTGGGCTGATCGCACGACAGCCTACAGTCGGTCGAAGCGAGACTCAGGCAGCGGAGAGGATAGTATCGTGGGCATGAACATGGCGGAGCGCAAGGGGTTGAGTGCGGTTTCGGAGGAAACACCGACAGCGGAATTGATCGCGTGGTCGATGGATCGCTTTGCCGACCAGCGCGTGATCATGAGCACCTCGTTTGGGATGGAAGGCTGCGCGCTGATCGATATGTACGCCCAATCGGGCCGACCGATGACCGTCGCCTACCTCGACACCATGTTCTTTTTCAAGGAAACCCACGAGCTGCGCGACCGCATGGTTCAGCGCTACCCCCACTTGGAGTTTGTCAACCGAGGCACAACGCTGACGCCCGAACAGCAGGAAGCAAAACACGGCCCCGAGCTTTGGAAGAGCGATCCGGACCTCTGCTGCCAGATTCGAAAAGTGGATCCCATGGTTTCGCTCATGGCAGATGTCGATGTGTGGATTACCGGACTTCGTAGAAGTCAGTCGGCCAGCCGAGCGAATCTCAGAATGATCGAGTGGGACTGGCGCTATCAGCTTCTCAAGCTCAGTCCGCTGGTCAAATGGGAACGCCCCGAGATATGGCAATACATCCAAGATCACGATGTCCCCTTCAACGCCCTCCACGAGCAAGGCTATCCAACCGTAGGGTGTACTCATTGTACGAGATCGGTGCCAGGCAGCGCGCCCGGAGACTACACCCGGGCCGGTCGCTGGACCGATTCCGAAAAAACCGAGTGCGGCTTGCACGGCGGTGAAGGTATCTGACTGGCGCCAAACGTCCATGGCAAACACACAACGGCACCCGGATCAGCGACGAAGCCTTCGCCCCACCGCGGGTGGTTTGATTCTCGCGGCCCACGGCTCCCATCACGACGCGGAGGTCAACGAGGCCATCCGATCGATCGCAGCAGCCGCCCAAAAAGCAGCCATCTCGCAAGGCGCGGTATTCGACGAGGTGGTTGCCTGTTTCCACCAAGGCACGCCCTCTTTCTCCGACGTGCTCGATCAAATAACCGCCGACGACGTGACGGTCGTTCCACTCATGACGAGCGAAGGCTACTTCTCCGGCGAGGTGTTGCCGTCGGCCCTCCGGCGTAACCATCGGTTCGATGACGTCGCCATGACCATCACCCCCGTGCTCGGCACGCATGACGCCATCCCCAAGATAATCGCCCGCCGCGTCCAAGGCTTGTGCTTGGAACACCACATTCATCCGGCCGAGGCCATCGTGGTGGTCGTTGGCCACGGAACGCGCCGCAACCCGCGAAGCCGAGCCCAAACCATAGACACGGCCAAGGCGGTAGACCAGCTAGGCCCGTGGACTCAAACGGTTTACGCGTTTATCGACGATGATCCCGCCGTGAACACGGCGATCAAGCGGTGCGGCCGTGGCTCCATTATTGTGACCCCGTTCTTGATCAGCGCTGGGCCCCACGCCATGGGCCTGCCGCAGGAACTCAGGCTGGATCCGTCCGACTGTGTCGAGCTTCCGTTTGTCCGGCGCCATGCCGAGGGCATTGTCATCGTCGATGAGCCGCTGTTGCGTTATCCGGCACTGCCCGGGCTCATCGTGGAGTTGGCCCGGGCTACCGCGAATCGCCGTGGGGCAGCGCCCAGATAAGCGTACCCAGCGAAAGGGGATCGTAGCTGTTGCCGACCGCACCGGACCAGGTGGCGTATTCCTGATGGACCGCGTCGTACCGACAGAAGTTGATACCCCAAGTCGCCACGCCACGCTTGCCTTGGGCGAGCGATCGAATGGGAATCGCCATTTCAACGTTGTACCCGTCCGGATTGGCCTTCACCGCGTAACGCAATTGCACCGGCCAGGGCTCGTGCGTCCCGCAGGCCGGCTTCAACGAGATGCCTTTCTCGGTTAGCACCGTCCCAGAGGGCTTGATGGCAATGTGGTAAAGATCGGAAGGCGTTCGCGTCACACCATTTAGCGGGTCGATCAAGACTTCCACCAAATCCCCACCGGTCGGGATCATGTCGTCGTACACCACCTCGTTGCCGCCGATCGATGGACCCGACAAACCCGTACACCGAAACGCGACGTAAAGATGATCCTCGTCCCCGCGGACGAACACCTGCGTGGCCGCTTTCGGCTGGCAAGACGCCTCGCCCCGCGCGCATCCCGGCGGGCCGCTGATCAGCGAGAAGCCGCCGGCGGCGTTGCCCACCACGATGGGCCAGTCATCAAGATATCCATCGATCCGCGGAGGCGTGTCGGCTCGCTCGGCCATCACACTTGCGATGCGTACCGGCGTCCGATAAGCAACCCCGCCAAGCGTTCGAAATTCCACCGCGGGAAAAAGCAGCCCATCGCTACCCTGCGGAATGCGATCCGTTTCGAGTGATAAGACCACGCGGCGCGACGCACCGGGCAGGAGTTCCTTGACCGGGTAGGCGGGCGGTGCGGTCCACGGCACGGGATGATCAACCCATCTCAACGTGCCCGCCACATTGGCACGCGAATGGTTTTCGATCAGGATCGACGCCTCGATCCGCAATCCAGTGGACCGCGGGTTCGCAGGGACACGAATCTTCGCGCCTAGCGGTTGCATCGAAACGGTGCGAACCCCATCCATGAACCGCCGCCACTGCAACGAGCGGCGGGCCTGCGCCCGGGGATCGCGAAACCAGGGGTGGTTGAGCTTTTGGAGCAGAGCATCGAGCATCAAGCGCCGGGCTCGCGCGAACACGCGATCATCGGCTGGCCACCCCGCGGCTTTTCCGTCGGCGAAATGGGTTGCATAGGCGGTAGTGCCCACGGCGCCGCCCAACGCCGGCGCCAACGCCTCGGGGATGTGCCCCAGCCCGTTTTTTCGCAGGAGTGTTCTCAATGCCCCAGTATCAAGCGCCCGACGCAATTGTACCAGACGCAGTGACGCCACCGGACCGTCCAGGCCGAAGGGCCCGCCAGGAAATATCAACGCAGCCGGATCCGCGGTAAGGCAATCGGCTGGCGTGGGATGGGTTCCGGCGGCGGGCCAATCGTTGACACCTCCCAGGGGTACGACTTCAACGCCATGGGCGTATGCCTGCCAGCCCAACGCGGCCCGACAGGAAGCCGGGCCGTAGATCGAAGGAGTTCCGGAAAAGGGCGGCCGATCCGAACGCATCCACACGCGGCGACCCGCTTTGCGTTGCCGCGCCATAGCGGCCGGGTCGAAATGCTGGGCCGCCGGCGCCCAAATGTCCACCCCCTCACAAAGCACGTCTGGTGCATACGATGCCCACCCAAAGGGTATCGGATCCTGCGGAAAATAGGGCGACGCCAACGGAATGCGCGCATCCAAATCGCGAAGCGAGCAAAGAAGATTGTTGATCTCCAGGAATGTGGGGCCATCGTATAGATCGTTTGCCAAGGGCAAGACATACGCACGATCAAGCCACCCACGATCCTCGAAATGATCCGCGCAGGCGCGCACGAACCGGCTCTGCCATCTGCTGGCTTTGTGTCCCGAACCAGACCGACCTGCCTGTCGACCGGCGAGGAATGGTTCGATCGGAAGCGGCCAGGCCGCTAGCGGTTCGCCGTGCTCAAACGCCGTCCCCTCCAACAGCCCCCCCACCGTTCTATCGTAGGCCGTCCAATCGAGGGCCACGTCGCCGCGACCGGAAAGATCACCCTCCGGAAGAAGCCGCGGAAGCACCGGCGTCAATCCAAAACGGCGCAGCATCCTGACGGTTCGCAGCAATAAGGCATCCAAGCGTTCGACGTCCGCATCCTGCCGCCAGTCGTCGCTTAAGGGACAATAGGGTCTGCCGGCCCGTTGCACGTGATGCCGAAAAAGCGCGCGATGATCCAGCGGCGCAAGAAGCACGAAATCGCTTCGTTGCGGCAAGACAAACGGCCAGACCGTTAGTTGGATAGCGGCCGTGGCCATCGGCCGGCCTTGGCTGCTGATCTCGATTTCCCCGTTGTATACGCCATCCAACGCATCGGCGGGAATGGCGACATCGACCCAGAAAACATAGGTCTGCCCCGCCTTCAGAACCCCAGGCAATCCGCCGCGCGGCGCCCTCAGCGGCACCAGCACGTCCAGCGGCGAAGCATCGCGAGCTGAGGGCGGAATGGATCGGATATGCCAACCGGGCCAACCCGCTAGCGCTACCGGATGTACACGGAATAGGGAAATATGGGCGGCATCAATCGAGGTCCCAACGCCTTGCAGAGAACCTACATGGAAATCGGGGACCTTGACCGGCTGTGGCCCCGGCGTTACGGCCAACCAGAATCCGAGCGTTTCATTGCCAGCGCCATCGAGCGCCACGCCACTGACACTACCGGTCGAAGCGGCGGCGGATAGTTGGCCCAACATCCCATGGTCTTGTACATCAGAAGCCGCGCGGACCTGGAGTTGGATCAAAGACGGCCCGGTCCCCCTGCACCCGCCACCGAGAAGCACGACCGACATCGCCCAAACGAAAAGCCCGACAGGCAGCGTCGAATGCCGCGTTGGCGGAGCCTGCAGCTTTGCCCCGAAAGGCCATACCGAACGCTGACCAGACAAGTCCAAGGCAAGGCGCTTGGGCGTCCCATGCCGCACGTTCATTTCCACGGATGGGGAGGCGGCCGGCAGCGTTACTTGTCGTCCTCGGATGGCTTGGGCGCTTCGGCTTCCGGCTTATCCGGGGCCTTCGACTCGGCGGCGGTAGGCGGCACGGTCGGTGCCGCAGTCGGTGCCGCAGTCGGCTCGAACGTTACCGAGACCGGCGGGTTTCCCGCTTGGTCGCCTGTTTTCGCAACAGGCACTTCAGGTGGAAGCGGTGGTGCGAACACCACGGTTCTGAACACCTCGTCGAGGTTTGCCTGTCGCGAGAGGGCGACCTGATAAAACGGCATCGCTTGCAAGTTCTCGTCTTTGAGTACTGAATTTAAGTGCTCGCTTGCCGCAGCCTTGTGAGATTCGTTCGAGTCCGAGGAGAACTCATTTTCCTCGCAAGTCGCTAACCCTAGGTGCCCTACGCCTTGGGCAACCGGGTTGTTGCCAAACCGCGCCAGCATCTTCTCGAACGAGTCGCGAGCAATCTTGTTGAATTCGAGGTCGAGCGAGTCTCCCTTGCTGGCTTCGATCAGCGACCGACTACCACGATTCAGCAACGCGCGAAGCGCCAGGGAATCGTCACCGCTGTCTGCCAGGGCCAGCATGGTGCCCATCGATTGTTTTGAAACCTCAGGCGAATCGAACGCCAGCACCCAGAGCTTGCGCCATCGATCCGTTGCGTCCGAGGCGCGTGAACTCAAAACTACATTGGTACCGACAATGACTGCAATGGCCGCCAACACCAACATACCGACCCGCTTGCCGTGCCCGCCCAGGTAGTGCTTGCCCGTTTCAATCGCGTGGACCAGGTCGCTTTCGCGCAGTTCGTGACGTCGTTCCGATTTCATGATGAATTCTTGCCCTGTCTTGTTTTTCCTAAGGCCTCGTGTTCGCTACGACCTTGGGCGCCACCAGCACCTCAACGATCGTCCGAGAACCGATCCAACTCTTGGTTTCCTGAATAGACACCGTGCATTGTTCCGTGGAACGATCGAATTCCCCAGATCGTTCGAATTTCCCAAATCGTTCGAATTTCATCGTGCAACGGCCCGCAATGCAACATTCATCGACCGGTGCCCACCGCGACAAAGGCATCTCTTTTCGAAAAAAAAGCCGCAACGCAGTAGCGCCGGTACGACTTCGGTACCGATGCCGCACGTACCGCAACGGGCCAGCGGACCAATCCTCACTGGACCGATCTACCAGGACACACTCCTGAGGCACCGGAATATCGGTCACTATGGGGTGTCGCGATGGTGAAAGATCGCCCGCCACGGCCCCAGCGCGCCGAGAAACACATCCCGGCTGCCAAGTCACAATCAGTCCCAATAATACGAGCGTAGCTCGAGGCACCAAGCCCGCCATCACCTTCACATCCCAGCCCACTCGAACGGTCATTTTGGACGACGCCGCAAATTCCCACCGAAAACCGGTAGCGTACGCCTGCAAGGTCCATGAGTCAATGGATTTGGATCAGTCGGATGCCCAAAGGGGCGTGACCAGAAATGAGGGCGGCCATACCCAATTGGGGGGCAAACGATCATTCCAATGGGGAAGCAACACGGGAGGTCTTCATTCCAGGGGGGCAGCTACATGTCAGCCCAGGGCAGAGCGATGCGGCGCCAGTCGTGTAGCGGCGCCCTACAGCGCTCCCGCGGGCGGGCGACTCGCTGCTCGTGTCGCAAAACCGAACAGCCATTCTTGCCGTCTTTCGCCACCGTGGTTATGCTGCGGTCGTACTGGGGGATCGCAAAAAGAGACTTCGCGACGAATCGGAAGTACAATGCCCGGTGGAGCAAGGGTGATTGGTCCGCTGCCCGGCACGAATCGCCATTTTTTTGAAGAAACAATAGGAGCCAGTCCTAATGCGCGCACGACTCTTAATTCTGCTCGGAATGGCGGGAATCCTTGCCGTGGTCGCGGCCATCAAAGTTTCCAACCCGAGCAAGGCGGTTACGCTTGAGGACGATGGCCCTAAGCTCACAGCCGAGGAACAAGAGCGGCTCGACATCGTGAAATCGTCACTGGCTTCTCGAGACTTGCCGGGTGAGGAGCCTCCGGAAAAGCCTGATTTTCAGGTTCAAGTTGAGGTCAACCAATCCAGCGGGAAAAACCGCCTGGACTTCTGGGTGACCGAGACACATGGTTATTTCGTGGAAACGCTTAAGCTGGAGATATGGTACAAAGAGAAGCCTGGGATGGAATTCGAAGACTCACCACTCAATCTCGAGCAACATTTCGAATCGTTTATCACCGCCGGCGAGACCCTCAAGCTATGTATGGAACTCGTTCCAGCGGAACTCCGCCACGTTGACGATGGCATGGGTGCGTCCGAGAATTGGGCCGCCCGCGTCCGATACTACCACCGTGCAAGAGCCGAGAATCCGGACCCGCTGCCCCTACTGACCAAGAACACCCGCTGCGACGACTAGACTAGCTCCGAGCAGTAGTGTTTGCGCCGGTGGGCTTGCGTATCCGACGTAGCACAGTGGCCCCCCGCTGTTCCTACACCGCTAGCCAGCCGAGGGCGGCTAGGCTACGCGCAACTACCCAGCCGAGGGCGGCTGGGCTACAGATGGATGGCTGAGCCAATCGGTCAAGAAATGTTCGACAAGCCGCTAGCGGGTTACGATCAGAATCACGTTCACCAGCAGAGACACCACAAAAAGCGCTGCAATGACGAGTACCCAGTGGACGCCGACTTTCCCGGCGTGCCGCGTCGCCTCATCTTCTTCCTCTGTCGATGGCTTGATGATTTCTCCGCTGGTCGCCAGGGTCTCCAGCAGGCCATGGTCATACTTTTTTCTCGCCTGAAACGGGGCTTCCCCTTGGGCGACAGCCTCCAAATCGGCGATAAGCTCTGTCGTGCTCGGATACCGGTCTTCCGGCTTCTTGGCCATCATCACTTCGATGATCTCACCCACCCCGGACGACAGCGCGTTATTGATATGGTCCGGGGGGACCAGAGGATCTTTCAGATGCTTGTGCATGACCGCCGATGGCGTCGTGCCATCAAACGGGACTTTGCCCGTGACCATGTGGTAAAACGTAGCGCCAAGGGCGTATAAGTCGGCCCGGCCATCGATGTGAATTTCGCCACGAATCTGCTCCGGGCTGATGTAATAGGGCGTGCCGTACGCACGCCCCGCCTCGGCCGTCGCCGTCACAAAATCACCCACCTCGCGAGCCAGACCCATGTCGGCCAGCTTCACATCGCCGGTTTTGCTGATCATGATGTTTTTGGGCTTGACGTCACGGTGAACCAGCCCTTGCTCATGAGCATGGCCTAGGGCGCTGGCACATTGAAGCATGATCGTGAGCGATTGAGACTCAGAAGCAGGCTTGCCCCCCGTCAGCAACTCGTACACCGTCTCGCCGTCGATGTATTCCATGACGAAATAGTGGTATCCGCCCGATTCGCCGACGTCGAACGCCTGGACAATGTTGGCATGATTAAGCCGGGCGGCCGCCCGACCTTCGCGATAAAAGCGATCCACAAATTCTTGATTCTCGCTCAACCGCTTGGGCAAGACCTTGATCGCAACCGTTCGTTCCAGGCTGAGTTGCTTGGCCTTGAACACGACGGCCATGGCCCCCTGCCCGAGCTTGCTGAGAATCTGAAAGCCGGGAATCTGCTGGGCGGGACGGTAGAGGGAATCGTCATCCATCGAGCGTGTGAGGCGATGGATTTGCGAGCGAGTCAAATAGCCTTGCTGGATCAGGGCTTTTTCAAGCGAATCTGGCGAACCATTTAGGCCGGCGCGGACCAATTCCACTTCGTTGGAGGTGCAGAGCTTTCGCTCTACTACCAAGCGGGCCAACTGAGAATCAGCGAGTTCAGCCATGTTTGGATACGCTCATCGAAAGACAATCACCCAGAAAGGCGCCTCGAACCAAAACACCCGAGTCACAGCTCTCCACTTCAAACTCTAGGGGCCAGCCGCAGACTGTTCCACTCAAAAAAAATGTGCTGCCAAAGAGAACCAAGATATGTCCCATAACCAACAGTGCTTGGCAAGACCCAACGGGCTGGAATTCGCCTGAGGGAACCTTCGCTACCCCCACAGTCGGGACGCGTACGCCGAATCAGAGCTGTTGGCGCGAGCCTGCGGACCTGCAGGCGCTCCATTTCCTTCTAGGCTGCCCGCGCGAACCTCACAATCCGATAATCAATCGACGAATCAAATCGGCCCGATCACCTGAATGCGAAGCTTCCCCGGTTACACAGCGCTGAGCCATCGCCACTTGTCGATCGCAGAAGAATGCAGGTACCCCCACCAGGCTACCATCAACCCCCAGGGCGCCCAGCATCGCGTTTTCGAGCGCTGGGATGCCCCAGCCGGTCTTGGCAGAGATCGAAACCGACACGGCGCCATCCGCTTGGGCCCAGCTTCGCAGGGCAGGCTGAGACCCGTCTCGTAGGGCGGGGGATTGCGCTGCCGCATGACCTTGGTCTTGATTTGCTTTCGGACGGAGCGCTTCCTTTCCGTTGGGATCATCCAATGCGTTTGGCAGGAGAACGCGCCGTCGCAGGGGCCGCTCGGGCGGCTGCTGCAACGGAACAACCTCGTGCCCTACAGGCTTTGTGACCTCGAGCATTAGGTCCATCTTGTTTTGGACGACAATGGATCGCTCGGGGGAAATATGAGCGCATAGTTCAGCCCATGCGTCCTGATCTGGGACACATCTGGCGTCAACCACGATAAGCGACAGATCGACTCTCCCGGTCGCAGCAACCCCCCGTCGAATGGCCTCGCGCTCTACGGAAGCGCCCGCCGTGTGCCGACCGGCCGTGTCGATCAGCCGGAGCGGGACGCCCTGGACTTCAACGTCGATATCGACCCAATCCCGTGTGGTCCCAGGTGTCGAGGAAACCAACGTAGCGGTTCGGCCCACCAGGCGATTGAGCAGCGTTGATTTTCCGGCGTTGGGCGGGCCGATGATCGCAACCTCTGCACCATCAAGAAGCAAACTTGCTTGCCGCTCCCGCGTGATCATTTGACGGAGCTCAACCAGAACGCCGTCGGGATCCGCTGTCCAACGCTCTGCCAGCCCTTGGAGGACATCTTCCAGGTGGGCTCGTTGCCACGCGAGAAACTGCAAACCGACTACCGTCTTAACGCGAGCCATAGCTGCCACGGCATCTTGCTCGATAGCGGTTCGCATTGCCCCGGCCTCCGCCCGGCTCCCCTCCGGTGTGTCCAGCCGCGCTCCAAGCGCTGAGAGCACCTCGATAACCCGCTGAACCACCCGAACCCCGCCGTGGCTGCAAATCTCCCAGGCCGATCTTGGCTGACCCACGATTTGGCAAACGAGAACGTCGTCGATGACTTCCTCGCCTCGATTCAACGTCCCATAATGAATTCGGCCCGTTTGCCCGGGAGAACTCCCACTTCCGATTGGCGTAAACGCCTTGGAGATGATTTCGTCGGCGCGCTCGCCTTCAACCCGGACAACCGCAATAGCGCCGCTGCCCTGCGGCGTCAGCAGGACGCAGCGGGTTTCCAGTGAGCTTCTCATGCGCCCATTTCAGCGAGATGCTTGGTATACGCCAACGCAATGCCATAAAGCGTCAAATCTTTGACCAGCGTATCCAGGAAATCGCAATGGGGGCTCATCAATTCAATGTCGCCGCCAGTTGCCACCACCTGAGGCCATTGGTTCAGCGTCGTGGCGTAGCCCTCGACGATATTCCGAACCGCGCCGGCCATACCCCGACACACGCCTGTCTGCATCGCTTCGGCCGTATTGCGTCCGTAAGGCAGCTCCGGAAACGCGGGCTCCACTTCGGGAAGCAACGCCGTATGTTCGGTCAGCGCTTTGAGTTGAAGGTGCAATCCGGGCAGAATCGCCCCACCGAGAAACTCGCCATCCTCGTTGACCAGATCCACGGTCGTGGCCGTGCCGAAGTCAACGATCGCGCAGGGCGCTTGGATTCTCTCATACGCCGCCGCCGCCGCACAAACCCGGTCCACGCCGACCTGCCGTTTGTCGGTAACGCATAAATCGATGGGGAGCGGGAGCGATTCGCCAATCCTCAGCGCTCGCTTCCCGATGCGCGCTTCAACGGATTCCGCGATTCGCTCGGCGGCGGAAGGGACCACTGACCCCATAACCACTGCCGCCGGCTTGCCGTTGGCTAGGGCATCGATATGCGCCGTGAGGATTTCTTCGATGGCGGATGCATCATCCGTGCGTGCGCTAAGCGGTGTCTTCAGCTGATCTGCGGTCCACGTGGCCACGCTTGTGTTCGTATTCCCCACGCCAACAACCAGGATGGGGGCCTCGGGATCAATCGCCGGAATTCGAATCATGTTCAAACCTCTTGTGCGGCGGAACCGGCAAGGATTCCGGAACCGGCAGGATTTCTTCATTCTTATGGCGATCCAAAACCGCCCAGAGCTTTTCGGTCAGCGTGCCCAACCCCTCCCCCGTAACCGAGCTGACAGGGAGTACCTCGACGCCGATTCGCTCCCGCAAGGCGTGGATTTTTGATTCGGCGTCGGTGAGATCGACCTTACTTCCGACGACGAGTTCTTTCTTGCCCGCCAGGTTCGTGCTGTAGCGAGCCAGCTCATTGCGAATGATTTCGTAGTTGGCCGCGGGCGCGTCGGTTGAATCCTCGGAACCCGCATCGACTACATGAAGGATGATGCGCGTCCGTTCAATGTGCTTAAGAAACTCGTCGCCGAGCCCGGCCCCCGTGTGGGCCCCCTCGATCAGGCCCGGGATGTCCGCCATGACAAACCGGCGCCCACCGGACAGCTCTACAATGCCAAGCTGCGGCTGCAGGGTCGTAAACGGGTAATCCGCGATCTTCGGCTTGGCTTTGGATAGGCGCGACAGCAGGGTGCTCTTGCCGGCATTGGGGAGCCCGACCACACCGACGTCGGCGAACAGCTTGAGCTCAAGCCGCAACGATCGCGACTCGCCGTCCGCCCCCGGTTCAAATTCGTATGGAACCCGGTTGGTCGCTGTAGCAAACCTGGCGTTGCCCTTGCCGCCTTTGCCGCCCCGTGCGATGCAAACGCGCTTTCCCGGCTCAGCGAGATCCTTGATAAGCAGGTCCGTCTCCTGGTCGAAAATCAGGGTTCCCAATGGAAGATCGAGGATGGCATCGGTTCCGTTTCTCCCGAACATCTTCTTGCCCATGCCCGGCTGCCCATTGCCCCCGCGCCAGTGGTGCTTTCCGGCAAAGTCCAGCAAAGTTTCGATGTTGGTGTTCGCCACCGCGTAGACACCACCGCCGTCACCGCCGTCACCGCCGTCGGGACCGCCGCGCGGGATGTACTTCTCGCGGCGAAAGCTCAGGCAACCGTCGCCCCCTTTTCCGGCTTTGACATGAATTTCAGCGTGATCGACAAACATGGAATCACCAGCGGGTGCTCTGACGCATGGCGGCTATTGAACAGCCGCGGCGAATCGATACCCGAAAAACGGCGACTCGCCTGTTCTACAAAAAAAGGGCGGCCAAAACCACCCTCAAGGAATCCGCGCATTTGTGCGGCAGATGAAGAACGCATTGCCTGATACGGGGGTTCCGTTTAGGCCCTCGCCCTGCCGATCCTGCCTGGAGCGGAGGCAAAATGCTTCAGAGCCCGTCGCTCGGGCGTGCTAAGCCTCGTGCGGAATAACGTCGATCTTGACCTTGCCGCTTCGTTTGCTGCCACGAAATCGCACCACGCCGTCCTTGAGCGCAAACAGGGTGTAGTCATTGCCACATCCTACGTTGTGCCCAGGATGATGATGCGTGCCACATTGCCGCACCAGAATCGTCCCCACGATCACCGACTCACCGGCATATCGTTTCAAGCCTCGGAATTGGGGATTGCTGTCCCGTCCGTTGCGTGTTGAGCCTTGTCCCTTTTTATGTGCCATTTGCGTCCGCTCCCTATTTCGTTGCTTGTGCCTATTTCGTTGCTTGTGGTTGTCTCAATTCCGGGTTGAGTTCAATTCGAGGAATCGCCTCATGGTGCGATCAACTACCGCATGACCCAGCGGCGACTCCGCCTCATGGGCGTCGCCTTGAAGCGCGCTTCAGCGTCACCGGGAAGACCGTAGTCGATGGCCAGAGTGCGCCTCAGCATAAAAAACCTTATGTTGGCGTCGGATTCCGGACGAGTGAGATCGAAATCGGGATTGCTCACCCGCTCTACATCCCCGGAAAGACCACTGACATAAATTGTAAACTTGCTCGCGTTCGCGTCGAACATCCGAAACACCGCCACAGATGTTCGAGCGTTTTCCTCGCCCTGAAGCAGCGCCCCGGTGATGCGAGAAGGCTCCGTGATATAGGGCGACTGGCTCCGATGTCGGTCGAAAATGGCGCCGTAAACATGCGGCGCGATATCCGCACCCCCTTCAACCACCTGAAGCGCATCAGTCACCAAGCGAAACGAAGGATAATAATGCAAATCCCGACCGGTGTTGTTGGTGACCGAGAAGAGCACGTACCAATAGGTCGCCGGCTCGCTGTCGCCGGGGCCCTTCAGCGTGATTCGCTGCGGATCGTCAAACGCGAAATCCAACTGCCACGTCGCCGAGGCGATCTTGGGCATCGGCGCGGCCGGCACCGTTTGGCCACTCCCCGCGTAAAACCCGATCATTAGGATGGTTAGCATCGATTTTCGCATAGAAGGCCATCGTACCACCCTGGAAAACCCTGTCAATATCGACTGAGGTACGGCTTTCTTCCAGGGGTTCGGGACGGCGGACGCGGGATGGGTGCGCCGATCAGAGCCGCTGGCGCAAGCCTGCGGACCGCCCGCGACAGCATGTCACCAGGCTAGCGCCAGGTGCTCTGAGAGGATGTCACCGGACTATCGCCCGGTGCTCTGAAACGCGCCCGATCGGTTTGAGACCCCTCTTTGCGATCCGACACCGTCGAGGCTACACTTCCGCCGAGTTGCCCGACGGATCGTAGCCAGCCCCGGATCAGAGCTAATGAAACCCGGATTTGAGCCAGGCATCATGCGTGAGGTGACCGCCGAGGTGACCGAGGCCATGTGCCCCGCCTTTGACGGCGCGGTCGTCCATCGTTGCTATTCGACGTGGTCGCTGGTGCACCACATGGAATTGGCCGCACGCAAAGTGCTAGTGGAATACCTGGAAGAACACGAGGAGGGAGTCGGAGCCCACGTCAGCGTAGACCATCTGGCGCCCTGCCCGGTTGGTAGAACCGTCCGCGTTCGTGCGGAACTGATGCAGGTGACGACCGAGACGAATCCCCGCGTGATCTGCGAAGTGACCGCCTATGATGGCGATCGCTTGCTGGCCCGCGGGAAGCAGATTCAAGTGGTAATGAACAAGGAAGCGTTGAGAGCCTATATTCAAAGGAGTTAGAACGTGGTCAAACTGGTCGCCCTGTACAAGAAACCCGCCGACGTGGAGGCGTTTGAAAAGCATTACACCGAGATCCACGCCCCGCTCGCGAGGAAGATGCCCGGACTTGCGAAGCTGGAAATCTCGCGAATGACCGGCTCGCCGGGTGGACCCGCAAAGTATTACCTCATGGCGGAATTGTATTTCGAAGACCAAGCGGCCCTCATGGCCGGTCTGGGTAGCGATGAAGGCAAAGCGGCCGCCAAGGACGTGATGAGCTTCGCCGGCGACATCGTGACGATGATGTTCGCCGATGTGGACGCCTGACCCGCCGCGCGCGCCACAGTCCGCTAGAAACCCGAGCCGCGGGCTTCAGCCCGCGCGGTGCACCGGACGTGCATGACACCGAGTGCGTAGGGCGCGCCCGTACGAATGGCCGCGCAAGCTGAAGCCCGCGGCTCGGAATATGATCATGACAACCGTGCGCAGACCCCAAGGAGTGATCCATGGACTTCCCAGAATCCAAACCGTCGGCCTCGTTTGATTTCAAATACATCCGCTACGAAAAAAACGCCCATCGCGCGACGGTCACGATGAACCGCCCGAAGGTGCTCAACTGTTTGAATTTCCCTGCGCTACGCGAGCTGCATCAGGCGTTTGAGGATGTCTCATGGGACGATTCCATCCGCGTGATGGTGCTCACCGGCGAAGGGGATCGTGCCTTCTGCACCGGCGCGGACCTTGCCGAACAGCACGACCATTGCCTGAACAACCCCGAGGGTTACTGGAAGTGGATGGGGGCGTTTATCGACGTGCACGAGCGGCTACGCAACATCGGCAAGCCGACGGTCGCGAGACTCAACGGCATGGTGGTCGGCGGCGGCAATGAGATGAACATGTCGTGCGATCTGGCCATTGCGGCCGACGACATCATCATCCGGCAAGTCGGCGCCGCCCGAGGCAGCGTGGCCGCGGCCGGGGCGACGCAGTGGCTGCCCCTGCTTGTCGGCGACAGACGCGCCCGGGAAATTATCATGCTCTGCGAGGAAATCCCGGCCGCCAAAGCCCTTGATTGGGGGCTCATCAATGAGGTCGTGCCGCGCGGGGAGTTGGACGCTGCCGTGGACGGCATGTGTACAAAGCTGATCGACAAGCTGCCCGAGTGCATGCGCTACGCCAAACAGCAGCTCAACTACTGGCGGGATATGTCCTGGCATCAAACGATCGGCCACGCCCGCGATTGGCTTTCTCTGCACAACACCTCACCGGAGGTACACGAAGGCACCAGCGCCTTCATGGAGAAACGTCCGGTGGAGTACGCCAAGCTACGCAAGCAGCCCGACTAGGGCACCGAACCGCGCCCGTAAGGAAGCTGCAGCAGCAGTACCTTTCCAAGGCACCAACACCGCGCCAAGGTCTTCTCAATGGGCCGACCCGTCATGCGTAGCCCAGCCGCCCTCGGCTGGGAGGCATGTCCAGAAGCCCGGAAACCGTGGACACAGCGGAGCGCCGCTGTGCCACACGGGAACCCAGCCATTGGGCATTGATCGCTGCGTTAGGAAGCGGGCCCAAGTTGCCCGCGAATCTCACCGCCCGGATTGTCGCCGGTGTGCATGTTCAAGTACACAGCTCCGTCCCTCATAGAAGCGACAACGTCCGCGGAAATCGCCACTGATCCGGTGGCCGTAACGTTTCCATCGCCTGAATCAACCAGTGTTGCTGTCAGGTCCAGGATCACGCCGCCGTTTTCGCCGACCGCACCGCCGTGCAGGTGCATCGCGGTCACGGGCACGGTGAAGCCGGTGCCCGATATGTCGAGGGTGACTTCGGTGTCATCGGCGTTGAGCGTCAGCGTGGCCGTGCCCGTGGCGGCCACATCTACCGGAGGAACTTCGTTGTCCCCGGCCAGACTCGTGGAAAAAACCTTTGCTCCGGTTGGCGTGCCTCCGTCGCCCGCACCGTCGCCGCCATCCGGCATTTGCATCGCATCGGGGCATCCGCCAGCAAGAACCAACGCCATCACGAAAACACAGTTAAGCAAGGCCCGCTTAGCTAACATACGAATTCTCCCAAAAATGAGTTATAGGACATTCCCTACCCCGAACCGCGAATCTAACCCGATTGCGCGGAATGTGGCAAGGAGGGCGGGCCTGTGTCGAACCCGGGCGCGATTGGCAGTACAGCACAAAGTCGTCACAAACCCGGAGCGCAGGCATCTTGCCTGCATCATCATCGCGGGTCTTGCAGGCTGGAAGCCTGCGCTCCGAACGAAGTTGCGCTGTCCTGTTAGGCCGCTGCCTTGCGAATCGAAGCAGTTTCGCGAGAATCACGCCCACTATGAGCGATTTGATTTTATGCGACATCAAGGGGCACGTGGGGCTCGCGACGTTGAACCGGCCCAAGGTGCTCAATGCGCTTTCCGTCGAGTTGATGGATGAGCTGATCGGGCAACTCGAAGCCTGGGACCGCGACACGGCGGTCCGGGTCATGATCATCACGGGGAGCGAGCGAGCTTTTGCCGCCGGGGCCGACATCGGCGACATGGCCGAGGCCTCCATGATCGACATGTACGAGGGGAACAATCTGGCCCGGTGGTTGCGCATCAAGGCCATCCGCAAACCGATCATTGCGGCCGTGAGCGGATTCTGCCTGGGCGGCGGTTGTGAATTGGCGATGATTTGCGACATGATCGTCGCATCGGAATCCGCCCAGTTCGGCCAGCCGGAGATCAACATCGGGATCATGCCCGGCGCCGGGGGGACTCAGCGTCTGACCCGCGCGATCGGCAAGTATCGAGCGATGGAAATGGTGCTCACCGGCGCGTTCCTTTCCGCGGCGGATGCTTATCGCGCCGGATTGGTAACTAGGGTCACTTCGAAAGAGCGATTCTTGGCCGAGGCGATCACGCTGGCCGAAACCATAGCCGCCAAACCGCCCATGGCCGTCAAACTGGCCAAGGACGCCGTAGGCGCGGTAGATGAGCTTTCCCTATCCGACGGTCTGGAATACGAGCGGCGATTGTTCTATTCGCTGTTCGCGACCGAGGACCAAAAGGAAGGCATGACGGCGTTTCTGGAAAAGCGAAAAGCGAATTACACCGGTCGGTAGGGGAAGCACCATGTCTGAGAAAGAGCCTGTCGTATTGGTGGAAAATGACGGCGGCGTGCGCACGCTGACGCTGAATCGTCCGGACGTGCTCAACGCTTTCAACACGGACCTGCTGAAGGCGCTGGGTAAGGCGGTTAAGGATGCCGCCAAGGATGCCGCGGTTCGCTGTGTCGTCATCACCGGCGCGGGCCGGGCGTTTTGCAGTGGGCAGGATCTGGCCGAGGTGGCGGATAAGTACACCGGCGACGAGCCGATTGAACTCGGCGGGCACCTTCGCAAGTTGTACAACCCCATGGTCAAGACGATTCGCACAATGGAAAAGCCGGTCATCGCGGGGGTCAACGGTGTGGCCGCCGGAGCTGGCGCGAGCCTGGCACTGGTGTGCGACTTGCGTATCGCGTCCGACGCGGCCAGCTTCGTGCAGGCGTTTGTCCACGTGGGCGTGGTCCCCGACTCGGGAGGCACGTTCATGCTTCCGCGACTCGTGGGATTCTCGCGTGCGATGGAGCTCGCCTTCACGGGCCGTAAGGTCAAAGCGGAGGAAGCGCTTCGCATCGGACTGGTCAATCAGGTCGTCGAGGCGGATGATTTCGCCGAGCGGCTTCGCGAATTCACCTCCAACATGGCCAAGATGCCCACCAAAGCGATCGGCCTGACCAAACGGGCGATCAACGCCGCGTGGAGCAACGATCTACAGCGTCAGCTTGATTATGAGGCCATGCTCCAGACCACCGCCGGACAGTCGCATGACCACCGCGAGGGCGTCGTTGCTTTTCTCGAAAAGCGCAAACCGAGCTTCACGGGTCAGTAGCATCATGTCCGAGCCACTCGGCTGCGCGCGGTCGGCGGGCATAATCAGGCAGCCAGATCGACGCGGCGTCTGCGTGCCGCAGCATCGAAATCAATCCTTCCCCTAAACACCCATCCCTGATGGTCACGCACGCACGATATTATCAGCCCAAGACAACTCATTGGACGGAAGTTTTGCGCTAAGCCCGTTATCGGCGTACGACGATACCCGTGTAGGGAAGTGCGCTAAGGAGCTTCTCAATCCATACGCGCGCTTCGATCCTGGCGGTCTCTCGAACAGACGTGCGGCACCTTCGGCCTGACCGTGTGCGAGCCGCGTTCAAGACCATGGGGCGAGTCGAATAGAGGGCGTCATCAATTCGGAATCAGGCGAGTACATGTAATGGCGACGAGTGCTGAAAAGACGGTGTGCGGGCTTGCCATTGAGGTCTCGGAGGACCGCATGCAAGCATGCCTTCGGGTCATCGACACGAAAGCGGCTCGATCCGATGTCCCCGAAACCATCATCAAGGCGTTGCAAGAATCCCACATCGTCGTTTCTGATGACGTGAAAGCCAAGGTCGATGAGTTCGTCGCTTTGGTGTCGAGTACGGCGAAAATCACCGAACCGTTTGTGGTCGCCGAGGGTCGCGCCCCGGTGGAAGGCCAGGACGGCACATTCGTGTGGCACGAAGATTTCCAAAAAATGCACAAGGAATGGAAGGAAGACGATGCCGTCAATTACTACAGCCTGAATTCCATTCAAACGGTAGAGGCCGATCAGAAGATCGGCACTTTGGTTGCCCCGCAGGCGGGCGTTCCGGGCGTGGATCTGACCGGAAAAGAGGTAGAGCCCGAGCACACGCCCGTGCCCGTGCAACTCGATGCCAGCGTGAGACGCGAAGCCGGTGAAACCAAGGCCGTCTTCGCCAATACGGCCGGTAGGGTCGAATTTAAGGATGGGCGGGTCCGCGTCAACGAGCTATTCAAGGTCGGCCATGACGTCGATTTTGAGACAGGAAACATCGATTCCACGGTCGACGTTCTTATTTGCGGCACCATCCATGATCGATTTGAAGTCACGTCGAAGAAATCCATCACGGTTGGCGGCGCGGTCGAGGCTGCCAAGATCGAGGCGGACGGCGAGGTCGTCGTACGCGGCGGCATTCTCCAGCGCGGCACGGGATCCATTCGTTGCGGCGGCGAAGTCGTCGCCCGATTCTGCGACGAGGCGAACATTCACGCCGAAGGCGACGTGAAGATCACTCGAGAGATCATGAACAGCCGCGTCCATTGCGGGAGTAAAGTGCTAGCGGAACATGGTGCCGTGATCGGCGGCTCGGTCTATGCCCGTGAAGGCGTTGAGGTACACTCGCTCGGAAGCGATGCTTGTGTGGCGACGCAGATCACCGTCGGCGTCCATCCCGACGTGCTATTCGAAGCGGACAAACTTCGTGAGGGCATTGGGCCTAAGCAAGAGATGGCCGACCGGATCAGGAGCAAAATCCAACCCTTAATGGCCGAGCTAAAACGACTTTCGCCCCAGCAGCGAGAACGCGTGACTGAGCTATCTTTTCAGGCCGATACGCTGGAACTTGACATCTCGGATCGAGAGGAACGCCGCGACGAGATGCTGGCCGCCGCAGGGCCAAAAGGCAACCCGTACGTGCTGGTCTCCAACACCATCAACCAGGGGGTTTCCATCAGAATCGGCCGACGCGCGGTTTCGTTTCGGCAGGCCATACGAGGCCCGGTCAAGATTGAGGAGCGGAAGATCAGGAACACCACAGAATTCGTGGCAGTCAATCAGTTGACCGCCTCCGTGAAAGTCTTGCCAGCCATGGTAGTCGAGGATCCGCCGCCCAAGAAAGCGGACGCTGCCGCCGAAAAGACTCCCGAGGAAAAAGTCAAAGCCGCAGATTGACGCGGCGAAACGGTGGATTTCGGACCAAGCCGGTTTCGATACCAAACTCCACAAAGCAGGCGTCTGATTCCAAGAGCTCTTCTTGTCGCCCGTCGGTGCCGTGGCTATGCTGGCACGAATGGGATCGAGACGGGCAACATCTGCGAAATCCAAGGTTGAATCTGAATCGTCAGAGCTTCAGCCGCCCGATGCCTCCTCGCGTCCCGGGCCCTCGCCCACACACGCCACAGATGCCCGCCCTGCGATTCCGGCGGACGTCCCGCTAGAAACCATCCTGGATTCGGTTCGATCCTATTGGGGATTTGACCAACTCAGGCCGTTGCAGGAAGAAGCCATCCGAGCGACGCTCGCCGGGCGGGATTCCGTGGTCGTCTTGCCCACCGGAGGCGGCAAATCGCTTTGTTACCAGGTTCCGCCTGCGGTGGCCGATCGGACCGACATCGTCGTATCGCCACTGATTTCACTGATGAAGGATCAGGTGGACGGTCTTGTCGCCTGCGGATACCCCGCTGCCGCGGTACATAGCGGCCAGCCCAAATCCGTCAACGATGAAACGCTGCGCGGTCTTCGGGCCGGTCAATGGCGTCTGGTCTTCGTATCCCCTGAGCGCCTTCTGATGCCGTGGTTTCTCGATATGCTTCAAGAGGCGAACGTTCAATCGTTCGCGATTGATGAGGCCCACTGCATCAGCCATTGGGGCCACGATTTCCGCCCTGAATACCGTCGACTCAATGTGCTCAAGCAACGGTTCCCGCAGGCGGGCGTACACGCCTACACGGCCACGGCGACGCAGCGGGTCCGCGAGGACATCGCGGCTCAACTGGGCCTAACCGATCCGCTGATGCTCGTGGGCGTCTTTGATCGTCCCAATTTGACGTACCGCATCGTGCCGCGTTTCGACGCCCACGCTCAAGTCATCGATGCGGTGAGTCGGCATCCGCGTGAAGGCGTGATCGTCTATTGCCTCAGCCGCAAAGATACCGAAGCGATGGCGGCCGCGCTCACCAGCGCCGGCATCGACGCCCGCGCGTACCATGCTGGGTTGGAGGCCGATGAGCGGCGCGACACACAGGACGCGTTCGCTAGCGAAAGGTTGAATGTGGTTGCGGCCACGGTTGCCTTCGGCATGGGCATCGATCGCAGCAACGTCCGATGTGTGATTCATGCGACCATGCCCAAGTCCATCGAGCATTATCAGCAAGAAACCGGGCGGGCGGGGCGCGACGGGCTCGAGGCGGAATGCGTGCTGTTCTATTCAGGCGCGGACGCGATGCGATGGCAATCGCTGATCGCGCGCAGCGCGGCTGAAGCGGACGACCCCGAAGCGGCCGTGGCCGCACCAACGGCCATGGTTCGACAGATGCAGCGCTATTGCAACGTGCCAAAGTGTCGGCATGGCGCGCTCAGCGAGCACTTCGGGCAATCCTACCCCGCCAAAAACTGCGAGGCCTGCGACGTCTGCCTCGACGAGACGGAGGGCATGCAGGATGCCACCGAGATCGCGCGTAAGATTCTATCGAGCGTCGCACGGGTCGAGCAATGCAGCGGCTTCGGATTCGGCGTGGGCCATACGGTGGACGTACTTGGCGGGGCCGATACCGAAATGATTCGCAAGCGCGGCCATGAAGACCTCAGCACGTATGGAATTCTCAAGGGAACGCCCAAGAAAACCTTAACGAATTGGGTCTACCAGCTAGTGGATCAAGGGTTCTTGGATCGCACAACAGATTCGATGCCCGTCTTGAGGCTTAACGAAGCGTCGTGGGAAATCATGCGCGGCCAGCAAGCCGTTCAGTTCGTGCGAGCCGCGGTCAAGAAGGTGAAACAGACTCGCGCGGCGACGGCGGCGTGGCAGGGCGTGGATCAGGGCTTGTTCGAACACCTGCGCAGGGTCTGCTTTGAACTCGCGGAAGCAGCCGGCGTGCCGGCGTTTGTCATCTTCAGCGACCGGACCTTGCGTGATCTCGCCCGCCTTCGACCGAGCAACGCCACAACGTTTCGACGGTTGCCCGGGATCGGTCGAGCCAAGCAAGACAAATTCGGCGATCGGTTTGCCACCGAAATCGAATCCTACTGCCGCGACCACAACACGGAGACCGACGTCGATAGTCGCGCGGCGCCGGGTTCGGGCGCCCCCCCGTCGGCTGCCCCACGGCCGCCTTCGAGCCGGTCCGCGCCGGCCCGCCCGTCAAGCAAGCAAGCGGCATTCGGCATGTTCGCAAAGGGAGATTCTCTGGATGCCGTAGCGTCGGCATTATCCCGCGCGCACAGCACGGTGGCCGGCTATTTGAGTGATTTCATTGAGGCGCAATGCCCTGAATCGATCGAAGCATGGGTGGATGAGCCCACCTACACGGCCGTCGCCCGCGTCGCCGGCGAACTCGGTACCGATCGGCTCAAGCCGATCTTCGACCGGCTCGAGGGTAAAGTGCCCTATGACAACATCCGCATCGTGGTCGCCCACCTGAGCGTCCGTAGCGAATCGTAAGTGAGCGCCACCTCCGAACCGCGCCCGCACCGAACCGCGCCCGTCAGGAAGCGGCACCCAACGCTACAGAGCACTTGGGCGCCGCGCTGGCTGAAGCCCGCGGCTCAGGGGTGGTGCTACGGCAGCGAAGTGCGGCGCCAGGGTCCCGGCACCGGCGACACTCCAGGCCCAC
>CAZYXP010000033.1:0-1588 GCA_964651325.1 uncultured Phycisphaeraceae bacterium
CCAAGATCGGCCACAACCTCAAGTACGATCTGCTCGTCATGCGCCAGGCGGGCATCGAGACTGCCGGCACACTCTTCGACACCATGATCGCTAGCTTCCTGGTCGATCCGTTGCGCAGCTCCCATTCGCTGGACAATCTGACGCGATCCCTGTTGGGTCACGAGATGGTTCCGATTTCCGATCTCATTGGCAAGGGCAAGCAGCAAATCACGATCGATCAGGTGGACACGACCCGCGTGGCCCACTACGCGGCCGAAGACGCGGACTACACGTGGCGTCTGTACGAGCTACTCGCCCCGAAAATCAGCGATAGCCACCTGCAATCACTGTTTGAAGAGACGGAAATGCCGCTGGTGTCCGTGCTGGCGGAGATGGAGCACAACGGCGTGGCCGTTGATGCAGCCCGGCTGGCCGCGCAGAGCGAAACGATGGCCGAAAAGCTCGATGCCCTGCAGTGCAAGGTATATGCCGCCGCAGGCCACGAGTTCAACGTAAACTCCACCAAGCAGTTGGCCACCGTGCTTTTCGATGAGCAAGGATTGCCCGTGGCCCGAAAAACCAAAACCGGGCGAAGCACCGACGCCGCGACGCTTCAAAACTTGGTTGACACGACCGACCACCCCATCCCCAAGCTGCTGCTCGAATACCGCGAAATCGCCAAGCTCAAGAGCACCTACGTCGATACCCTGCCGAAAATGGTCTGCAAGCGAACCGGCAGGATTCACGCCTCATTTCATCAGACCGGCGCCGTGACCGGACGCCTCTCTTCCAGCGATCCGAATCTACAGAATATCCCCATCCGCACGCCGCTGGGGAGAAGCATCCGCTCAGCCTTCGTGGCCGAGGGACCCGACCATCTCCTCATGGCCGCCGATTATTCTCAGATCGAATTGCGCTTGCTGGCCCACTTCTGCAAAGATAGCGCGCTGGTGGCGGCCTTTGAAAGCGGGCAGGACATCCACCGGACCGTGGCAGCCAGTGTCAACGGCATCGCGCTCGACAAAGTCACGCCCGAACAACGCAGCGCGGCCAAGGCCGTCAACTTCGGGATCATCTACGGTCAGACCGCCTTCGGCCTGTCGCGCTCAGTTGGCATGCCCGTCGGCGAGGCGCGGGCGTTCATCGACATGTACTTCATGCGCTATCCGGGCATCCGCCTTTTCATCGACGACTGCGTCCACAAGGCCAAGAAGCTCGGCTACGCGGAAACCATGCTGGGGCGGCGGCGACCGATCCCCGAGCTTACCAGCCGAAATCGCCAGCAAATCGGCTTCGGCGAGCGCATCGCGGTCAACACGGTCGTCCAAGGCTCCGCGGCCGACCTGATCAAACGAGCCATGCTCGACATCCACCGAGAACTCAAGACCGGTCGCTACAAGGCCAAAATGCTGATCCAGGTCCACGACGAGCTCGTTTTCGAGCTGCCCGAATCGACCGTGGCCGAGGAGTCAGAAATGGTTCGAGCTCGGATGGAGGCCGCCATTCCGCTGGACATTCCAATCGTCGTGGACATCGGCTGGGGCCGAAACTGGGCGGAAGGCAAGTAGAGGACCGTGCCTTCGCACGGCCCTGCCCTCGCACGGCCCTG
>CAZYXP010000033.1:1688-25085 GCA_964651325.1 uncultured Phycisphaeraceae bacterium
GTCCTATTGGACCTGGGGGAGCCGATGATCTGGCGTGCGTAAGCCCCGTGGCCCGAGGGCTTGCGCCCGCGTCATGACCTGCCCCAGAGTGTCCGAGGGCTTGCGCCCGCGGCTCTGGTTCTTGGCCATGCCATCTGGACGTCGGAAACGCTATGATTATTGGACCAACTGGGTTCGCATAGCCAGGATGTGCCCAACGCCCTACCAACCTATTTGTTTTCCAAGTGTCAACTATTGCGACGGAATAACAATATCGGCGACCGCGTCTATTCAGGTGGCTAGAATGAACTGTCCCGACGACGTGGGCTTGGAGAAATGGAGAAACCAATCATGTTCCCGATGAAAAAGACAAAGCGCCCCCCCATGCGGCGTTTCTTGCTGGCAGTATTGATCGGCGGCGCGCCGCTCGTGACGGCCGCCACCTGCGACCCCAACACCGGCAACTTCACCTTCTTTCGGGACGACGGGCTGATCGAGGATGTACTCGATGACGGGGACTTCTTCGACGACCACGGTCACGACGGCTTTCTGTTCGATTTCTTCGAAGAGGATTTGCTATACAACGATTACTTCTACGACGACTGCTTCGATTGCTTCTAGAGCCGCGCGAACGCAGAGCGGTGGGTATGCCGTGTGGCAGGGCGGCCCTCCGCTGTGTCTGGGCAGCCCCTCAGCCGAGGGCGGCTGAGCCACAAATGATCGAGCCAACCCGTCTGATCGAGCCAGCCCGCCAAGACAACCTTGCCCCGGAACTAGCCCGGAAGAAGCTCTACAGCGCGGCGATGGCGGCTAAATCGAAGGGCTTGGCGGCGGTGATGGTCGCGCCGAATAGGCGGCGGGAATCGGCTTGGGGCGTTAAAGTGACGCCTTCGTGACCGAGCGCGGCGACGACGAAGGCTTTGAGTTCTCCCTCGCAAGCGCCCCAAGTTTCGGGCGTGTTGGGCGCTATCGCCCTGTCGTTGATGAACAGCTCAAACGCCGATCGGCTGAACGTCAACCCGCCCTCGGCGGCGAACTCCTTTTCCAACAGCAGGCACGCCCCGGCCGCGGCCGCGAGCGCCTGGCGAAACCGGTCGGTGTTGCTGCCATCGAGCGGGGTTTTCCGGTTGTAGCGCATGCCCCACACATCGTCGGCATTATCCATGTTGTAGTCGGCCTCAAACGCGATGAGCATCACGCCCGGACCGGCCGGGACGTGGCGATAATCCGCCACGTCGATCAGCAGCCCTCCCAACGATTCCTCCCGAATCCACTCGTGAAAAATCGGGATAAACCGCGCGGGATCAACGCCCATAGCGCCGTCGACCGGGATCTTCACGTTGACGTGTTGCAATTCCATTTCTTGCGTACTCTGCTCCAGTGCATTGAGGTCCATGCCGAATCGGCCCGCCGTCTGCATTTTCGATCGCTAGCCGGCCGCCGCCTCGCCACGGATACGATGATAACAACTGTGGGCGGCTTCGACGAATAGCTGTGCTTCTTCAATCAACTGGTGGGCCGACTCGCTCGTGAAGGACGTATCGGCTTTATCGTACGCGGCGAACAGGTATTGCGCGAACTTGCCGTGGGCGTAAGGATCAAAGAAGAGCTTGGTGTCGTAATAGCGCTCGCGGAATTCCTCGACGATTTCGTCGGGGTCGTCGTCTGAAACATCGTCGTATTGAATCTGCACCAGCGCTTTGGCCGCCATGAGCATGGCGCGGAGCGCCTCGGCGCCGGCCTTTTGAGCGTCGCCGGCCTCAAGCAACACCTGAGCATCAAAGACCATGCGCTCCGCGCTGGTCATTGAAAACTCGAACGCGGACACGACCTCCCCGGCGCATTCGCCCTTGCCGATGTCGCCCGTGCTGTATTCGCGGGGGTCGGCCCAATCGCTGTAGAAAGACGGATCGGCTTCGTGGCTCGGCGGGTTCTTCGTCAGTTCCTCAAGCACCTGGCGCATGGCCACCTTGCCCACGCGGCCGACAAACGCCTGGAATGTTTCGTCGCCCTGTCGATCTTTGAGATAGAAGTCCAGAATGCGGTCGAGCGCGTCGGGAATCCGCTTGGAGGGGATGGGCACAATCGGCAGGCCAAACGACCCGGCGTTGTTCTCCCACTGACCGCCAAGCACGACCTGAAAATGCGGCACCTGAAAACCGTTGACAATCCGGCTGACGCCGAAGAACCCGATGTCTGCCGCGTGGTGTTGAGAGCAACTGTTGAAACACCCGCTCACCTTGATGTGCAGGGCTTGCACGGCCTGATCCATCTGGAAACACTTCTCGGCGAGCCGCTTGCGCAGCTCCCCCGCCAAACCGCGCGAAGAAGAAATTCCCAGCTTGCACGTGTCCGTACCGGGGCACGCGACGATGTCCAGGATGTGGCACGCGCCCGGCTCGCTCAGCCCGGCGGCGTCGAGCGCCTCATACAACGCAGGAACGTCCGCCTTGGAAATCCACCGAATCACAAAGTTCTGCTCGACCGTAGTTCGAATCGTGCCGGTGGTGAATTTTCTTACGATGTCCGCCAAGCAGCGCGTCTGATTCGCAGTCAGATCGCCTAGCGGCAGCGCAACCGTCGCCGTGGTGTACCCCTCCTGCCGCTGGTCGCGCAGATTGGTTTGGACCCAATGCCCGTAGCGCTCGTCGCCGTTGAGTGCGGGCAATACGCCGGGCGGATTCAGCGGCGTTTCCTGTTCGTTTTCAGCCTGCTCAAGGTACTCGGTCCAACGCGGATCGTCGTGTAGCAATTTGCGTTCGGCAAGGACGGCTTCCTTGAACTTCTCCATGCCCATGGTCTTGATCAGGAATTTCATCCGTGCCTTGGAGCGGTTTTTCTTCTCCCCGTGTTTGGCAAACACGCGGGCGATGGCCTGAGCCATGGGGAGCGTTTCTTCGAGCGGTAGAAACTCGTCAAACAGCTTGGCCGGGTGGGGCACGGCGCCAAGCCCGCCGCCCACGACGAACCGAAACCCTCGCTCCTCTTTCCCATCCACGACGCGCGTCACGGCCGTATAGCCAAGGTCGTGCATCGCGGTAAGCCCGCATGAATGCTGTCCGCAACCGCTAAACGTCGGCTTGAACTTACGGCCGAAATTCTGCGCATCGGGATGGCCAAGCAAGAACAACGCCAAGGCCCTCGCGTGCGGCGTTACGTCGAAGGCTTCGTCTGGACAGACCCCGGCATAGGGACAGCCTGTGACGTTGCGTACGGAGTTTCCGCACGCCTCGCGTGTGGTGATGCCCACCGCGCCTAAGCGCCGCATGAGCGCCGGCGTGTCGTCAAGATGGATAAAATGAAGCTGGAAGTCTTGCCGCGTGGTGACGTGGACGATGCTGTCGGAATACTCCTCGGCTAAGTCCGCGAGCGTTTCGAGTTGCTCGGGATTCATCCCGCCATAAGGGATCTTGATACGCATCATCCCTGGAGCGTCCCAAACCGTGCCCGGCCCCTTGGTCATCTCCGCTTCCCGATAGGCGAGTTGCCTCGTGCTCGTGCCGTCGTAGCGCTGGCCGTTGTCGTAACGCTGGCCGTACGCCCCACGCCGCAAGCGCGTTTCCGCGAAGATTTTCTCGTCGAGCTTGTCTTGCCGACGAAGCGTCATCTCCGTCTCAAACGTCTCGATTTCTTCGGCGAGTAGACTGGGGAGCGTTCCGGCGAGACGCTCCTTCCATAGGGTATGGCTGGCCTTCATGATGTTGTACTCCGGTCTGAGCGAAGATCGCAAGAATAGCCCATATAGCGTAGCAAAACGGCGCCCCATAATCAATGGACGACCCTTGGTTTGCGAGACACCGCGCGCCCTGGGGAAGTGTCGATGGCGTTTCCGAATGACTTTAGCTATAGTCCCTATCGCCATGAACAACGAACACAACCTTCGAGTTTACGATTCGATTCTCGGACTCTTGCCCAGCGCCGAGAACCCGACCCCGCTCGTGCGCCTCAATAAAGTGGTGCCGTTCAAACACGCCCAAGTGTTTGCCAAGCTGGAATGGTTTAATCCATTTGGGGCCGTCAAAGACCGGGTGGCCGCCAACATGGTTCGAGAGGCGGAAGAGCAAGGCACGCTCGCATCCGGAAAGAAACTCGTCGAGGCCACCAGCGGCAACACCGGCCTCGGGCTCTCCATGATCGGCAACGCCAAGGGCTATCCCCTGCGAACGCCCCTGTCGGTGGCCATCCCGCTGGAAAAAAGAACGGTGCTGCGATTCTTCGGTACCGACGTGGTCGAACTTTCCGATTCCCTCTGCCCCGCCCCTGGGGCTCCCGAGGGCGCTATTGCCAAGGCCATGGACACCGCCGAAACCCAGCCGGATTTCGTCCTCTTGAACCAATACAAGAATGAGGCCAATCCAGGCGCCCACTACCGCACGACCGGGCCGGAAATCTGGCGACAAACCGAGGGCAAAATCACACATTTCGTGGCCGGGCTCGGCACCTGCGGCACGATCACCGGCACCGGCAGGTTTCTGAAGGAGCAACGGGCCGAGGTCAAGGTGCTCGGCGTCTACCCTGAAGACGGCCACGACATTCCGGGCGTGCGCAGCCTGCGACAGCTCGAACACACGGATTTCTATCGCCCCGACCTCTATGACGCTACGACGGAGGTCACCAATCGCGAGGCGTTTGACATGTGCCTGCGCCTGAGTCGTGAAGAATGCGTCATAGGCGGGCCCAGCTCCGGCATGGCACTGACGGGATTGCTGCGCATGGTGCCCGATGAACCGGGGGTTCTCGCCGTAGTCATATTCCCGGATGACGTGTTCAAATACGCCTCGTCGTTCCAGCGCCATTTCGCTGATATCTGCCCGGCAAACGCGGACGACGAAGATTCCGGAACAAGTAGAAACGACGTGTTCGTCATGGAGATGATCGAGAATCTCAAGAACAAACACGACACGATCAAAGCCAACGACGTGGCCAAGATTCTGGCGCAGCCAGATCCCCCCATGCTCATCGACGTACGCGAGCCCGAATTATTTGCGACTTCCGTCATTGAAGGCTCGGTCAACATTCCGCAACACGATCTGTCCAAACGAAAGGCCGAATTGCCCGAGGATCGCGATGCGCCGATCATCATGGTATGCGGCATCGGAAAATTCTCGAAGTACACTACGCTCTACCTCAAGTCGCTGGGTTACCGCCACGTCAAGAGCATGAAAGGCGGCGTGGGCGAGTGGGTCCGCAAGGGCCATCCGACGCGCTCCGCCGACGACTGACGAAGACAACGTCACCGATCATCGTTTTTCGCACCTTCCGCACGATGATGTTCGCATGGTTCCCAGCTTCTATACCCGAGGAATCTAGTGCATGGACCCCGTGACCTAGACCGCTTTCCCAGCGTGAACACCAAGCCCTGGCGGCTTGCCATCCAAGGTTTTGCGCAACCGCTTCGCCGGAGATCGAATCACGCCTCCCCAATTGGAATCGGGCGAAAATGTTTTGCTGCCAGGGCCACAGCGGAAGGGAGCTCTTCCGCTGACTCTTGATTCAGCATGAAGTATGTCGTACTCAAGGCATCGCACGCAAGAGTCATCAGAAAAACCAAGATCAACCACTTGTAGCCTGCGCGGAAGCCAACGCAATTATCCCTGAACCTCGTCACTATCATCGACAGAGTCGAATTCTTCAGTTCTTGCGGGAATGGCAGGAGGTTGGCCCGCTGAAAGTGAGGTGATTGCCTGCCATCGGGGTTTGCCGGCGTTTTGGCAGGGGAGCACCACTTTCTAGGGTCCGCTTTCGCGCGGCCCTTGTAAAGCAGCAACCCCCTTCGCTACGCCTCTGACGCCCTATGCTTGACGCCGTGCTTCTGACGCCATGCCGCTGAACCACACAGGGCCCCTGAGCCGCGCAGGCCACGAACCTGCACGGCGTATGCGGCCATGACTAGTTCTGCTTCGCCACAGCCCCCGGCGACTGCGCCTTGAGCTGCTCTGCGCTCTTGTAGGTAATCACGGATTCCGTTCGTACGAAATTCCCTTCTTGCGTGACCATCGAGGCCTCGGAACTGAAGAAATCCAGTTTCTGGAAAACCGGGGCGAGCTTCATGAGCATGCCCATAACAGATTGGGCCACCTTCTTGCCCTCTTCGTCGGGGATTTGGGCCGTGGCCATCCCGCCGAACATGCCGATCATGCCGACCGCGCCCGCGAGCTCTTCACCGAACTTCGACGTGTCCGTAAAAGAGATGGAATGCACGGGCTTGTCGCAGCTAAGTCCCTCGCTCTTGAATCGGGCGCACTTGGCGATCGAGGGGGATTCCCCTTTGCTTACGGCCAGGCACTTGTTCACGCCGGCCACCGACGATCCAACGATCAGCCAGTCGTCGTACACGCCGACGACCGGGCGAAGGAACATGGCCATCATGGGATGGACGATTTCCTTGAAGCCTTCGGCGTTCACCGCAGCATCCGTAATCATGAGCCCCTGACCGGCGCCCTGCATCATGCCGTTGATCCAATCAATGCCGGCTGTGACTTTGGCCTGCGCCTTGGCCGTGTCGCTGACGCGAATCATCAGGACGCTGTCGCTGCTGCTCATGGGCGTGACGACCTCGGGCGGCATGGAAACGGTAATGATCTCACCACTGAGCCAACTAAAAATGTCCTCTTTGGGATCAAACCCAACCTCTAAGAGCTTCAGATTCCAAGCGGTGACCAACTGCTCGCCGTCGGGCAAATCGTCGGCATCGTCACCGTCGGGAATTTCCGTCTTGATGAAATCCAGGACAGTGTCGTACACCTGCTCCAATCCGATGAAGCCGGTAACCAGGAAACTCGTCGCATCGGTGGGGATGTACTCATCAAACTTGGTGAAGGGTTTGCGGTCCAAGGCGATCTTGCAGATGGGCCCGTCGAGCTTTTTCGGGTGGATTCTTGCGACCTCATGAGCCAGTTGCTTTCGTCCCTCGGTTTCAAAGGTCGTGATCGAATAGTCAACGACGTCGACCAGATCAAGCACGCGATTGATCGTCTTAACCACCGGTTTGTTTGTACCGTAATCTCCACCGTGCTTCGCCTCGACTGCCTTGCCAATAGCCTGGTCAAGAAGCGTCGATAAGCCCCCAAGCAGGGTATGCACGTCTACAAAGATAACGCCGTCTTCGGCCGCAGGAACCTTCTTCAGCGCTTTCTTGAACTTCTTTCCCGCAAACATCGAGGTGCCGGCGTTTCCGCCGCCGTTGATCCTGTCGATAACCCCATCGCAAACCGTCTTGGGGCCAAACACAATGCCGATCAGATCGCCCTTGCCGAAAATGTGGAGGCCGATCTCGCCAAAATTCTTGGCCATCTCGTTGGCGTTCTTTTCGATGACGGCGCCCAGACGCAAGACATGCACACCGGACACGTCGGACTCAGTGAGGGCGATGTGCTCCGGGGACCACGACGCCACCTCCTTGGCGATCGCGGAAAGCGCGGCTAGGTTCTCCTTGCCCGATCCTGCTTTCCCTCGCATCAAGGTAATGTAATCGTACGGCACCGGAAGCTTCGCCATGCGCATGCTGAACGCGGTTTCCACCGCAAACATATCCCGCCAAGCAACCTGCTTGACCAGATTCGTCATATTCTCGATGGATGCCTCAAGGCCCGCACGATCCTCTTCGGACGCCATGGACGTCACCAACGAAATGACATCTTTTTGGATTCCACTCTTGTGAAAGGCGTCGCAGACCTCGTCCCACTCCTGCTCAATCCACGCATTCTCCGGGTTCTCAACAAAGTTCAGATAAAACCAAGCGTCGCCCGGCATGTATTTGCCCAACGTGAAATTCTCAGGCAACCCGCCTCCGAGCACGACCGGCGAGGCGAACAACAAGACGCAAACGCCTGCAAAACGTGAAAAAGAACGCATGACCTGAATCTCCAACATAGAATCTCTTCCTCTTTTGGCGCAAATCCCTATTCGGCGCATTCCAATCCATCTTGGCGAAAAATCGCACGGAATTCGCATTTCGGGCAATTCGCCCGGCCGCTGCCCTTGCGCGATCCCGCTAAAGGCTCACACGAAGCTGGACCCAAACCGCTTCCCTCAGTCCACTGGCAGACGGCGGAAAGACGCGGGCACGACCCGACGTTCGAACTCGCCCACCATCAGATAGTTTATAAGGCCTTTCGGCCGCGCACCACCTGAAAGCCGTCTTTAGTTGTCCTCTCTTGTAGCGTTTCCTGCCCACTTGGTACAGATCGATCCGTTGCATCGTCCCCCAGTCGCGCTAAGATGGTCTCAAGGATGTTGGATATCCGTTCGATCGGCGACGACGCGCGCATCGCGCAGCTCAAAGTCCGCATTGCCAGAAAACAGGGCGTGGTTCACGCTGGCGGGCTGTGGGGATCCTCTGCGCCGATGATCGGTGCGCTGGCGCTGGGCGAAACCACTAGGCCCCAGCTTTACATCACCGCCCACCTGACCGAAGCGGACAACGCACGGGACGATCTGGAGCTGTTTTTCGGACGCGAGGTCGGCCTGTTTCCCGCTTGGGAATCGATCCCCGGCGAGGGAGGCGGGGCCATGGAAATCGCGGCCGAGCGCCTGCGGATTTGCGCCCTGTTCGTCCAGCGGCTCCGCGAAGGCAAACCGGGCCAGCTCGTCATTGTAGCGCCGATCCAGGCGCTCATGCAGCCGGTGCCTACCCAGGCCGTGCTGGCCGACAACACGCTCACCTTATCGACAGAGGATCGTCGCAACGACCCGGCCGCGGCCGGGCCTGATCCGCTGTTGAATTGGGCCGTGGACCATGGGTTCGAACGGCTTGACCTGGTCGAGTCGCCCGGCGACGTCGCGCGACGCGGTGACATTGTGGATGTTTTCGCGCCGGGCGAGCAATCGCCGTTTAGGATCACGTTTTTCGGCGACGAAATAGAATCCCTCCGCCGGTTTGACGTCGGCACGCAGCGATCCATCGAACCTATGGTGTCGATTTCCATCACCGGATCGGAAACGGCCATGGTTTCGGGCAGCGACGAGGCGACGGATCTGTTCGCGTATCTGCCCGCCGACGCGCTCGTCACGCTCGACGGTCCCGCCGAGATTCAGGAGATGGGGGCGCTGCTGATCAAGCGAATCGGCGACGCCGGCCGGCTGCTGGACATCAACGACGTACTCGCCCGAGCCGGCCAATTCCCTCAGATGTACCTTTCCCGGTTCGCGACATCCTCCGACGATTCCGATGAGGACGCGTTCGATCTAGGCGTGAAGTCGCTGTCGCGATTTGAGACCACCCCAGCCGACGCGATGACCGAACTGTGCCAACTTTCAGCACGCCGAGAAATTCATGTCTTCTGCGAAAACAACGGCGAGGAAAAACGCCTCCGCGAGATGATCGCCCGACAGGACGGCGCGGATTCCATCAGCATCCACCCAGGCGCCCTGCATCGTGGATTCGAATGGACCGAGCCTCCGGTTGTCGTCGTACCGCATCATGAGCTGTTTCATCGCGAGCGCAAGGTCCGACGGCTGCGGAAGGTGCATGCCTCGCGACCGCTTGAAACGTGGACCGACCTGACACCGGGCGATCATGTCGTCCATGCCATCCACGGAATCGCAATCTATCGCGGACTCAGCCACATGCAAAAAGGAGACTCTGACCACCAGGAGGAGTTCCTGAATCTCGAGTTCGCCGACGGGGCGCTCGTGCACGTGCCGAGTTCGCAGATCGACATGGTGCGCAAGTACATCGGCGCCGGCGGCAGGAAGCCGCAGCTTTCAACGCTCGGCGGAAAGCGATGGGCCAGGACCAAGCAGCGCGTGGCCGAGTCGGTCGAAGAGTTGGCCGAGTCGCTGCTTCGCGTGCAGGCCATCCGGGCGGAGGCATCGGGAACCGCGTACCCGGCCGACACGGAGTGGCAGCGGGAATTCGAGGCCGCGTTCGTCTATGAAGAAACCGAGGATCAGCTCGTGGTCGCCGATGAGATCAAGGACGATCTATCCCAGCCCCGGCCGATGGACCGGCTGATTTGCGGCGACGTGGGCTATGGCAAAACGGAGCTGGCGATGCGAGCGGCGTTCAAGGTCGTCGAATACGGGCGGCAGGTGGCCGTGCTCGTTCCCACGACTGTGCTGGCGGAACAACATCACCAGACCTTCCGCGACCGCATGGCCGAGTACCCCTTCAACATCGGTTGCCTTTCCCGGTTCCAGACCGCCGCCGAACAGAAGAAAGTCCTCGACCAAATCCGGCGCGGGCAGGTCGACATGGTCATCGGCACGCACCGGCTTCTCAGCAAGGACATCCGTTTTGCCAATCTGGGATTGGTCATCATCGACGAGGAACAACGGTTCGGCGTCGAACACAAGGAACGCCTAAAGTCGATGCGCGAGACGGTGGATGTCTTAACGCTGACGGCCACTCCGATTCCGCGCACGCTGCACATGGCCGTCGTGGGCATTCGCGACATCAGCTCGCTCCAAACGCCGCCCGTGGATCGCCGCTCGATCCAGACGCATGTCGGTCCGTTCAGCCGACAGCTCATCCGCGACGCCATCTTGCGCGAGCTGAACCGCGATGGTCAGGTGTACTTCGTACACAACCGGGTCCATTCCATCGCGGCCATGGCCGACACGGTGAAGAGCATCGTCCCGGAAGCACGCGTCGTCTTCGGCCACGGACAAATGAAAGGCGCGGCGCTCGAGAGTGTCATGCGGAAATTCTCCCGCCGACAAGCCGACGTGCTTGTAGCCACGACGATCATTGAAAGCGGCATCGACAATCCCTCCGCCAATACTATTTTCATCGATCGGGCGGATCGCTTCGGCCTGGCGGATTTGCACCAGTTGCGCGGACGGGTGGGGCGCTCCGACCACCGTGCGTATTGCTATCTACTGCTTCCCGGGGATCGGCCGCCCACCCCCAAGGCCGCCAAGCGACTTAAGACCATTGAGGAATTCAGCGAATTGGGCGCCGGGTTTCGCATTGCCATGCGCGATCTGGAAATTCGCGGGGCGGGCAATCTGCTTGGCAGCGAGCAGAGCGGCCACATTGGAGCCGTCGGCTATGACATGTATTGCCAGCTTCTGGAGAAAACCGTCCGGCGGCTGCGCAACGAGCCGGATCCCTCACCCACGCCGGTGCAAATCGATCTTGACGTAGCCGCCCACGTTCCGCGACACTATATTGCGGCGGACCGATCTCGTTTGGAGATCTATCGGCGTATCGTTAACAGCGTCGCGCTTGCGGACTTAGAGCAGGTCGAGCGCGATTTGGTCGATGCGTTCGGCGCGTTTCCAGAGCCGGTGGGCCTGCTCTTGGCGTTGGCAGAAGTTAGGATCTTCGCCAGGATGTTCGGCGTGCGATCGATCAGCGTGCGGCGTGGCGATGTCATTTTCGGCGTGACGAGCCTGCGACAAGCGGAAAACCTGTTTCAAGACGCACCCGGGACGGTGAGAACGCCGGACGAAAGAACCGTGCACTTGCGTTTGCCGGCGTCGTATCTAGAGCCGAAGACGCTTCTGCCCGTCATCAGGAACATGCTTAGCCGAGCCGCCAAACATTCGGAGCAAGCGATATGAAACCCAAGACCCAAGCTGCCGTCGTGGCAGGTTTGTTTGCAACCATAGCGGGGTGCACGCTCCCGGCGAGTTCGCTCTTGGAGAAGAAGGCACAAAGGCCGGTCGCAAAGTCGACTCCATCACGTTCCCGATCCGCGAGGCCCCAGCAAGCCTCCAGCGGTCCGGTGTACGAGCTTCGCGTCAACGATGAAACGCTCACCGCCCAAGATCTGTGGTCCGGCGAGCGGGAGCGGCTGGCAACGGTACGTGGACAAGGCAGAAAACCCTATAAGCAATTCTTGGAACGAGAGGCCGCACGACGCATCCCAGACAGAATCACAGAGATGCTCCTGTATCAACATGCGGCTCGGTTGATCCCGGAAACCGCCGAGGCGGCCATCGAAAAAGAAGTCGATGGCCAAATCCGGCGGATCATCACCTCCGAGCACGGCGGCGTACAGAGACGCTTCGAACGCTCGCTACAAGGGAAGGGGTCGAGCATCGAACAGGTCCGCGGGCGCATCAGGCGGGAGATGCTGATCACCAACTTCCTTCAACAGGAAATCAAATCCCAGCTTTCAGAGCCGACCCGCGCGGAGCTTCACGCGATTTTTGATCGAGAAATCAGCCGTTGGCGACGCCCGGAGAAGAGAAAGATGTCGGTAATCGAGGTGCGCATCGACGAGGCCATGCCCCAAGTTGGTTCGCCCATCACGGGCGAATCGAGAGCCGAAGTTCGCGCCAAGGCCAAGGCGAAAGCCTCCGAACTCCTCCGGCGAATCAACGGCGGCGAAGCGTTCGAACAGCTCGCCAAAACCCAGTCGGACGGTCTGCGGGCTTCGGATGGCGGGTCGTGGGGCTGGGTCGATCGGGAAAGCGTACGCGAACGATTCCTCCCCGCGATCGATGCGTTGGGGTTGCTGAAGCAAGGCGAGGTCAGCCCGATCATACCGACGCCCGAGGCCTTCTTCCTCGTCCGCTGCGATGAGTTGATCTCCGCCTACGAGCCATCTTTTACGGATGTGCAGGTGGAGCTCAAACAGAAGTGGCTCAGCCAGGGGTACAACAAATCCATGAAGGCGCTCATTGCCGGCCTGCGCCGAAAAGCGCGAATCGATCCGCCGGACCTCGAGCGCTTTCACGCCGGAGCCGTGGAAGTGGCACTGGAAGACGGATTCCTCGCAACCCGGTAGCGATCGCTCAGAGCGTCTCCCGAGCCGCATGCTTCAGCTTGCGCGGCCATCCGTCCATGCGCACTCACAGTTGTCCGGAGGAACAATGCGCCGGCGGAAGCCGAAGCGCCCCGTGTCCCCAGACTCCGCGCGGGCTGAAGTCCGCGGCTCAGGGTCTTGCCCCTTACGCCCCCGCGACGAACTTCAGCAGCTCCATGCAGATTCTTCCGGCGTACGTCCCCAAGACGTATCCCGCGATCGCCAAGAGCACACCGACCGGCGCCAAGGACGGATGAAACGCGGTCGCTACGATGGGCGCGCTGGCGGCGCCGCCGATGTTGGCCTGTGACCCGAGCGCGATGAAAAACACCGGGGCGCGAATAACCCAACCGACGCCCAACAGAATCACAATGTGCACGGCCATCCATATAAACGCCATCACGATCAGCCCGGGTGAATCGAGCACATCATAGAAGTTAGCATGCGCGCCAATGCACGCCACCAGTAGATAGATCAACACCGATCCGATCTTCGACGCGCCCGCGCCTTCCAACTCCCGCGCCCGCGTAAACGAAAGCCCCACGCCCAGCGTCGTCACGAGCAGGTATTTCCACGTCGTCGCAGAAAGCAGGGTGATTTCGGCTCGACCGAGCAAACCGACGAGCCCATCGGCCAACAGGCTGCACACCCACGTCCCGCCGAACCCCACCGCGACGATCATCATCAGGTCGGTAAGCGTCGCGACGCGCGAGGTGCGTTCCTGAAAATCGGCCATGCGACGCTCCAGATCGCGGATGGCCTCGGCATTGGCCCCGGTCCACCGATCGATGACGCGCTGTTGCCCGGCCACAAACAGCAGCACACCCATCCACACGTTGGCCACGAACACGTCGGGGATCACCATCTGCGCGATCATGGCATCCGACGCTTCTGCCATCTGACCCAGCGCCACAAAATTGGCACCGCCGCCGATCCAACTGCCGCACAGCGCGGTCATGCCGCGCCAGATGTCCTCGGGCAGAGCGAACATCGACGCCCCCGTCGAGCCGGCCGCCGGTTGAAGTTGGTGCATCACCCACAGCGAGATCGGTCCGCCAATCACCACGCCGAACGTCCCCGCAAGCAGCATGATGCCCGCCTTGGGGCCGAGGCGAATGATGGCCGGAAGATCCAGCGCCAAAATCAGCAGCAACAACGCCGTGGGTAGGATATGGGACTTGACCCAGACATAGAGCTCGGATTCGTGCGGAATCACGCCGAGCGTCGTCAGCAGCGTCGGCACAAAATAGCAGAACACCAGCGACGGGATGATCTTGAAGACCTTGCCAAACGACGGATGGCCGGCGAGCCAGAAGATTGTCGCAAGCACCGAAAGCAAGATCGCGAGAATTCCCGCTGGCTCTTGGATGGGAAAAAACGGCAGGGGCTCGTCCATGCTTGTCTCGCTAAAGTTTCGATCGACTCACCCGGCGGAATGTAACCCGCGCCGGCGCATCGAGCGCGGTGTCCTCGTCAATTCCCGGCCAAAGCGTCTCGGAAGACCCCAGCGGCAATCGTGTTGCCGGCCTCACTGAGATGGTTGCAGTTGAAATAGTTTGAGGCCGTCGCCCGCAACGCCTCATCGACCGCCGCAATATCCACCAGGATCGCGCCGGTGTTCATCGCGGCCATCCGGATTCGATCGTTGAGCAGCCGCAGGTAAGCGTTGGCATTGACCGCCTGCGCCGGCAGAAGAATATCCAAGGGCAGCGCCGGGCAATCGCCGACATCTTCACGAATGAAAAAGAGCGTGGCCACCAGCACCGTCCGCCCATCCCCACTCATGGATTCAAGCGCCCGCTGAATGTTGGCTTGCGTTTGATCCAGCCGCGTCCCAAGGGCGCCCGCCAGCGGAAAATCAGCGTCCTCGGGCGATAGCAGCAGGAACGGATCGTTGTCCTGAATGAAATCGGTGATGTCGCCACCGCCCTCCCAATACATCCATACAGCCGCGTTGGGGAAGATGTCCGACGCGATCAGGCCATCAAGCCGGTCGATGCCCTCGGCGGTGGTCTCGCCGCCCTCCCCCTCATTGGCGAAGGCCTCGGACGGCTCGCCGAGCATCTCGCGGAGGATGTCGGGATAATCGCGATTGGAAGGCCCGGCCGTGGTCGAATCGCCGAATGCCACATGGGTGACCCGACCATCGGGCAAGCGCAGCTCACCACAGCCCGCAAGCAACAACGAACACGCCAGCATCGACCAAGGAAAAACCGATCGCGATGGAATCGATCCGCCCATCGATAAACGAAAACGCTCCATAATAGCCCTCACGCGAAACACAACGAATCCATACCGTCCCACCAACCGGTCGGCAAGACGCGCCGACCGCCTTCCTGACAAACGACCTCGACGGACAGAGCATACTCACTATTCCCCATCCGGCCACGATTCCCCATCCGGCCACGGGATTACGCTCTGCGAACCCCGAGCCGCGGGCGTCAGCCCGCGCGGCCGTCGACGGTCGCCACCTACTATTCACTTCCCCCAAGCGTCCAAGTCCTCCCCCCCCCACCCGAGGTTCAATCCTGCGCATTTCTCCATGCCGAGGAAGAAAATCGCTTGCCACTTGCTTTTCCCATATGTATGGGATACTATCCAGGTGGTCCAAGGCTCCGCTTACACAAATCATTTTCGGGAGTGAAGGGAAATGCATCAGACAAATCTAGGGATGGCCGCTTGGGGTCCGCGCTCCATGGCGCTTCGAGTTACGACGTTGAGCTTGGGCCTGCTCTTTGCGATGAGCAACGCCACGATCACAGCTAGCGCCATCGCAAAGGTTGCCATCGAAGAAGATGGCGCCCCGGTGACAAGAAGCTCGGACCTGGCGCGCACGACCATAGCGCGATCAACCAATGCCAAGCGCCAAGTCGGCCCACGGGCCCTTGAACCCTCCGACGGATCTGGAATTGAGCTAGCCGGGCCACAGTTCGTAACCTGTTGCTTCGGCGATGTCTGCATCGACGGCGCTTCGCCGAATCCCGTCACCAGCGCACAGTGCGCGGCCCAGGGCGGCTTCGAGTTGGTGGGCGTTTTCGACTGTGCCGGCGACCCATGCGCCGGCGGGGCCTGCTGCGCTGGTCCCGGGGCATGCGCGGATGTTCCTCCGCCCAATGGTGCCGCACAATGCGCAGGCCTCGGCGGCATCTATGTCGGCGGCGCCAATTGCACCATCCTCGCGACTGAAGGCTGCCCATTATGTGGGTTGGATGATCTCGAACTGGGCGGTCCGGACTGCCAGGCGTCCAACGGTGGATGGCTGCTGATATCAGACCGCAACTTCGATCCGCCGAGCGTACGGGCGGATGATTTCACGGCATTGGCCGGCGGCCCCCTGACTGAGGTATGCTTCGAAGCGGCGTTTTTCGTACCCGGTGGAGCATGCTGCGCGGGCCTTGGTTCGCAGCTTCCCAATCAGTGGTCCATTACCGTCTTTGAAGATGATGGCATTATTCCAGGCGCCGTTGTCGGCCCGGCCGGCGGACAGATCCTGCAGAATGTGATCAGTGGAACCGCCGGAGGTTGCACCCAAACGAAGTCCGGCTCGGGCCTGACCGGCATTGTCTTGACACCGGGAGAATGCTATTGGATGGAAATCAGCGGCTTTGGCGAGGGTCTGGTGGGCAACCCGCCGGCACCGGGTTGCGCTACCGGAGTGCTTAGCTCTCGGGACGGCAACAACTATATGGTCAGGGGCCTCTCAGGCGCCTATACGGCCAGCGACATAGTAACGGACATCGCGGGCGACCCGGAGGCCGACTTCGCGTTTTGTGTCGAGGGCGGCATGACGCTTTGCGACCGAAATGCGGCCTGTTGCTTTGATCCCGGCGGACCGCCGCCGGTGTGTCAGGATCTGTCCTCCGTTGACTGCCTCTTGGCCGGTGGCGTTTTCACGCCAGGCCAGGCTTGCGGCCCCGGCGTCTGCCCGGCACCGTGCGAGGCGGAAACGTGTGCCGATCAGGTTTCACTGAATGCGCCGGGCGAGGCGTGCGAATTCGGTTTGCCCTGCGACCGGCAATACACGAACTTGTTCTGCAACGACACGTTTCAGCCAAACGACTGTGGCAACCAGGGCGCAGATACGTGGTATAGCTACACGACCGGTCCGGATGAGTGCGGCGATTTGACCATCAGCACTTGTTCGGGAGACTTTGATGGCTTCCTCTCCGTCTACGGCGCCGGTCCGAACTGCGAATGCCCGATCGATGAATCCCAGCCGCTTGCCTGCGACGATGACTTCTGCGGTGCCGGCGGCATGTCGCAGGTCACGTTTGCGGCGTCCGCCAGCACGTGCTACCTCATCCGAGCGGGTGGCTGGCAGGCCACCACGGGTATCGCGACGTTGCAGCTTTCGATCGCAGCCACTCCCGGTGGCTGTGAGACCGTGTCGCCCGCGACGGTGCTCGCGGACGATGCGATGAACATCGGCGGCAACAGCATAGCCTGTGCGAATGATGGAGACTGTGGATCCTCCAACGGGGGAGCGGCCACGTCGGTTTGCCGGAACGGGACCTGCTACGCGCGCAAGGGTCGATTCGTTTCGGTCTCGCCGAATCCCGTCAACATGGGCCTCATAACCGCCCGGCGTGTTTGCGTCGATGCCCCGGGACCAGGGGCGCACTGTCGCTGGGTGGACGCACCTGGGCCGCCGATTACACACATTGGCCCTGGTCCCCAACCCATCCTCACGGCCAACCTGCTTCCCGTTGCAACCGGCACAGCGGTCTATCGCGACTGGAGTGGGGACCCGGTTGACAGCCACGGCAATATCGTGGTGCACATCGGCGGCTGCGCCGTCTCCAACGGACACGACTACTACATCCAGGCCATCCCTCAGGGCGCTGATGAGGCTAACGAGGCGAGTTACTCGCCGGCGTTGATTCTGCCCACGCAGGACACTTTTGGTGACGTGAACGGCGATGGGGTTTCGGGCATCCATGGCGTTTTTATGGTGATTCAGGGATTCCAGAACGTTCAAACCCTTCCGAGGACGTGGTTGAAAATCCTTCCCAGCGGCAACGCCCCCGCCAATCCTGGCTTGATCACAATGCAGGACGCGCTAGCGCAGGTAAGGGCGTTTCAAGGCCAACTGTACGAAGATCAGCCCGGCGGCGGTCCGCCGTCAAGCTGTCCTTGACGCGGATAAGTGGTGGGCGGAACCGCCGAACCGCGGGCTTCAGCCCGCGGCTCAGCGCCTCGACTTTGGACTTTGGACCTTCCAATCTTCAACCTTCCAATCATTCCATCACCCTCGGCGTCACGGCCCCGCTCGTTAAATCGTGCATGCCGCTGACCATTGCATCGACGCATTCCTCCGGCGCCAGGAACCGCAACGCAATCTCCGGCCCGAATTCCTCTTCCACGTTCACGCACTCGCACCGTGCCAACAACTGCCGAGCACGCTCAAGGATGGCGTAGGGAATCGTACATTCCATGGCCACGCGAATGACTTTTTCTTCGGTCTCCAGCGCCGCAAACGCTGCATGCGCGGCGGCCGTGTAGGCGCTCACCAGCCCGCCTGTTCCGAGCTTGGTCCCGCCGAAATAGCGCGTAGTCACGATCGCCACATCCCCCACATCCGCCCCGCGAAGGACCGCCAGCGTCGGCGGCCCCGAGGTGCCCGAGGGCTCGCCGTCGTCGCTCATCCCTTCGGAGACGCTGGCACCAAATCCGATGCGAAACGCGTAAACGTGGTGGCTGGCGTCTGGCATCTCGTCACGCCTTTCACGCACAAACGCCTGCGCCTCCTTCACGGTGAACACCGGCGCGATCGCCGCGATAAACCGGGAGTTCGAAACGCCGATCTCGATGCGTACACGCTGCTTGGGAATTAAGTATCGGCTCATGCGCTCCACCTCTTGCTGTCGTGATCGAGCCGGTGGCCTCTTAACCGAACCGCGACCGTAAGGGAGTGACGGCGCGCATGCCCGGAACTGGCCGCATGCCAAGCCCGGCCGCTTCCTGACGGGCGCGGTTCGGATCACAACCTTTCCTATTCTAGCGCTGGCTCAGATCAGCAAGCTCACGATCTTGTCTACAAATCGGTCCACGGTCAGCTCTGAAACGCGCTCGCGCCCGCCGCGAATCAGCGATCGCCGCAGCGCATCATCCGCCATCACACGCGAAATCGCTTCCGCCAACGCGGCCGTGTCGCGCGGGGGCACGAGCAAACCGTCCTTCTCGTGCGTGACGCTGCTGGGAATGCCCCCGACGTCCGTGGCGATCACCGGCAGCGATCTGGCCCGCGCCTCTACGAGCACCCGCGGCGTCCCCTCCGAAAGACTCGGCAACACGAGCAAATCGGAGCGATCCATCTGGCCAAACAGCGCCCGCCCAAACGGAGCATAGCCCTCCCAGGTAACGCGATGCTCTATCCCGAGCTCCCGTGCCAACGCGCAAAGTCGATCGTGCTCCGCGGAAAACTTCCCCCACGACCCGACAATCGCCAACGTAACGGCATCGGAACAGCCCGAGCGTCCGGCCTCCAGCGAGGCCATCGCCCGCAGCAAATACTCGATGCCCTTCTCAGGACGAACGAACCCTACGAACAAAATGCGAACCGAGTCGCCCGTGCAAGTATCCACGCGCTGGCGAAAATCGTCTGAGCTGATGCTCGTACTGACCACGGACTCGGTGCGCGATGTCCGATAAATGCGCGACAGCGCCTCACCGTTTGCCAGCATATGGGAGCCCGTCATCATCGCGGCCAGGCGCGTCATGATCTGTTCAAACCGGGCAAAGATCATCCCCGCCCGTTGCATCGCGCCGCCGTAACCGCGTGGGCTCCCCTTCATCACCTGCATCGCGTCGGTCACCACCCAATGCACGACGCGCCGGCCGCGAAGCCAGGCAAACCAGTGGACCAGCCAACAAAGCGGCCAGCTACCGCGGAGAAACACAACGTCCGAGGCGGCCACGACCTGCCAATAGTGACCCACCAATCGATGGGGCCGCTTCAACGCGGCCAGCGAATTCCGCCGCGCCGGCCACGCGCATACATGTACGTTTTCGAAGCCAAGCGCAAAATCGCAAGTCTGCCCGAATTCCGGCGCCATTTCCGGTGCAAAATAGCGTATCTCCTTAAACCGCGGCGCCAGCAGTTCCACCAGGCGCCCGAACGAATGATGTGTGTGCCACACGCCGCCGCGCATGGCTACCGCGTTGCCACAAACGCCCAAGACGCATTTCCGACTATCCGACACGGGGCGATGACCTCATCGTTTTGCGTTCGCAACGAGATTCACAAACCATCGTTTCGCAAACGCCCTCGATCCTTCGGATCGGCCGCTTTACATCGAATTGCGAGAACGCTATCAGCGATCGAGTCCTTTCGCATGGCTTCACGGCACGGGCTCCAAACTCTGCACCATCTCGCTGCGGTAGTGGCTCATCCAGATACCGAGGATCAAATAGAAGTGCAACAAGAACGGCATCATCGCAGACGACGGCGCCAATGATTCCTGCGTTAGACAGCTCACCACGATAGCCAACACGACCGACAGAAACACGCTGGGAATCACCCGAGAAGGGCCGTCCGCGCCGGCGCGTCGCCACGCCAGCAGCCAGCCGATCAGAAGCAGAATCCAGCCCACGAAGATCACGAATCCGAAGATGCCGTGCTCTGTCAATATGTGCAAGTAGTTGTTGTGGGCCGCCTCCAGATCAACGGCTCCGGACGACAGGTGAACGAAGTAGTTGAAGTTTTGAAACCCGACGCCGGTCATCAGCACACCGGGGCTTCGCGCCAGCCACGTGATCAGTTGCATCCATCCTTGCAGCCGGCCCGCTGAGGATTCCTCCAGCCCGCCCGACGTGGGCAACGCGAAACGCGCCTGTAGCTCCGGCGACAGGGAAATCATGATCCCCACGATCAGAAGACAGCAGAACGTGACGGCCGTGGCCTTGATCGCGCGCGTCCCCGTCATGGTAAACGTCAGCGACACGGACCCGACGCCAATCGCAAGCATGGCCGCCCGCGACCACGAGAACAACAGCGCCAAGAGCAGGACGGGTGCGGACAGATACACGAACGTCTTAAGCCACGATCGCGGCGTGATCTGAGTCAGCGTAAAGGAGAGAAAAATGCCGACCACCGTGATCATTCCCAAAGACGCGCGATGAAATCCGAGGATCGCCACGTGTCCGTAGCCGGCCTCTCTGCGGTAGCTGAACGCCATATCCGCCAGCCCCAGGTAATCGATGATGCCCAAACAGGCCAGCACCACGGAAAAAAGCCAGCACAATGTCAGGCATTGCAAGAGCAGCTTGCGATCGATCCGGTGCCGCAAGGGAAGCGTAAACGCCAAGACAATCGAACAAAGGGTGACCACGCGATACCCGGCCATCAGAAAGCTCGTCGGCAGGCCCATGAACGTCCGAAACGAACCGGCCTTCTCGATATCCAGCATGGGATCGTAACGAACCAGCCCGACGAGGATGCCCACGAAGAACACGATGAACATCGCGTATGTAACCCGCCCCACTGCAAGCGATCCAAACGCCGGCGACTTGGAGCCAAACACGATCCAAGGACTCAGCAAGTACAGAAACAACGGCGCAAGCCAAACCGCCCCCGACGCGCCGCCCGTAAACGACGTCACGATCACGCCGCAGTAGCTCGCCACCAAGACGCACTTGAGGGATCGCCCGCGCCTGGAGAGCGCGAGGAAGCCAAACGCCAGCGACGCGTAGATCAGAACCGGTATCAGGTAGGGCACGCTCATGGAGTTTCGATTCCGAAGGGCTCGTTGCCGCCGGTATAAAGGTTCGACAGAAAACGCACGCCCGCGTCTATGTTGAATCGGCTTTCCGCCACGCGGCGCCACGCCGCTTCCTTGTCAATAGGCGCCGCCCGCAAAAGATCGACGCTTCGCTGAGCCCACACCGCCGGCGACGAATCCAATGACTCAAACGCCACAAGGCTTGGGATCATAACCCCCTCCTTGCTGACCGCCAATGAAACCAGGCACCGCAGCCCCGCCGCCTGAGCCTCCACCAGGGCAACCCCCAACCCCTCGTAGACGGAAGGAAAGAGAAACAGATCAAACGCATGACGCATCAACAAAGGTACGTCATGGCGAATGCCGGCAAAAACGACCTTGTCCGTAATGCCCAAAGTGTGGGCAGACGCTTCGATCTCCGCACGCAATGCCCCATCCCCCACCAAGAGCAAGCGGGCCCGCGGCTCGAGTCGAACCACTTCGACAAACACGCGCAACAAAAAGGCGTGGTTTTTGGGGAGACGAAAACTACCTACGTGGCCTACGACGAAGGCGTCCGACGGAATCTTCAATCCGCCAAGGATCGCGGCGCGATCCGCCGTCTTGCGAAACGGCTCCGGATCTACGCCGCACGGCATGATGGAACAAGGCGATTGCGCCGCCCACCGCGCCCCAAACAAGAACTCCGCCGCCTGGGTCGAACAGCCAATCCCATGCGTGCAATGTCTTTGCAGCAATCGGCGCATGAGCCACCGGTACGCACCGCGCCGCAATCCGTGCCCGTGCCCATCGTTGGTGGAATGGGCATGGGCGATCCTGATGCCAACGCCCGATTTCGCCGCAGCCTCAAGCACAACTCCGGAAAAAAACAGCAAGTGGCTGTGAACCACGTCCGCGCCCAATTCATCGGTCATGGATCGAAACCGCTGCGAAAACCGCCGCCTCGAACCGTCAACGGGGCAGCGTACGATGTCGCTACCGAGTTCGCGTATTTCATCATCAAACACGCCGGGGTCACCGCCCAGCGTGCAAAAAGTAAACCGAAATCGCTCCCGGTCGATGCGCTTCAAGACGTCCATCAACCAGCACTCGACGCCGCCGACGTTCATCCGAGCCACAACTTGAACAACATGTACCACGCTTGCCATACCACGCTCGGCCTACAACACGCCTTCAAAGACAAACAGCTCGCTCGCTCATGGCGCCGGCGCCGCGGCGGAAGCGACCTCGGATGCGCCCCGCCGACCCATCACCACCAAAAGCGCCGCCGAAAAGCCAGCCAGCACAAACGCGGCCATCGCCACCAGCGTCCACGCCGCGCCGCGCACCCCTCCATCGGGGATCAACCAGGTCGCCAGCCCGTACGATACGCCACAAGAAGCACCGGCGATCCACAATTGCGCTTTGAAGACGCGCGAGGCGGTCAGGGCGAACCCAACGGGCGTCACCATAAACGCCAACGCCCCCGCGACGGCAATCAACACAAATTCAGCTTGGTACGCCGCATACTCTGCGCGATAGAGCATCGTCAACACGAAACGCCCCACCACCGCGACCGCCGAGACGTAGAGCGCCCCCAACGCCGCCGCAATGAGAAACAGCTTCACAAGCAGCTTTCGAAAAGCTCCGACGTCGCTTATGAAAAAAGCCGCCAACCGAGGCGAGGCCGCCTGCCCCAACGCGGAAACCACCATCGTACCCAGCACCGTGACGTAGGCCATCGCGCTGAAGTAGCCGAGCAACGCTTCGCCGTGGTGCGCCTGCAACACGTACCGCGGAATGTTCATTTGTAATGAGAGCAAGAACATGCCCAAACCCAAAGGCCACGCCCGTCGGATCAACCGAAACAGTGAAGCCGAACCCCAAGCCCCCGCGGTCAGCGAAGCGCTTCGAGCATCAACGCGCTTCGAGCCAAGCAGCCGTCGCGCACGCGGCAGATCATGGGCCCACATCACGATCAAACCTGCCGTCACGCACGCCCCGAAGGACGGAACATGGAC
>CAZYXP010000034.1:0-24557 GCA_964651325.1 uncultured Phycisphaeraceae bacterium
GAAAGGCTCGGAAGCAAGATCGAGATCAACAACGCGATGATGGCGATCACCACGAGCAGCTCGATCAACGTAAAAGCTCGAATTCTTTGCCTGAAACTCATGTCACTATCTCCTAACAAGACCACCTAGATACCCACGCGTTGCGACGACGGAAGCCTCCGTCGGGTATCGTTACGAAGAATAATGCCAATCAACCGCATAGGACGGTAGGGCCACCTTCTCGCAACACGACTCCAAAAAAACCAACATCGCGACAACCAAACGCCGCGTATACTTCCAAAAATCTTGGCTCCAGGTCGAAAACCCGACCAAGCCACGAATCCGTTTCCGCAATGCACGACACCGGCGACGGCATTGGTTTCGCTAGTGCTCAACGCCCATTGTTTAACGCGCCCATTGTTTGACGCATTGGCGGATCAACGCCCGTTTCGCCTAAAACCGCCGCTTCACGCATACGAACCGAGTGCGTCCGAACGCCACTTTTCCAAAAAAGGGCGAATCAGCAATCAGTTCGTTGGTTTCAGTAGCACAAGCGGTCTATCTTGGCGGTAGGTGTGAGTTCCTTGAGGCGGGAACGAATAAGTACGACGGAAAATGATAACAGGTCATATATTGGATATACGAACACCCGAGTCCTCAAGATTTCCGAACGCCCATAGGCACGCTCGAACGAATTCACCCAATCCCCAAAATCCACTACAACCAACTCCATGGAACTATACTAGGACGCTGAAGCCTTGTCAAATCATCTATGCCAATTCCTTGGATTTCATCGGGCCTTTCTCGGTCCTCCAAGCCGTGGCGGTTTGGGCGGTTTTCCGGTCGGCCCTGGGCGGGACGCCTGGTGCCCTCGTTTCACTGTTTCGGTTCCGAATCAAATGAACCTGGTTTTCAAGAATGACCGGAAACGCTCGTTTTGGCGTTTATTGTCGCGCCGAACCGTAGGTGGCAGGCCACCTGGAACATTGCCCCCGGCCCGTGGGGCGCGAACGCCGGTAATGCCGATTGCCTGCTCTTGTGGAATCCATGCATAAGGAGGCCTCGTTCGGGAAAAGGGTCGTTTCAGCACTAGGAAAGCCGATCGTAGGTCACGTGAATGCCATGTCGTGCCGCAACGCCGAGGCCCTTTTGGTGAGCGTCTGCCAGATAGGCGACCTGCGCTGCGGATCGGGCGACTGGGGGAAGCCCTCGTGCGGCTCGGATTTCGTTCAGGATAGTCAGTCCCACCGTGTCCGCTGCCACCGGATCCGTCGTGGCAAGGATGATTCCCTCATTGGCGAGCGTTGCGGCCGTGGCCTCGGGGCCGCCGTCAAACACCACCCTTAGCGCATCGACCACGCACAGGCGCACTTTTTTTCGGATCCGTGAATGCAGGTTGATGTCCGCGATGTACGGGCAGCAGCCGTTGTCGTGGTATCGGGCTGGATGCTTGACCAACCCGTGGGAGAGGTTCTTGAGCGCGCACGTCAATCCTGTGATGTTATGGGTCTTTAAGTACGGGACGTTAACTATTGCAGTGACTTGACTTAAGGACTTTGCGAATTGGTCCGATCCACTCCCGAAATCGGTCGGATCCGCCTCGTATCCCCTCGCTGCGGCAGTCGTGACGCCATGGACCGCCGATACTGCCGGGGCCTCAATGCAGACGATTTGACGGGCCGAAAACCCAGCGCGAACAATCGAATCGACGAGGATTTCGGCCACGGTTGCGCTGGTGGCGATGACGTCCTGACCGGACTGGTTGAATTTCAAACCGATGACGTCGTTCGGACGAAAAAGCGCTTTCCAGGCGTCACCGATAGACTTGGTGCCCAGGATGCCGGCGACCGCCGCCTCCAGCAGCTCGCGAAACATCTCCGGATGCACGATTGGTCCGTCGATGGCAAACCGCGATCGCGCCTGGCGGACCTCCACGGGCTTGGCCCCGGGATCGACAAGGAGTTTCACGCCTGTGTCCCTGCCCGCCTTACTCGAATTGCCCTTGGCGATTGAGGCATGGCCAATCGCACACGCGGTAGCGCCGAGAAACCACCGTCTAGATCGGAGCGGGCCAGTCGGTTTGCGAGCCTCCATGCTCAGGTTATCGGGTCAAATCGAGGGCTGGTTGACAAGCCGGGCAACCGAATTCTGTTGTGCAAGTCGTATGCACGTAGCTGCTTGAGGTGCAACCGCAGCGTAAATCACCCGAATGCGGCACGCGCTTCGGGCGAATCGTCGATTCAGGGGGCTTGCCAGCTTTCCAAAAGTCTAGCGATTCGCGGCACTACTCCATTGGTCGCGCTACCAGTTTTCCCTTGCTCGCGCCGGGCCGACCTCAAAGATCGATTGCGTCTTGAGCAGGGTCAATTCTTCTGGAAAGGCATGGTACGCGTGAACGTGGAATTCATGGTCTCGCGCATCGAAATCCACAAAGGTAAACGGCGACAAGCCATCTGAGGCCCACTGATCAAACGGCACATAAATGCCGCGGTCCTGGGCGTAGTGGACATAATCCCGATGAGTGGCGGGAAAAAGCTGAGGCGTCAGGCGCTCTACCTGCGTAGAGAGGATATACCGCAATCCATCGCCGAAGGCCTGGGAGTGGTCCCGCTCGCCACGAAAGCGGAACGAGGTCGCCAATCCAACCTTGGGGAGCAATTCGTTGGGTTCGGTAATCACTTCAGTCAGGATCTGGTCACCGGTCTGGATCGTCACCACATGCGCTAGTCCGGTAACCCAAATCTCCGCCGAATATCGCGCCTGGGTGACCCGCTTAACTCGATCGATGTGAAACAGTTCCGGATGCAGCGCCCGCTGGTACAGGCAGAATTGCAATTCCTCGACTGACTGTTTTGTCTTTCCTCGTTCCACGCTCACCTCAGATCCCGCCAACAGAAGAATACCACTCCAACCATTATATGGACTTCGCAACGCAATTCCACGTATTTATTTATCGCACTAGGATTTTCTCAAGTCACTAATAGGGCGTCGTAGAGCCACGATATTATAGGACGTTGCTCCACGATGCAGGTGCTGTGATGCTGCAAGGCTTGCGTTCGTCAGCGGGGGGAGCCGATAGAAAATCACAGGGTTGCCATATTTTCTTGGACGGTCGATCGGGCTTGCTGATCCGACTGGCCGCGCTATAATCCGCCACAAGATGATGCAATGCCTCATGCCAATCACTAGTTGGGCGGTGATTCCGGCGATTCTCGCCGCCAGCGTCTTCCAGGGGGAACCCTGTGCAGAGGATGCCGCGCCCGCGCCAGCATCGGCCATTGAAGCCCAAATCGGCGAGTCTACCGAGGAACTCCCCGCGGGTAGTGACGCGCCTCCATCCGATTCAACGGATTCGTCCGACTCAGAGGAGCAGGAGCATTCCACGGGGGTGGGGCCGATTCGTGCACCGGCGGAAATGGTTGGCAGATCGATGTGGTCGGCCACAACGACCCTCGCGAAGGTTCGTGGATTCGACGCATTTGCACAGCCCGCCCGCGATGCTGTGGTTTCGCACCACCATGTTCTGCCACCTAACGCCAACGGGCGAGGGTCGGTCTTGCTCTGTTTGGTGGCCACGGCCGTGCGCCCCCATGCCCCGCCCGCATAGCATGCTTCTCGGGTGTCGCAATTCTGGGCGTCCGCCATTCTTATCTTATTCTTGATTCTCTTCTGCAATTTGGTCGATCACGATCCGACGAATTGATTTTGCTGAACGATGGAAGCGGCCGCGTGTTGGCGGCCCTTGAGCTACGGGAGCTACCTTTCAAATGCATGATTCAAACAGATTTAGTAAATGGGCACTTGTTGTCATTCTAGTGATCCTTGCGGGGCTCTCACTCTATCCCCCTAGCCGGACGCTGAAAGGCGGGATCGATCTTGTGGGGGGGACGAGCCTCCTTTTGGAAATCGATACGACCGGCTTGGAGCGTGGTCAGCAGACCGGTTTGGCGTCCAAGGTGATGAATGTGCTCAAGGATCGAGTCGATCCCAAGGGGCAGCTGAATCTCGAATGGCGCCCGGTGGGCAACACACGGCTGGAAATCCGGATGCCTCAACCGCCGAAAGAGGCGCTCGCGCGTCGCGATGCTAAGGACGCTGCTCTTGACGCCATTTCCGCGCGCAACCTGAAGCGATTCGACGTCGAAGAGGCGCTCAGCAAGGCCGACGCCGAGCGCAAACTCGCCCTCGCGAGCTTGGTCGGGGCAACGGTTGAGCGCGCATCGCTCGCCGACGCCTTGATGGCGGCGTTCGACAAGAAGCGATCGGCTGATACGGCGGACGATGACGAGGCCAAGACGAAGGCCGCCGACGCGTACGAAGCTGCCATGGCGGCGCTGCTCGCCACCAATGCCCCTGTGGGGCGCATCTCGGACATCCTGGCGCTAGGTGAGGGTGCTCGACGGGATAAGGAACTTGACCGCTTCCGCAACGAATTTCCGGCCTTTGATGCCGGATCGATTTCTGATTCCGACGGCAAGCTGATCACCAAAGCGATGGAAGCCTATGACGAATGGGCCAAGGACAAAGCCGACCTCGAAGATCCCTCAGACCTTAAGCGCCGAATCAAAGGTGCCGGCGTGCTCGAGTTTCGCATCCTGGCGGAGCGGGATCCCAGTTCGCCGACCAACATCCTGGATCCGCAAGGGCAGGGCGACCTATCCATCAAGTCGTTTCGGGCGGCATTGGCCAAGCAGGGGCCGCGTATGCGTCAGGGCGATCGCATCGGATGGTTCGCGATCGAAAACCCACTTAAGTTTTTCCGCGACGTAAGCAACTTCGACGATGTCGATCGCTTGAAGGATTCGCCCGGTCTCCCGGTGATCGAGGATTACGCTGGCCGTTATTACGTCCTTGCCTACAACGCGCCTCAACAGCGCATGTTGAAGGGCACCAAAGAAAGGAAATGGAAGTTGCGTTCGGCATTCGGCGACCGCGATCCCATGACAGGCGAAAACGTCGTGAGCTTCGTCCTCGACGCGCGCGGGGGCCGACTCTTCGGTGAGTTGACCGGCGCCAACGTCCAGCGCGAGCTCTGCATCCTGCTCGACAACCGCGCCGTCTCGTATGCCAACATCCGGGAACGCATTACCGAGCGATGCCAGATCAGCGGTCGCTTCAGCGCGGATCGCGTGCAGGATCTGGTGCGCACGCTGGATGCCGGTTCGCTACCGGCCCGAATCAAAGAGCAGCCGCTGATGGAAAAGACGATCGGTCCGAGCCTCGGTGAGACCAACCGCACCATGGGCATCAACGCGGCCATCTACGCCGCGGTTGCCGTGTCGGTGTTCGTGCTTTTGTATTACGGCATCGCCGCCGGCGGGATGGCCAACGTGGCGTTGGCGATGAACCTGCTTTTTGTGTTGGCCGCGATGGCGCTGCTTCAGGCTACGTTTACGTTGCCGGGCATCGCGGGCTTGATCTTGACGGTGGGTATGGCCATCGACGCCAATGTGCTGATCTTTGAGCGTATTCGCGAGGAGCGCAAGCGAGGCGTCGTGTTCAAGAAGGCGCTGAACAGCGGCTATGACAAAGCCTTCTCCACGATTATGGATGCCAACTTGACGACACTCCTAACGTGCATCATCCTGGGCTTTGTCGGAAGTGAAGAGGTCAAGGGGTTCGCGATCACGCTGGGGATCGGCATCGTTACGAGTTTGTTCACGTCGTTGTTCATAACGCGCCTGGTCTTCAATACGATGATCAGCTCAGGGATGCTTAAGGACTTCTCCATGCGCGCCTTCATCGGTTCGCCGAACATGGATTGGCTTAGCTTGCGGTCCAAGTTTTGGCCGTTCTCCGTGGTGACTGTCATTCTTGGTGCCGGCGTGTTTGTGTTGATGGCCAACACCAACAAGGAGGCGGTCTTCGATATCGAATTCCTAGGCGGTACAGGCATTCAGGTGGACCTGAAGCCCGGGGTCGCGCTTACCGACGAGGACGTTTCTGATTTGATTTCCGCAGACCACGTAGGCGGCAAAACCTCGGCGGCGGATTGGCTCGAATCGGCGGCCGAGCGGCTGGACATGAGCCGCGTTGAAGTCTCCGCCGGTAGCTCTTCCAGAATGTTGCTTGTCAAGTCGGTGGACAACAGTTTGACCGGCGAAGAGCTTTCCGTGCTGTTGGCCGGCGCGCTCGACGGGAAGATAGAAACCGACGGCACCACCATCGTGGACAAGCATGCGGTCGAGTTCGAGGGCAAGCCCGGCGCACTAACCCAGGAATCGCTCAAGGCCGCTATAGTCGCCGCACAGGACCTCGTAAGCGGGGCTGCGACAAGATTGCGCAGCGCGCGCGTGCAAAGCGTGGCGGATCTCAACGCCGACCCGAACGCCGGCCTTTCGTATGAAGTGGTGACCATCGAGACGAATCGTCAACTGGTTCAAGCCGCGATTCTCGCGGCGATGGGAGATGAACTCGAGGTGCAACGCTCGATTCAGATGACCGTGGCCAACGACGACGAGCTCCTCAACGAGCCGTATTTCGTCGTCGAGTCGGAGGATCAGTACATAAGTGACGTCCTCGGCGGCGGCGCCTCGTTCGATATTCGTCGCTTCCGCGGTGGCGTGGCGGTGGACGTGCAGATCGATGAGAACGAGCACCCGGTTCAGGTTGCGGAACTTAGTCGCCGGCTGCGTGAGTACCGCCTAAGCGTCAACGAGGACAATGCCCGGGCGCGCGAAACCGCCGTCTTCCCCCTTGGCGCGGGCAGCGCGGGGCAGGGATACCGGCGGTTTGCATTCTTGGCCGTCGACGACACCACCCATTACGACGAAGTGGGAGAATCGCTGTGGAAAGACTCGATCGCCCGCCCGTTCCAAGCGGACGTGGAAGGCGCCATGGCCGCGGAGAAATCGCTGTCGAAGGTGGTTCAGTTTGCGCCGCAGGTCGCGGGTCAGGCGAAGAACCGCGCCGTGTTTTCGATCATCCTGGCGCTTGGCGCGATCGTCGTCTACCTGTCCCTTCGATTCGGAACGAAGGAATACGGACTGGCCGCGATTGTGGCGCTGGTGCATGACGTTTCGATTACGTTGGGACTCGTGACGTTGAGTCGTTTCGTGGCGGGCACCTTCATCGGCGACGTGCTGCTAATCAAGGACGCTTTCCGGGTCGATCTCCCGATGATCGCGGCGATTCTCACGGTCATCGGCTACAGCCTCAACGATACGATCGTTGTCTTTGACCGGATTCGCGAAAATCGCGGGAAAATTGGTAAGCTCCAGGCGAGCACGATCAACAACAGCATCAACCAGACGCTGTCACGTACGTTGCTTACGTCGATCACAACATTCATCGCGGTGGGCGTGTTGTATGCGTTCGGCGGCGCCGGCGTGCACGGATTCAGCTTCGCGCTGATGATCGGCGTGATTGTGGGAACCTATAGCTCGATCGGCATTGCCACGCCGCTGCTCTATCGTCCGGCGATACTTTGGAAGATCATGGCGGTGTTGGTCGCGGTGGGGATGATTGGCCTAACTTATCTTGTCACGGATAGCCAGACGATGCGTTTGGTTGGTACGGCCATCTTGCTGGCGGGGCTGATGGGCATCCTGATGCGCAAGGGCGAGGGAAGCGCGAGCCGCTCGGGCCGGCCCGCCGCGGTCTAAGCCCCGGCTTCGCGGTGGCTGTGATGGTTTCTGTGCTTTGAGCCGCGGACTCCGGGCCGCGCGAAACGGGTTTCGCTAGGCAATCCGTTCGGATTGCGTGCTAGGATCGTTGCGTGGCCTTTTTGGGTCGAGTATATTCTCAGGAACAGGTGTTGGTCGCCTCGGGCCCACTTCAGGTGGGTCCGAGGCGACTGCCAAGTCGCGCCAAGGCTGGATCCGCCCTCTTTTGAACGGCGTGTTTGTGCTGCCGCGCGCGACCTTGGGGCGGTTGGGTATGATGCACTCTAGGGGTACGGCAACGGTACTACGGTCGAGGCCATGAACCAGGAAGTTGGCACTCATGTTTGAATGGTTCGCCGACCTGAGTCCGCTGGCCCGGTATGGAGCAGCCCTGCTGTTCCTCGGCGCAGGCGGCGTGGCATACGTTTGCGGTTGGTGGGTTCCCTGGCTCTGGGCGGTTGGCGGCACCTTGCTGCTCGCCGCGATGCTCGTTAAAGACTAGCCCGCTAGCAGACTTCTCCTCCGCCCCGTCTAGCCAGGATCATCTGCGTGCTCGACTCCACGGGTTGCGCGGCGGCCCGCATCGCGGTCGTGCCGCTCCAGCCGCGGCTATCATGGGCCGTTCGGTTCGACCGGGCCGTGGCTAGCACTTCGACGTACTGTCGTGACATGGCCATAGCATTCACGCGCTCCGACCCTGCCCGGCCTGGGACGTTGTGACGCAGCCGCGTCGGTCACCTGTCCTTACCAGTGTCTGGCGTCAAACGCGCGTTTGCGGTTTGCTCGGGGTCGCCTGTTACGTTTCTCACAAAGCACGGGCTACACGTCGCTTGGTTTCGGGCCATTCTGCTGCTACGATAGAAGGGTCGGGACTGATCGCCCGCGTGTTCGCAATCGGTTGCAGGGGCCGCTCATGCGGGTTTCAGGTCTCTATTCAAGTGCGCTTGAACATAAACAGGAGCAACACTTCGATGGCAAATGCAAAGCAAATCATTACGGAAGTAGGGGAACGTTTTGAATTGGTGGTGCAGCCAGAACAACGGACCGCCTATGGCATGATTGACGGCTACCTGGTTCAGATTTCCCACAGCAAGGAGGATGGGGGGCAGGAGTCCATGCTCATGTTGATTCGCCATTGCGGGAGCGCTGAGTCAATTCTCAGCCAGCTTTCGTCCCCTGTCCTGCCTGACGTTGGGATCAAGCCCAAGCAACTTCAAGTATCCGAGGATTGCGTAAGATACAAACACTCGAAACCCTCCTTGAGGTCTTTCAATGCAAGCGCCGTAATCGCTTGTTTTGAGCAGCTCTTGGATGCGGTCCGCCAAACGTGCCCGACCCCGCCGCCGGACCAATGCGGTCACTGTGGCAAGGACAACCCGGGCGATCCCGTTCTCGTCGACGGCGTGATCGACAGAATGTGCGAGCAGTGCATCGCCGATTCGGACGACCGAGCCGAAGCCATGAACGCGGCCTATGACGCGATCCGTGTGAATGTGCCTTTCGCTTTGGTCGCAGGGATCGTCTTGTCTGTGCTCGGCGCGGCCGCTTGGGCCGGAATCGGTATCGCCACAAACAGCATGTTCTGGGTATTGGCGATCGGAATCGGCGTGCTCATTGGTGTCGGAGTGACCAAGGCCGCCGGGAAGGGTGGATTCCTCGTTCAGGGGCTCTGCATCGCGTTTACGGTGTTGTCCGTACTACTGGGCCAACTCTTCTGGATCGGGTACGAGATTCAAAACTCGGCGGCTCAAGAGGATGCCGTAGTCGATTGGGGGGTCGTCTTGCTCGCCATTCCGGACTTGCTCGTAGCCACGGGGAGCGACACGCTTTTCGCGTTGGGTGGCGGACTCGTCGGCGCCTATTACGCGGTTCGAGCTGGCGCCAAACCAAAGCTAGGCACCAGCGTGACGCAATAGCCTCGCCGTCGCCAGCTTGCTCCGCTCGGCCGCCGAATAAGAAGTGTCGGTGGTGGTGATTGCAGGCTGAAGGGCTGCTCTAGCGTAGCCAGGGGCAAGCGTAGCGCCGCCCCCGGATGGCGCCGTCATCAAACCGTCCGACCCAGAAGGGGTCGTTTTCTTCGAGAGGGGCAAGCGCAATGTGGCACCTAGCCGACCCCTCTAGCGTCATTGGGTGTGGGGCGTTCCGCACCGTGGGTCCGATTGAGACGGACTCGGGGCTACTATAGTTCAGCCTTACATGCTGGAGGAAAGAATGATATCGAAGCCGCCGCATGTGTCATGGGCCGCACCCGTCCGAGGCTCGGGCGTCGGATTATGTCTCCAATGGTAGAAACGTGTGTTCGGGCGGCAATATTGGGGCACGTGAGCCGAATAATCGTCTATACTGCCGGGCGCTGCAATTGTGCGGAGATGGGGCGTCGTGCGAAGGGTCTGCTCCGTACTGGATTGAGTTTGCGTCTTAGTCACAGACACAACGATGGGATGCCCGGTGGCCTCTGGACGTGGGGGATGCGCGGATAGCGGATGGGCTCGAGCATGCGTACGTGTGCTGGACCGGGCGGCCGCGCGGGCTGAAGCCCGCGGCTCGGGAATAGCGACCTCCGGCTGGGGTGGGGGTTGCCCGATCACAGAGGAGGGCCGCTGTGGACGTCACGACGCAGTCGAGGGCCGCTGTGCTACGCGGGCCCCGCTTATGGGCGTTGGCGGATGGCCGGCGCAGTGAGATTTTTCGTTGATCGGAGTTTCTTCGCATTGGATACGACAGGAGACAAGGAATGGTAGCCACGGCCACGACGGTGGACGGCACGCTGCCTCCGGGTCATAACTCGCTCAAGCTGCGGCACGCGGCGCTGGTTTTCTCCTCGCCTCGGTCCGTGTTCGCGCGGATCGAAGACACGGGCGCCTATGGCTGGGCCTTACTGACCCTGCTCGTGCTGGTGTTTGTCATCGGCGTGGCGCAGGTGCAGACGGGGTTGATCGATCGTGATGTGGACAAACGCACTCAGGTGGGTCTGGCCGCGTTGGAAAAGACGCATGGCGAATTAGTCGATCGTGTGGAACTTTCGGCGCGGCTGGAGCAGGCGCGGGAACAGGCGGTCTTTGAAAAGCTAATGATGCGGATCGGGGTGATTGTGGCCAAGCCGGGTTACTTCCTTGTGTCGTATCTGTTGATTGCGTCGGTGTTCTATGCGTTGGTCGCGTTGACCGGGCGCAAGCCGGAATTCCACACGTTGATGTCGATTTGCGTACACGCCAGCTTTATTGAGCTCGTCGGATGCGCCGTCGGTTTGGGCATGATGTTGTTCTACAAGACGACGGCCGTGGGCACGAGTTTGGCGGCGCTTGGCACCGGGAAGATGGCCGGCGTGCTGTCAGGCGTCGATCCGTTTCGGATGTGGTTTTGGGTGCTGGTGGCGATGGGTTTGGTGATTACGCGGCAGCTTGGCCGGAAGATGGCCATGGCGTCGTGCTTGGTTATGGGACTGATTGCGATGGGTGTTCGCGGCGCGATCGGGTACGCCACCGTCTAGGGCGGTTTGATCTTTCGCACAGTAGTCTTTGGGCAAGAACCAGGCCGGGGGCGGCTAGGCTACATTTGGCGGCACGCTATATGGCGAGCATAGTACCCAGCGGGTTGGATGAGGAGTGTTTCGGATGAAGGGTTTCCTGGTTTTGCTGGTTCTGGCTGCGATCAGCGCGGGCGTATTCGCCTTGGGCAAAGTCCGCCGCGAGTCTGACGACAAGCCGCTGCTTCATGTGGCGACGGAGGTCGCCCTTGAAGTCAATGTAGAGGCACCGACGCGCGGCGAGATTATCCGTCTGGCGCAGGCGCCAGGAGACGTCGAAGCCGTCTTGGACGTGGACATCAGTTCGGAGATCGTCGCCAAGATCGTCGAGATGCCTGTGGAAGAGGGGGATCGAGTGCGCGCCGGCGACCTTCTTTGCCGCTTGGACGACAAGTTTTTCTTAGCCGAGATCGAATCCGGAAAGGCGCGTATTGCGGGGCTCAAGGCGGGGATCACGCAGGCCGAGGCCGATCTCGAAAAAGCCACGCGGGATTGCGAACGGCAAAAGCGTCTTTCAGAGGCCAACGCGACGTCAACCTTGGAACTGCTCGATTATCAGACGATTCGCAAGAAGGCGGGGGCGGCGGCGGAGATGAGGCGCCACGAACTCGAAGCGGCCCAGGCTTCGTTGCGGCGATTGGAGGAGGATCTCAAGCGGACGGTGATCACGTCGCCGATTGACGGAATCATATCCAAGCGCAACGCCAAACCGGGCGAGGTGGTCGTGACGGGCACGATGAACAACGCCGGCACCGTGATTATGACGGTGACGGATCTGTCGAAGATGCGCGTCCGCGTTCGGGTTGATGAGGTCGAAGTTCCGTTGGTGAGGGCGGGGCAGAAGGCGCTCGTTTACTTGCAGTCCGATTCGGATCGTCCGGTGCCGGCTCGTGTCGAACGTGTGGCATCCAAGGGGATCAAGCAGCCCGGCAGAGACATAGTCATCTTCGAGGCCATTTTGGAGGTGTTGGAGGTCGACGATCGGATCAAGCCGGGCATGACGGCCAACGTGGAAATCGAGGTCGCTCAGGAACGCGACGCCGTGACGGTTCCCGTCGAGGCGGTTGTCCACCGCATGCGTAAAGAGCTGGACGATTCACTGGTGGCACAGTTCGACGAGATGCAGGCCAAAATGGAACTTTCCGACCGAATGCGACAGGCGCAATACATCAAGGTCGTTTATGTCAAAGATGGCGAGGAGGCGCGTGTGCGCGTCATTGAGTCGGGCATCGCCGACAGCAAGCGGGTCGAAATTCGCTCCGGCGTGGCGATGGGCGAAGAGGTGATCATCGGACCCTACCGAAGCCTCGATCAGTTGAAGGACGGCAAAAAAGTCGCGTTGGCCACGGAGGATGAGGACAAGGAAGGCGCCGGTCCTGAGAAATCCGAATCCCAGGACGAAACCAAGACCGTGGAGGCCGAATCGGAAGATTCCGGATCGCCCAAGCGTGGCGAATCGGGCTCCAAAGAGCAAGACAAGCCGGGCAAAGAGGACAAGCAGTCAGTCGCATCGAGTACATCACCGTGATCGCAACCAACGACAGCGTTATTCAGGTCGAGGACGTGACCAAGATCTACCGCGTGGGTACGGAGTTGGTGCGCGCTTTGCGCGGCGTTTCGCTGGTGATCCAAGAAAACGAATACGTGGCGATCATGGGGCCGAGCGGCTCGGGCAAAAGCACGCTGATGAATATCCTGGGGTGTTTGGATGTTCCCACGGACGGTAAGTACCTTTTGAGCGGTACAGATGTTTCGAAACTGTCCCAATCCAAGCTGGCTAGCATTCGGGGGCGGCAGATCGGTTTCGTGTTTCAAACATTTGAATTGCTTCCTCGGATGACCGCGCAGAAGAACGTAGAACTCCCGTTGATGTATGCGCAGGTGTCGCACAAGCGGAAGCGATCCATGGCTGCATTGGAGCGTGTCAAGCTGTTGGATCGCGCGACCCATCGGCCCAATCAACTGTCCGGCGGGCAGAAGCAGCGGGTCGCCATTGCCCGGGCGCTAGCCCAAGAGCCCGACATTATTCTGGCCGACGAACCAACGGGAAACCTCGATTCGCAAACGGGCGACGAGATCATGGCCGTGTTCGATACGCTTCACGCCGAGGGGCAGACCATCATCATCGTAACGCACGAGCCGGAGATTGCAGCCCGGTGCAAGCGGGTGATTCGATTGTTTGACGGACTCATCGCCTCCGACGAAAGCACGGGTCGATCGACGGCGGCTTCCGCGCCGGTATCGGAGGCCGTGGACGCGGTTCTATCATGAACAGGTTGGTCAGGGTTCCGTTCGCGATGTTTCGCCGAGTGTTTGGCGCGATCGTGGCGTGTACGCAGAACATCGGTACGGCGTTTGTACAGATTTGGGCGAACAAAGGGCGCTCGTTTTTGACGACGCTGGGGATCATCATCGCGGTCACATCGATCATCACGGTGGTGTCTTTCGTGCAGGGGTTCGGCAATCAGATGACCGAGATGGTGCGCGGGTATGGCACGCAATACATGATCGTGCGGCCCTGGGCGCCGCGCGGCCGGCATGGCACGGGCCGGAAGCTTGCCCGGCTCGATCTGGCGGATTACCGAGCCGTTCAGGCGGAGTGCACCAAGTTGCGCCGGATTACGCCGTTTGTGTACACGCACGATGCTGAGCTCACCTACGGTCTGGAAAAGGCGGATGCAATTCCGGTTCGCGGCGTGACGGAGCACTATCAGACCATCCGAAATTTCTACGTGGACGTGGGTCGCTTCTTCGGGCCGATCGACGTCGCCAACGCCCAAAACGTCGTCGTGCTCGGGCGGACCGTGTTGGAGCGGTTGCAGGCCGATGAAACCATTGTGGGCGAGCACGTGTCCATCGACGGCGAGCGGTTTCTCGTGCTGGGCCTGCTGCAGGAGAAGGGCGGCGCGTTTGGCGATGATCAAGACGAGACCGTGATGATCCCCTACACCACCGCGGTCAATCTTTATCCCCAGCGTCGGACGAGCATGCCGTTTCTCGCGGAGGCCGACAGCGAAGAGCAGATTGCCGCGGCTGCCGGTCAGATTCGGCGGGTGCTGCGTCGTCGGCACGGCTTGGAGCCGGGCGATCCCGACGATTTCCGAATCGACCGGCAGGACCAAACGCTAAAGGAATTCGAGACGATCAAGAACACGGCCTCGGGGATTCTCGGCGGCATCGTCTGCATCTCTCTGTTGGTCGGCGGCATCGGCATCATGAATGTCATGCTTGTGTCGGTCAGCGAGCGCACACGAGAAATCGGGCTTCGCAAGAGCGTCGGCGGTCGGCGGCGAGACATCATGCTTCAGTTTCTTACCGAGGCGGTGGTGCTATGCACGCTGGGCGGAATGGTCGGCGTGATGTTGGGCTACGCGATTTCCCACGTGGCGTCGCTGCACCCGAACATGGTGAATGCCAGCGTGCCTCTCTGGTCGGTCGCGCTGGCGCTTGGGTTTTCCGCGGGGACGGGCGTTGTGTTCGGGATGATTCCGGCCTTCAAGGCGGCGATCTTGCACCCGATCGACGCCTTGAGACATGAGTGATTCAATCGTGAGCATGATTCTATCCGCCAAGCCCGCGCGCCGTGACGTCCATCCCGCGGTCGGCGCGCGCCGCGTCTTCCGCATCTTGAGTTGGCCTTGGCGCATTTTGGCTCGCATGCCCGGCACGGTATCTCGGCAGTGGCAGAATATCGGCACCGCCTTCGTGCAAATCTGGGCCAACAAAGCAAGATCGCTGCTGACGACGTTGGGCATCATCATCGCCGTCACTTCTATGATCACGGTGGTGGCCATGGTTCAGGGGTTCGGCGATTACATCACCAATATGCTGCGCGGGCTCGGCACCAACATGATCTTCGTGATTCCGAGAATGCCCGGTGGGGTGCGCGGGCGCATGCAACAAATCGTCGAGCAGGACATCGAAGACATTCGCGCCGTCTCTGCGCGATGCGACAAGGTGCGTCGCATTTCGCCGATCGTGTTTTCCGGCGCCTCCGTCGAATATGGGCGAGAGAAAGTCGACAACATCGAAGTGCAAGGCGCCACCGATCAATTCCAATCGATCCGAAAATTCTTTGTAGACCGTGGGCGATTCTTCGGACCCATGGAGATCGACATAGCCGCCCAGGTGTGCGTCCTTGGGCGCGACGTACTCCGGCAGGTCGAAGCGGACGAAAGCATCGTCGATGACTACATTTACCTCAACGGATTGCGGTTTCACGTGCTCGGTCTGCTAGAGTCCAAGGGCACCATGATGGGGGAGACTCAGGATGCGATTATCATGATTCCCTTCACCACCGCGATCAAGCTCAATCCGTTCTTCCGGCGTTGGCTGCCGTTTGCCGTTGAAGCCACGAGTGAGGCGGACGTGGATGAATGCTCGCTTCAAATGGCGCGGGTGCTGCGCGATCGGCACGGCCTGGGCCCGGGAGATGCCAACGATTTTCGCATCATCCGGCAGGATGAGTTCCTGCGCGACTTCGAACGCGTGAAGGTCATGGCCACGAGCGTGCTGGCCGGTCTGGTCGGCATTTCGCTCATCGTCGGCGGCATCGGCATTATGAACATCATGTTCGTTTCCGTAACGGAGCGAACCCGAGAGATCGGTCTGCGCAAGAGTGTGGGCGGTCGGCGCCGGGACATTCTGGCGCAGTTTCTAACCGAAGCCGTCGTGCTTGCCACGCTTGGCGGGGTCGTCGGCGTGGCGATTGGCTTCAGCATTTGCCACATGGTTTCCTTGCATCCCGCCATGGTGGACGTGCCGGTCCCCTTGTGGGTGGTGGCGTTGGCGCTGGGGTTTTCTGCTGGGGCAGGGGTTGTGTTCGGCGTTATCCCCGCGTTTCGCGCGGCCATCATTCATCCGATCGACGCGCTGCGGCATAGCTGACGATGCGTCCGGCGCATTCGTGCGACATGTTCACCACCAAGTCACGGAGACACCAAGAAGAGGAAGAGTGGACCGGGTGGCCCACCTCCCATTTGGAGGTGGGTGAGCCGATGACGGTGACCGGCAAACGCCCGCGATCAGCGGCAATCCAAGCTGCCGTGCTCTGGCGTTCAACCTGGAGGGCGTTCGAATCCCAGTGACCGCAAGATCATCGTCTCCCCTAAGTCCAAAGGACATGCGGCACCCGCCGTCTACCGTGGATTCGTGATCGCGATTCTTGACCTTCGACTTTGGACTTATTCCCCGATGCCCAAGTCCTTCTTCGTGAACAGCGATTCAAACACAAAGCCCGCGGCTTCAATGTTTTCTCGCGCGCCTTCTTGCCTGTCGATCACTGAGACGATTCGCTCTACTTTGGCGCCGATTTCATGGATGGTTTTTGCCGCCTCGAGCACCTGGCCGCCCGAGGTGGCGATGTCTTCGACCAGGAGCACGCGGTCGCCATCCACGAGCTTGCCTTCAAAGGGTTTGCTTGTGCCGTAATCTTTCTTGGCGTTGCGAATGATGACGAACGGCTTGCCGCATGACAGCGACGTGGCGGCGGCAAGCGAGACGCCGCCCAATTCCGCCCCCGCGATCAGCGTCGTGGTGTCGGTCGTGTGCTTGGCGAACATCGCGCCAAGCGCCGCAAGGATGTCCGGCTGGGTTTCAAACAGGTACTTATCGAGGTAATACTTGCTCTTGCGGCCGGAGCGCAGGGTGAAGTCTCCCTCGAGGTAGGCGGATTCCTTGATGCGCCTGGCTAGTTCGGCGTGTTCCATTTCTCTGATTCCTTTATGCAATGGGCGACGTTTCACGCCTTCCGCACCAAAAGCCGAGGACGATGGCCGGCTACCTGTCACACCGACAGCTCGGTATCCCTGTTCAGCTTGCCGCGATACCTCCGCCGCACCGGCGTCACGTGCGTTTTGACAAACTCATCCACTTGCTGCGGCGCCAGGCCAACGTACTGCCGGGCGTCAAGCACTTTCTTCATGTCCACGCCCGCGAAGGCCGCATCGCCTCCGAGTCGCATCATCAGGTCGTTGTCTTTCCCTTCGATCTTCACGCAGGCCGCGGCCGCATGGGCATGCTTGCGGATTCGCTCGTGCAAGGCCTGCCGATCGCCGCCGCCAGCCGTTGCGGCCATCAAAATGTTTTCGGTGGCCATGAACGGTAGCTCGCTCGCCAGCCGCGCCGCAATCACCTTGGGGTAAACCACCAAGCCCCCGGCCACGTTGCCGACGATGCGCAGCATGGCGTCTGTAGCCAGGAAGGCTTCGGGAATGCTCAAACGCTTGTTGGCCGAATCGTCCAGGGTTCGCTCAAACCATTGCTCCGCGGCCGTTTGAAACGGCGAGTGCATGAGCGAAAGGACGAACCGCGCCAGCCCCGTCGCTCGCTCGCATCGCATGGGATTCCGCTTGTAGGCCATCGCGCTCGAGCCGACCTGGGACGATTCAAACGGCTCTTCGATTTCCTTGAGGTTGGCCAACAGGCGCATGTCGTTGGCGAACTTATGCACGCTGGTGGCCACCTGACCGAGCGTCGATGCCACCTGCGCGTCTACTTTTCGTGAATAGGTTTGACCGGTGATTGGTTCGACTTGATCGAAGCCGAGCCGCCGGGCGACGTCGCGTTCGAGCCGCGCGACTTTGGCGGCCTTTCCGTTCAGCAGAGCTGCGAAGCTCGCCTGCGTACCCGTCGTCCCCTTGACGCCGCGTAGCCGCTGTTGCTCGACGCGGTATTCCGTTTCCTCTAAGTCCCGAAGAAAATCGTAACACCACAGGGAGGCCCGTTTGCCCACGGTGGTTACCTGGGCCGGCTGAAAATGGGTGAAGCCCAGCGTCGGTAGCGCGCGGTGTTTCTTGGCAAACCTGGCCAAGAGGTCGATCACATGAGCCAGGCCGGCGGCGATCAGCTCCAATGCGTCGCGCATGATGATCAGATCGGCGTTGTCTACGACAAACGCACTGGTGGCGCCGAGGTGCAAAATGCCTTTGGCGTCTGGGGCCAGATCGCCCCACGCGTGCAGATGGGCCATGACATCGTGCCGCAGCTTCTTTTCGTAGCGAGCGGCCTTGCGAAAGTCGATATCTTCAAGGGTGGTTTCTAGCTGGCGGATTTGCTTCGCGGTGATGTTCAAGCCGGCTTGGCGCTGAGACTTGGCCAGCGCGAGCCACAACCGCCGCCACGTGAGGATGCGATGCCTGGCTCCAAAGAGCTCTGCCATCCGCTTCGAGGCGTAGCGACCGACGAGCGGAGATTCGTATACATCGTGTTGTGCCATCGAGCGAACCTAACGCGTTTGGATTCGTCGGCTGACCGCTTAGCCGAAAGCGGTTATTCTATCCGAAACGAGCCGTGTGGCCAGCCATGCGGGCGGCTCACGCCGCGGCGAGAAGAGGAGCGTCGGCGCGCCTCAATCGGGTTACGGACGACAGGGAAAGGATACCATGAAGCATTCGCTCAAAAGGATTTCTCATTCAGGCTGGGCGGTCGCGCTTTGCGCTTGCTTGCCCGCAGCTTGTGCGCCCGTCACCACTGGACCGCCCGCCACCGGAGACATGCCGGGTCCTACGCCCACCCTGCTGGTCGCGGCCGCGACCACGCAAACGCCTGGGGTTTTTGAGGGGGCCACGGTGACGCTTTCCGCCTCGGCCGTCGGAGGTGTTCCGCCTTATTTCTTTCGGTGGGATCTGAACGCCGGGCCGGTGGATCTCGAGCTGACCGATCCAACGCAAGATACGCTGGTCGTTGGCCCGCTCACCGACGTGGGTCGATACGTATTCCGGATCATGGTCAGCGACAGCGCGGCCGCGCATGAAACCGCTTTTGTGACCGTTGAGGTCGGGCGGGCCGTGGAGACGGATGTGCCGCGTCTGATTGTGGTGGGCGAGCCGGCCGAGCTTGTCGCCACGAAAACGGCGGAGGCCGACACGTTGGAGTTCCGCTGGGAAATCACCCAAGGGGAGGGGACCATCGACGCTTCGGACATGGCGACGGCCACCCTAACCGCGTCGGCCGCGCAAACGCTCCGCGTGCAGTTGACGACCTCGATCAGCACCGCGGATGGCGAGGCGACCAACGCTGCGCAGTCTTTTGACGTTGTTTCCGTGGCCTCGCTCTCGCCCCGCGTTACTGTGTTTACGGCGTTGGGTGACATGACGCTGGAATTGGACGCCGCGGCCGCTCCGCTGCACGCTGCCAATTTTCTGCAATACGTGGACGAGGGGTTCTACGAGGGGCTGATTTTTCATCGGAATGCCTGCGAGCCCGATCCAATCACCGGGGACTGCCTGCCGTTCGTGTTGCAGGGCGGCGGTTATCATCGCGTTGACGCCGAGTTGGAGCTTAGAGAGCCGACGCAGGATTCCGTTCCCGCGGAAGCGGACAACGGCCTGACCAACGCCGATCGGCTCACGGTGGCTTTGGCGCTTTCCGGGCTCGGCCCCGATTCGGGTACGTCTCAGTTCTTCATCAACCTGAAGGACAACGCGTTTCTCGACGATCAGGCGTTTACGGTGTTTGCCCGGCTGGTGGGCGGCGATGCGACGCTTGACGCCATCCTTGCGGTCGAAACGATCGAGAGCACGATTATTCCGGGAGAACCGTCGCTGCCCATTGAAGATGTTGTGATCGATCGTATCATGCGCGTCGATGATTCGGGGCTGTAGGCTTCGGATGCAACCCGTGAAGGTGGTGGCTGCGGCTGTCGCGGCTCGGGCCGCTTCCTTACGGGCGCGGTTCTGATTGGCTCGGCTGCCATCTGGACGCCGTCTAAATGGAGCGGCTTTCGAGGCGCACTATCAGACGGAAAGCGCTTCTGGCGCGACTTAGAATCGAGCTTGGAACCAGCTATGAATTATACCGAACCGACCAAAGCCCTCGCCGATCTTCTGGCCCGGATCGTTGCTATCCGGGACTCTCTTTGACTTCCCTGCCAAACTTGAAGCACTAGCCGGGGTTGAAGCGAAGATGGCCGCGCCAGGGTTTTGGGATCATCCCGAGGCCGCCCAGGAAACCGTGGCCACGTTGAAATCGCTCAAGGCCGTGGTCCAGCCGATTCAAAGCGCCATCGACCGCACGGCCGAGGTGCGCGCCATGCTCGATCTGCTGGCGGAGGAGGACGACGCGGACGTTCGAGCGGAGGTCGATGAGGGTCTCGGTCTGCTGCAAAAGGAAGCGGATCGGATCGAGCTGCTGACGCTGCTATCCGGGCCGGACGACGCACGCCCTTGCTATTTCAACATCCAAGCGGGAACCGGCGGGGCCGACGCCTGCGACTGGGCCGAGATGCTCCTCCGGCTCTACCTGAGGTTTTTCGAGCGAAGCCGGTTTGATGTTGAGGAACTCTCCATGCGCGACGGCGAAGAGGCGGGCATTCAATCGTGCAGCCTGCTCGTCAAGGGGGCGTACGCCTACGGGCTGCTTTCCTGCGAGATTGGCGTGCATCGGCTGGTACGCATTTCGCCGTTCAGCGCTCAGGGCAAACGCGAGACGAGCTTCGCCTCGGTGGATGTTCAGCCGGAGCTGGACAACATTGAGATCGACATCGATTGGGATCAGCACGTCCGCGAAGATACCTACCGCGCCAGCGCCAAGGGCGGCCAGCACGTCAATAAGACTTCCTCGGCCGTGCGCCTGACGCATCTCGACAGCGGCATCGTCGCCCAGTGTCAGAGCGAACGATCTCAACACAAGAACCGCGCCACGGCGCGCAAGATGCTCACGGCCCGGCTCTATCAGATGGAGCAGGCCAAGCGAGACAGCGAACTGGCCAAGGTCTACAGCGAAAAAGGCCAGATCGGATGGGGCAACGCCATCCGCAGCTACTTCCTCTATCCCGAACAAAGGGTCAAAGACGCCCGCACGGGCCATACCTCTTCAGATACGCAGGGCATCCTAGACGGTGACATTCAACCCTACATCGACGCCCAACTGAGAAGCCGTGCCAAGTCGCGGCATTCCTAGCCCGGAACCGCGCATCAGAGCCGAGGGCGCAAGCCCGCGGACCTCTTTCTTCCTGCCCAAAATCAACCGCCACACCCGCCCGACCAAATCCCGCCCTTACCTCCTCTTGGCGTCTTCGTGCCTTAGTGGTGGCGTTTCTTGATGGTGCCATGCACGCTGCGCCGATTTGATCGAAATCCCGCGAAACTTCGCGAATGGCGGATTTTCCTCTTGACGTGCGCGTCGGTAGGGACTATATTATAGGTACATGCCGATTCGGGTGAGTTATTGGGTATTGAGCGTCGCGGGGGCGCTGACCGGTCGGCAGCGAGTCTCTTTTTTGTCGAGGAGATACATACCATGAGTTTCAAGAATTGGCTACCGGTGCGCGGAGGCGCGGAGGCGCGGAGGCGCGAGCTGAAGCTCGCGGTTCGCGAGGGGCACGTAAGCGTGCTTGTGCGATGGGTTTAGGCGCCATAGCGCTGGCCCTCGGGGGTGGGGTTACACTCATGGCGGAGGGGCCGCCGCAAATCCCGCTGGCGCCGGGCTGGTGGTGGACGGCGGATTCCGGAACGTGCCTCAGTAGTGCCCCATGCGAATGGACCGAGCCCCTCAATTGGGATTGGATCAATAGTCCGCTCTTCCCCCCGATCCCCTATCCTTCCAATAGCGGCGAGGACGTGTGGATTTCGCTGACTACCGAGGGCACCATTGAATTGGCCCAGGTTACGGTCAACCAACTCGAAATCCGCCTTGACGAGATTGATTTGCACCTGACCAAAGCTCCATTTACGCCCATTCCGCTGGCCTGTGACCATCTGAAGATCATATCCACCGGCGATTCCGTGCCGGTGATTCTGCCGGTTTCCATAACCATGACCAACGGGGCGTCTTTGACGACGGTGAACTAGCGCCAACCCAACACGGTTGGTTTGGTGTTGCGCTGTAATTGCAAGGGTAAGCGACAAATAGATGACATCCGCCTATCGGGCGGAAAACCATAGAAAAGGAAGTAATTATGAGAACGCATGGTAGCATTCTCTTGATCGCGGTGGCGCTCTGCGCCGCGGTTGCGCCGGCATTGGGACAAAGCTGTGAAAAGGTTTACGTCGGTCCGAACAATGGAAACTGGCTTGAGGATACGTGGTGGTCACCACCTTTCGCGCCCGGCCCTCTCGATTCTGTCTGCATTCCACCCGACAAGACGGTTCAGCTTCTCAGTCTGGTCGGCCAGGTTCATGGGTTCTGCAAGTCCATCTGGATTCAGAAAGCCCTGCCCCTCGGGCAGCCCGGCACGGTCAACATCCGCCAAGGGGGTCGACTCCACATCACCGATACCAGTACCGTGGACGGTAGGCTTGCCATCGAGAAGGGCGGGCAGCTCCTGATCGAAGGCGACATGACGATATGGGGCGGTGGCGGTGAAATTGTCGGCCTGACAGTGGGGGCCGCCCAGGAGGGCAGGATCGTCCTGGTGGATCACACCCTGTGGCTGCGGAGCACGTGGCCTATCGACCCGGAGTCCCTGCTCACAGTCCATGGCCTGTTGGAAATCGGCTGTGTAGGCAACGATCCCTGTCCGGCCGCGATGCTGACCAATGACGCCATCGTCGTCGCCGACGACGGCCGGCTGCGCATCGGCCCGCTTCAAACGCAGGATCCCATGGATTCGACCGCCATAGGCGGACCGTACGGCGTTTGGCGCGCCGAAAACGACGGGGAGTTGCTCTTTACCGTGCCGGTCCTCGGCACCGCGCCGTGGGAGTTGTTGGATAGCGCGGACGCTGAAATCGTGCTCGATGAGCCGAGCACCAAGCTATTCGGCCCCATGACGATTCAGAAGGGCACGCTGCGGATTCGCGGAAACGTGAAGACCACAGGGAATCTCGCCTTCACTTCGGTCAGTGGTTCGAGTCCGTCGATCGTCTTGGAGAATGGCAGCAGCGTGGAGTTTGGCAACTAGCGGTCTAGCTGTCGTGATTCAGTTTTGGGGAGGCGTGGCGTTGATCCGAACCGCGCCCGTCAGGAAGCGGCTTGGCCGAAGCAACCGATGCCCGTTCCTTACGGTCGGGGTTCGGATAGAAGGCCAACTGCTTGAATCACGGCACCAGATAGCGAGGTCTTTCTCGTGTGTCGGGTGGCGCCCAACGGCGCCGCCCGGCATGCGCTTTGTCGTCTAACGACGCGAATATCCGCGGGTATCAAGCAATGAAATCGATGTATCTATATATGGCCCTGCTCCTTACGCTCGCGACGCACCCGGTCGCCGTGGGGCAAGCGCCGCAGGGATTCGAAATAGTCGAAGTTGCCGCGTCCTCGGTTCGTATCAGATGGACGCACATTAACGATTGCGGAGAGATCGTCTTTCATGAAGGTGCCGGTTGGTTGCCAGAATCGGAAGTTTTTCTGTGCGAGAACGGGCAGTGTACGCAACTAAGCACCGCGGCATTCTCAGACTCATTTGCAGACATCAATGAAACCGGTGCAGTGGCGTGGACGCACGACTTTTGGGAGGAGAACGGCTTCCTTGGAAAAATCCTGCTATCCGAGCCACCGAGACTTGCATCGCCAGCCATGGTGGGAGTAGGGGCCGTCCCAACAATCAACGGCGCAGGGCACATCGTGTGGCGGCAATTGGTGTCACCAGGATGCCCTGGGCGCCGTGTTGACGATCTCTATTTCTACGACGGTAGTACCGTAGTCAATCTCGTCCATAATGGTTTCTCCAACCAGTCCCCTAGGATCAACAACGCCGATCAAATCACCTGGACCAAGTACGATTTTCCATGCGGTGGGGGATTCGGAGACTGGACGTCTGAGATCATGCTTTTCGACGAAGGGCAAGAGATTGCGCTTCCAGCGACGCCATTCACGTCGCAAGGGCCCGATCTCAATGACGTGGGGGACTTCGTGTGGAATACCGGCACGCGCAACATCGAAGTCCGGCGTGGCGGCGTGGTAACGGAGATCATCCAGAACGGTGTTATCCCCAGAATCAACAACCACGGTGAAATCTACTTCATACGGTTTCATGAGGAGCTGGGAGAGACCGGTGTTTGGCAGCCCTACTTGTATCGCCCCGAGCCGGAGCCAACAATTCTTCGGTTGATCGAGGAGCCTCTTTGGAATATCGCGGGCGATATCAACGACTACGGCGAGTGCGTTTGGAATTGGAGCCACGCACCCAACAGCCTTGCTGGTGGCATTCGCTACATGCGGCGGATGCGGACGGGGGACACCGACTTCGACGACGCCATCGGCGCGAGCGATTTTGCGCAGATGCCGGGTTGCCTCACCGGCCCGCACGATACCGATCGGCTTTGCGACTGCCGCTTTTATGACATGGATCACGATCGCGACGTGGACCTGAGGGATGTCGCGGCCTTTCAGGTCCGGTACGGCCTTGCCGACGCCCATCTGGATTATTGCCACGCCCACAATCAGCCCGGCACGAACGACCCGGCCATCGCCGCCTGCGTCTGCGAAGCGTTCCCCTTCTGCTGCACAACCACCACCGGCTGGGGCCAGTTCTGCGTAGACGCGGTAGAAGCCATGGGTTGCGGAAGGTG
>CAZYXP010000035.1:0-12830 GCA_964651325.1 uncultured Phycisphaeraceae bacterium
CATGGGGTACCCACCCACCGGTTGAGGTCTGTTTTCCCAAGTCGCGGGCGAGTGCGGCTTGCCTTGGGTGATCCGATATACGAGAATACTGGGCGCGGTTCTCAATCCTTTCAACCACGGACCGGGAGTAGAGTACGATGGCAACCACTTCAAAGACCGAAACGTCAATGATCGAAACCTTGCGGATCGGGCAGGCCACCCGGAAAGCGCAACGCCATTTTCTGGCTGTTTGCGCGGGCTTGCTCATGCTGAGTTGGACGCCGATGGCCGGCGCGGATATCGATCCCAAGGCCGATGAGGCCATGCACCGGCTTTCCGACTTCATGAAATCGGCGCAGAGCTTTCGAGCTCAGATGACGATGGCGTGGCTCATCGATGATGGAGATTTCTCATCCACTGAAGGATCCAAGTACGCTTTTGCGATGGCGCGCCCCAACCGTCTGGCCGTCGTGCAGAAAACGGGCAAAACCGGCGCGACGGTCATCAGCGACGGCGAGAAGCTGTTTGTTGATCTTCCGTTCCGAAAATCCCACGCACTTGACCAAGCTCCCGACGCCCTGGCCGGCCTGAAGCCGGCTCTGATCTTGGCCTCGACTGCCACGAACATGCCAGGGTTTGCCGTGGCGTCCGCGCTGGCGCAGGACGACGTTTACACTGCGTTCATGGTCGATGTGGAGGACGCGGTATACACGAGCGGCAAGTCCATGGGCGGTCGGAAGTGCGATCTGGTTGAACTGAACCATTCGGGGCAGATCACGAAACTCTGGATCGCCACGGGCGACAAAGCGACGCTGATGCGCTTCGAGACTGATATTCCACAGGATTCCTACCGCATGGGCGACGACTTCATCCGCACGCGAATCCGCGGCATGACGGCTCAGGTCGACTTCAAAAAGTGGAAGATCGACGGCAAGGTCCGCGATAAGTCTTTTAGGATCAAGGTTTCCAAGAAATCGAACGAGATCGACAGCTTGGAAGCGCTGGCGGCCGCTCGACCGCCTCACCCGCTGCTGGGGAAGAAGGCGCCCAAAATCGCTCTGGCCTTGGTCGAAGGCGGCAAGCTCAAGCTCAAGGAACACAAGGGCGAGCACGTGGTCGTCCTCGACTTCTGGGCAACCTGGTGCGGTCCATGCCGCATGGCGTTCCCCACGCTCATTGAGGTTACCCAGTCCTTCGAGGATCAGGGCGTGCGGTTCTATGCGATCAACCTTCGTGAAACCTCTGATCAAATCAAAGCCTACCTGAAGCAGACGAAGTTCGATTTGACCGTGGCCATGGATCCCAAGGGGAAGATTGGCAATGCTTACGAAGCCTTCGGCATTCCCCAAACGGTAGTCATCGGAAAAGATGGCACGATTCAGGTCATCCATCAGGGCTATGCGCCGACCCTCAAGGAAGAGCTGACGGAGGAACTCGAGGCCCTGCTCGCAGGCGAACAGCTAGCAAGTAGGTAGCCCTGAGGCGCGTGAGCGGTTATTGGCACGACCGTTTCCCCCATTTGCTTGACCGTTCGGTTGACGCCTGATATACTCAAAAACTAGCGCTCGTTAGGGGGCTGAGGTCAGTGCCACGGCGGGTGGCCAGGGTTTGGACGAAGGCACATGACGAATACGACCAGCCATCGCAGGGAGACCGTCAGGCAGGCGGCGGAGAAGCTGTTCGCCGAAAAAGGCTTCCAAGCCGCTAGCGTCCGCGACATTGCCGAGACGCTCAACATACAGCCAGGAAGCCTTTACGCCCACATCGAGAGCAAGGACGATCTGCTTTGGGAAATCGTGTCTGAAGCGGCCGATCGATTCTTCGAGGCCATCGATCCGATCATTGAATCTGATGTCGTCAACGCGGAGAAGCTGCGGCGGCTGATTGCGGCGCACGTCCTCGTCATTACGGAAAACCTTCCGGCAGCCAGTGTCTACTCGACGGAATGGCGCCATCTTTCCGAGGCGCGAAAGCGAGGTTTTTCCAATCGGCGAGACGAATATGAGCAGCAGGTACGCTCGCTCGTTGGCGACTGCATCCGCGAGGGAACCTTTGCCGCCGTCGATGAGAAATTCGCGACGTTGCTGATTCTCTCTTCGATCAATTGGATCTATCAATGGTACCGCACGGACGGGCCTATGACGCCGGAAGACATCGCACGAAAACTCACGGATATGTTGTTCAACGGCCTGCGCCGCGGGGTGGCGTAGTTCGGGCTGGCCGCGCGAACCGTTAAGGACAGGAGTGTCAAGGAGTTGCTATGGTTGCCAACAAACCGTCCGCAAGGGACGGGCTTTCTGAAACCCAATACGACCAGAAGCTCGCGGAATTCGAAGCCAGGATCACGCGCGGCGAGAAGATTGAAGCTGCGGATTGGATGCCGGATGACTACCGGATTCAGTTGATCCGCCTGATCCACGTCCACGCGAACAGCGAAATCTGCGGCGCATTGCCGGAGGGCAAGTGGATTCCGCACGCGCCGTCCATGAAGCGTAAGCTCGCGCTGGTGGCCAAGGTTCAAGATGAAGTCGGCCACGCCCAACTGTTGTATCGCGCGGCCGAAACGCTGGGTATCTCTCGCGAGCAAATGCTCGAAGAGTTGATCTCGGGCAAGTCCAAGTTCTCCAACGTGTTTCATTACGACGCCAAAACCTGGGCGGATGTGCCCACGATTGCCTGGCTCATCGACGGGGCGGCCATCGTCAATCAGGTGATGATGGCCGAGGGCTCCTACGGCCCCTACGCCCGCGCGCTAAAGCGTATCTGTTACGAAGAGGCGTTTCACGTCAAACACGGATATGAGATGGTCGTGGCGCTGGCCACGGGGACCAAGGCTCAGCGCGACATGCTCCAGGACGCGATCAACCGCTGGTGGCCGCCGATCATGATGTTTCACGGCCCGGCGGACAAGGTGTCTACGCATACCGAATTGCTCGTGCGCTGGCGAATCAAGCTCAAGACCAACGACGAGCAGCGGCAACAGTTTTTGCGCCAGTTTCTGCCGAAGCTCTTCGATTTGGGGCTGACCGTTCCCGATGAGGCGTTACGCTACGATGAAAAGACCAAACAATGGCACTATACGGAACCGGACTGGACCGAGTTTCTGAAGGTCGTTCGCGGCGGTGGGCCGATGTCCGAGGATCGGGTCGAGGTCCGGCGGATGGCTCATGAAGATGGGCGATGGGTGCGTGAGGCATTGGCGGCTGCGACGCAAGACCGGGCGATCCCCATGCCGGTAGCGAACTAGGAGCCCGTCAGAGCCATGCGGTCTTCGGTACCCGAAAGAGTCCTGGGGATTTGGAGCCACAGAGAACACAGAGCCGCGGGCGCTAGCCCGCGGACATGCGGCGTGAACGCCGGCCCGACGGTATTTCCCGCAGGTGTCGCATTGCGGCCTGGGACCGCAACCAAACATAAGGCCATCAAGACCTTGTCGGCACGACATGAATTAGAGGGTTAGTAGCATAGAGGGTGGAGTGGGTCGCGATGGCCACGAGACGGCACAACAAGGAATGCTCTGTGACCTCTGTGGCTAAACGCTTACGGCCCCATCTGAGCTGCGAGGCGTAGTCGATCGTCGAAAGGGCGAAGCCATGAGTGATACGCAACTACCTGTGTTTGAGGTCTTCCACCAACAGGCTCGCGGCGAGGCGCACGTCCATGTCGGTTCGGTCCACGCCGCGGATGCCGAAATGGCGCTGCTCATGGCCAAAGAGCAGTACGCTCGTCGCCAGGCGTGTGTCAACCTTTGGGTGGTGCCGATCAGCGCAATTACGGCGACGCCCTACGAAGATTCAGACATGTTCGATCGGGCTACGGACAAGAGCTATCGCGAATCATGGGGCTATGTCACGCCGAAGACCATTGCGAAGAACAAAGACGAGGGGGCGAAAACATCGTGAGTGTGTTTGAGACGTTGGATGCGTTGTCCGGCCCGGCGCGCAGCGCCGTGATCGATTTGCTTTATCGAATCGCCGACGACGAACTCGTCATGGGCCATCGCAATTCGGAGTGGACGGGCCACGGGCCGATCCTGGAAGAGGACATCGCGTTTTCATCCATGGCGCAAGACGAGATGGGCCATGCGCTGACGTTCTACTCGATGCTGCATGAGCTTGGCGAGGCGGCTCCGGATAGGCTGGTGTTTGAACGCAAGCCGCGAGAGTTTCGTTGCAGCAACCTGGTCGCGATGGGCTCCGATCGGGATTGGGCGCTGACGGTGGTGCGTAACTTTCTCTATGAGGCTCAGGAAAGCGTGCGGCTGGCCGCGCTGGCTGAAAGCTCGCTGAAGCCGCTGGCCGACGTGGCTCGGAAGCTACAGTGTGAGGAGAAATACCACTTCATGCATGGCCGGTCTTGGGTTCTTCGGCTGGGCAACGCCACCGAGGACTCACACACCAGAATGCAAGAGGCGGCCTATAGGGTTTTTCCCCACGCGCTGGGCATGTTTGAACCGACCGGAGCCGACCAAACGCTCGCGCAGCATGACCTATGCCCCCAGGAAGCTCAATTGCAACGGGAATGGGAATCGGCCATCGCTCCGGTGTTTTCCGACGCGGGGCTGGAGCTGCCGGAAACCGCCAAAGCCGTTTACGGCGGCCGCGTGGGCCGGCACATCGATGATCTGGCGTCGCTGCTTGAGGATTTGCAGTTGGTTCACCGCATGGACGCCTCCGCAAGCTGGTAAAGTGCCATGCCTAAGACCCCAAAAGCGGCCTCATCCCCGGATCGCGTCCAAGCGATTCGACGCGCGCTAGAGACGGTCAGTGATCCCGAGATTCCGCCGCTGAACATCGTCGATTTGGGCATGGTCACCGATGTACAGGTCGAATCGGGATGCGCCGTCATCAGCATCACGCCCACCTTCGCCGGTTGCCCGGCTTTGGACATGATCAAGCAGGCTATCGTCGAATCCGCCATGGAGGCCGGGGAACCTGCGGTCGAGGTTCGCGTTGTGTTTGATCCGCCGTGGAACACCAACCGGCTGACCGAGAACGGCCGAAGGGTGCTCAAGGAGTTCGGCATCGCGCCGCCAGGCAAGCGTTGCGGCGCGGTGGGTTTTCCTAACGTCGATCAGACACCGTGTCCCTTTTGCGATTCAAGCAACACCGAGGTCGAGTCGATCTTCGGCCCGACGCTCTGCCGCTCGATTCACTACTGCCACGCCTGCTTGCAAAGCTTCGAGCATTTCAAGCCGGTGTAGGGAGGCGTCCACTTAGATTCCGAAATCCCCCGCGCAACGAATCCTGGCTTGCGGCTCCACCGTCGCTACTGAAGCGCTTCCACGCAATCCTCGTAAGACGCGCGGACCGAGCCGGGGTAGGAAAGGCCGGTATCGATGAGCGGCGCGGGAAGCGTATCCTTCGCCCAGCCGTTGCCCCGCACGATCACGCAGCGATAGGATTCGAAGTCGCCTTCCTGACCGAGGAAGTCGGGATAGGATGCGAGGTGCTCCACGCGGTAGTGATTCCAGTAACCGCTCTGCTCGGTGCCTTCCTCAAGCACTTTGTGCGTCTCCGCGTGCCCGTCCACAAAGGAACGGTTGAACGTCCAATCCCGGCCGTGCCAACCGCGGATGGTCTTGGTTGTGCCAATGTCCACACCCGGGATAAAGTCGCAGGGATCGTTCGCCGCCCCCCACGCCCATCGCCCGATGTTCTCTTCGTAGTAGATCAACCTGGCCGGCGTAGGCACGCGGCTGATCGGTCTCATGTAGGCCGAGTTGCTGAACATGGGCCGATCGCCGCCGCCGCTGAAAACCATGTACAGATTGGCCGCATAGCTGTTTCCAAAATGGTCGTAGGACGACCGCTCGTCGTTGGCGAGCCAATCCGGACAGTGGCCACCGCGGGGCGGGCCGTCGTCACCGGGGCACTTGTAGAGATCTAGCTCGAGCTGCGTGTCCTGAAGCGCTCCTTGGCGCTTGAAGTGGGGGTTGAGATTGTCTTGGAATCCGCTCGGATAGAGGAGCTCGTTCATGGGTCTGGTGGCCGGGCCGAACCCGGCTCGCGTTCCGTACTTGCTGCTGATGAAGCCGAATTCCCCGCTGGAGGGCCCCTCCGCGAAACCGGGTCGGCCGATGCCGCTTTTTCCTCCCCATTCGTAGGCTCCGATAAAGGTCGGATCGTTGATGTCCTGCTTGAACTGCAAGGGGTGGACGGGGATGCCCCATCCGTTGGGATCGTCAGACTCATACACCCGGCTGCTTGTCGAGATGTTCTTGATATGGGCGAGACACTTGGCCTGCTTGGCCTGTCGGCGTGCCGCTGACAGGGACGGGAGAAGGATCGAAATGAGCAGCGCAATAATCGCGATGACCACCAGCAGCTCGATAAGCGTGAATGCCGAACGATGCCCGCACCCACTCCGCAACCCATTACGCACACCCATCATTCGTCTGCTCCCAAAAACCCTTGAATTGCTCCACCCCCCAGCGAAGGCAGTGTAGCAGTTTCCAGCCGGCCCTTGCAAGGTCAATCTCTCCCGACTACCTTGCAGCGCGTCTGGATCGCCTCAATTCGAGCGCAATTCAGGCGCTAAGCGGGTGCCATCGCCGTCGATGCAAACTACTAACGAAGGTGGAATATTCCCGCGATTCCCAGATTTCCTAGGAACAGTGCAGAAAATCCGGCGGGACGCACTGGAGCTGGAGGCCAAACGATGACCGATTGCCCCGGGCCGATTTCCGATCCGAGTAACGCAGCGCGCTGGGGCTGGTTGGCTGCGGCATTGGACCCAAGCATCATTCGAAGAGCGATCGTCTATGCCCTGCTGGTTGGCGCCATCCTGATCGCCATCAATCACGGTGACGCGATTATGGCTGGGGATGTTACGCCGATTCGACTGGTGAAGATGGGCCTGACCGCGATCGTGCCCTATCTTGTCTCCACCTGCTCCAGCGTTGGCGCGTTGCGGCGCGCGGAGGAGACGCGCCGCGCTGCAGCTGTTGAATCAGCTTAGGCGGATTGATCGATTCGCGTGACACGCATGTTAGAGAAAAATCGGCGGCTTCAGGATAGAAAGGTAGGCTCGCCAGGGGCCGACCTCGTCGGCGTATTGAAACGCCATGGCTTTGCAGATTTGTGCGATATGGTTGAGATCATGCGCGACCCAAGCGGCCAGTAGCTGACGCAAGGTGACCGCACCCAGCTCCGGATGCGTGCCTTGGAGATTCAAATCCGCCTCGGACAGGTCCAGTTCGTTCAGCGTTTTGAGGTTCTCCCGGCGAAGCTGGTCAAACGTATCGAGAAGCTCGCCCATATCCTTGCCTTTGTCCGCTTCGAACATGGCGTAGCGATCGAACGGATCGAATGGCGTGGCCGGGCCGTGCCGCAAGATGATTTGCATGCGCGGTATCCAATCCTTCTGTTCGCCGAGGATAAGATGGCCCACCACGTCAAACGGCGAAAACGTCTTGTCGCCGTAGTGGCTTCGGGCCCATGAGTCGGTCGCGCCGTCAAGTATAGCCCGAAGAACTTTGGGCGTCCGCGATAGGATCTCTGCGGCTTGGGGGACTACGCACTCCAAAGCAATTCCGTTCCGTCGTTGTTCCGGTCTGTTTTCTTCTTGGATGCGGTCGGGCCGTTCTTTTTTTCTTCCGGCTGCGAGGACCGCTTCAGCCTGCGCCCCGCCTTTGACTTTGGCGCGCTGAGTACGGGATTCTCCGGTCCGGTTAGGGCGTCGCCTACTTTCATGCTCTTGAGGCGCTCGGTGATCTTCTTCACATAATCTTCGGAGAGCTCGAATCCCAAGAAACGGCGATCCAGCTTTTTGGCCACCGCCAGTGTGGTGCCACTGCCGCCGAACGGATCCACCACCAATTCGCCCTCGTTTGAGCAAGCCTTGATGATCCTGCCTAGCAGTTGCTCGGGCATTTGGCAGCCGTGGAAACCCTGCCGCTCCTTGAACGTGCCGGCCACGCGCGAGTAGAACCATGTGTCGCTGTTTGCCGGAAACCGCTCGGGAATGTCTTGCGGTCTTAGAATGAACCCGTCGCGCGTGGGCACGTCGGGCGGCAGGGTCGGCGTAAGCATCCACGTATCGTCCGGCACCCGCCCGTTGGGGTCGGCCCGTTTGTCGCCGTACACCAACTCCCGCGCCGAGGGCACTCTGATCGCCATGCTGTTGAACGTGAAATTCTTGGGGTTTTTGACGAACCAGAACAGGTGCGCGTGCGAACGGGTGAACTTGGTCTTGCAGTGTACGCCGAACGTGTAGTACCAGATCACCCAACTGCGGCACGTCAGCCCCAACTCCCGCGTGGCGCAGACTTTCAATTCCGCCGCGTATTCGTCGCCAATCGCAAGCCAAAACGAGCCGTCGGGTTTGAGCAGCCGCGAGACCTCGCCCATCCACTGCTTCGACCAATCCAGATAGACTTCGTCTTCCTTCCGATCGTCGTACTTGTCGTAGGCGTAGCCGATGTTGAACGGCGGATCGGCAAAAGCCAGATCAACGCAACCGTCGGGCAGCTTCTTCATTTCAGCAACGCAGTCGCCTTGGACGATGCGGTTGGCTTGCAGTTTTTCCAAGGGAGTCCTCCATGACTGGGCGACCTATTCCACATACTGGGGTTGGGTGTACCATGAATTCGCTCATTGCCCAAGAGCCGCACCGGAGTGATTCGCCGCCCCAAGAGATATCACAGGCTTGGCGGATGGTGTGAATCGAGGGTCGTCCTTGCCCGGCGGCTCGAGCTCAAACCGCGTGGGCAGCCCCTGCCAAGCCCTACATCAGTTGGCTGCGGATTTTTTCTTGCGTCGGTGCATGGCGACTTCCGGGGCTTCTTTGATGCAGGTGAATAGGATTTTCACGGACAGCCACAACGCTTTGCCGATGCCACGCACCAGTTTTGGCTCTCCTGGCTCCACGTTTGGGTAGCCTCGCTCATCGGCGACCGTTGAATCCCAGGCATGAAAGAGCCGGCCCCACGAACTCCGCAGGGCCTCGCGGACGCGCGTTCGTCCGAGGAACGGATACCAGAAGGAATCGTGGTACAGCACGCTGGCGATGTAGGCCCACGGCGCCAGCCACGTCTTCAGCGACCATTCGATCGTCGTCTTTAGCTTTCCCCAATAGATTTTATGCTGCATGCGCGCGGCAAATGTCATTTGATTGAACGGGCCTTCAAATCGCCAGTTTTCCGCGGCCACCTCGACATCGCCTACGATTTCGAGTTCCTCAACGCGTCCACAGCCTAGCCCACGCTCATGGGCTAGGCGAATGAACTTGACGTCGGATAGCGGATCAAACCCCATGAGCTTCGCCGCGACGGCGTCAATCGCCACCTGATCGGCCGAGGCCAGCAGCACGTTTTTCACATGCGGGATCATGCAACGCGGACCGGGGCCATCCCCGGCGAATGTGCCGTCCATCACCGCAAAGACGCCGCGATGGATTCTCTTCTGGATCATCAAGAGATCCACCAGCGTTTCGTGTATGACCGGGTGCGTCCAATGACGGTGTTCGTTCAGCAATCCACCGAACGCGTTTTTCATGGCTCCGGTCGTGGTCGTAAAGACGTGCGTTTTGACGGTGGGCAGATGGATGATGTTCTCGCCGATGAATCGCTTGGGGATGAGAAACCCCTGCGGGTACACCTCATGCAGGCAAAGGAATTCGTCCACCAGATCGCCGACGGCCTCGCGAATATCGATCCATTTCTGGCCCTCCTCGTAGAGGTGAATGTTGCGCAGTTTGTGGGCCTTTATTACATTGACCTGTTTGTTCTCGCGCTCGCCGAGGTAGGCGTCGATGACGACGGTCCGGTTGTGGCAACCGTGCAGCAGTTCTGGGTCATACCCGTCCCGCTTCATCGCGCGGATGACGCCCTCAAGCTGCCAGGGCGTCGTCGAGGCGGCCGGATAGAAAAAATGCCAACTGATGTTGATCTTCAAGGCCGTGTCAACGGTCTGATCGACGACGCCTTGGTAATTCGCAAGATTCATCAGGCGGTGGTAGTCCTCCAGCACCGTCTGAGGTGTGGTTCGAACAACCGCCACGGTGGGCCGACTCATCGCGCGACACTCCCTTGAACGCTTCGATCGCGTCCGCGTTGGATTCCTGGCTTACTACTGTAATTCAAAAACTGCCGTCAACCCGCCGCTGCCAAACAGGCGCTCCTGGTACGCAATCATCAACGCGGCGGCCGCCCAGATTACAATGGTCGTTAGCATCGCCTTGTCTTTGAGCACGATCTCGGTAGGGCCGCTGAATCGGCCCGCCTCGGAAAGCATCGCAAAGCGGAAGATGCCGTACACCACGACGGGCAGCGAGTAGAACAGGTGCTCCTTATGGAACGGGACCACCGAAGAGGAGTCGAGCGTGTAGAGCAGAAACGTCATGATGGCGATGCCCGCGGAAACCGTGATCAGATGATTCAGCAGATCCGGCGTGTACTTCAGCAGGGTACGCCGATGTCGGCCGGCCTCTTCCGTGTTGCCGATCATGGCGATTTCGCAGCGACGTTTGCCAAACCCAAGAAACAGGCAAAGCGTAAACACGCACGCGACGAGCCACTCCGAGGTCACCACGCCCACCGCTAGGGAGCCCGCCCACGCGCGGAGCACGAACCCCGTCGCGATGATAATTACGTCGAGGATCATGCGCCGCTTGAGCCCGAACGAATACGAGAGACTCATCAGAAAGTACGCGACCACGACGATGGCCACCTTCGAATTGGTGGCCATCCACGCGAGCGCTACGCCGAGGACAAGCAGGAACGCTCCAACGGCGAAGGCGGCGGCGGGGCTGATCGCCCCCCGGGCGACGGGCCGGATGCGCTTGATGGGATGGATGGCATCGGCCACGCGATCCACGGCGTCGTTGATGGCGTAGGTGGCGCTGGCCGCGAGACAGAAAGCCGAACATGCCATCAGCGATCGAAGAAAACCGTCGGCGGTGAATAACTGAAGGGCCCCGGCGGGCCCGGCAAACACGACAACGTTCTTGATCCATTGCGTCGGGCGACAGAGTTCCACGTAATCGCCAAACGTGGTGTGGGATCGGGTTTGGGTTTCTCGGGTTGAATCCAGCACACGCTCACCATGAATCCCACAGCAGTCCAAGCCACCTAGTCGGCCCCCATTATAGGACCGCGCCCGGGAGAATCATCCCCAGTAAGCGATGCGATTCCAAGAGGCGTTGGACCCAGCGGCACGGTGGCCTGTGTAGCACAGCGGCCCTCCGCTGTGAATCCTCGGAAGCCCCAGCCGGGGGCGGCTGGGCTACAGGGCTACTTCTTGTATTTCACTGAGCAGCCGTGCGACTTGGTGCGGGCGATCGGAACGGTCGAACCTTTGAGCAGCGCCGTCACCGCTTCCGTAATGTAGTTACGGCCACCGTCGCCGTTTTCCTCGTATTGGTCATTCGGAGCGCCCATGTAGGCCAAATTGCCTTTCTGGTCGATGACGAACATGTGCGGGGTCGTCTTGGCGCCGTACATGTGGCCGATGGAGCCTTTGGGGTCGAGCAGGATGGGGTAGTTGATGCCTTTGTCTTTGGCCCACGTCTTGATACTGTCCACTTTGTCGGCGCAGAAATGGCTGGAGTCAATCGCCAGCCAAACAACGGGCTTGCCCTCAAACTTGGCAAACGTGCCGGTCATCAGCTTCGCGTCGTGAGCCCGTTTGACAAATGGGCACTCGTGGTTGATCCATTCGACCACAACGACCTTGCCTTGGAAATCCGACAGCTTATACGTTTTTCCGTCGATGCCGGGCAGCTCGATGGCCGGCGCGGCTTTTCCAATCTCGGCGTGGGCGAGATGATGGTCATCGGCCACCGCCGATCCCGTTGCGACCAACACACCACCACAAACCAGCGTCATTGCCATCGTTTTCAATACGTCCATTCTTCTTGTTCTCCTGCGAATCTGGATAGAGCAAAGATGGCCTACCGACCGCCATCCTGCCATGAAGGGTCCGCAGGCTCGCGCCTGCGGCTCTGAGTCGGCGTCCCCCATTCACCTAGCGTGTCATCGACACCACGATCATCGATCCCGCGATCATACAGACCGGGTCCACAAATGGACACGCACGCGCACTCTCGTTACATTCTTGTGGCGCGGGGTACGTGCGGGTAGCGGGTTTGACCGCGAGGATGATTTCGTGCCGGATCCCACTCCCAAGGCCGTGGTGCTTCTTTCTGGCGGTTTGGATTCCGCCACGACGGCGGCCATCGCCAAGTCGCAAGGCTTTGGCATCCATGCACTTACATTCGAATACGGCCAACGACATCGAATCGAAACCCAGGCGGCCGTGCGCGTGGCCGCCGAGCTTGGCGCCTGCGCGCACGTGTTTCAGGAAATCGATCTGAGGGTGTTTGGCGGCTCCGCGCTGACCGGGGAGTTTGACGTGCCCAAGGGCGCGTCCCTGGCGGAATTCCCAGCGGGTATTCCGATCACGTATGTCCCCGCCCGCAATTTGATCTTCCTTTCCTTTGCCACGGCCTATGCGGAGACCATCGCTTCGACGGACATCTTCATCGGGGTCAGCGCCGTAGATTATTCCGGATACCCTGACTGTCGCCCCGAGTTCATCGAGTCGTTTGCCGCTACGGCACGGCTGGGCACCAAGGCGGGATCGGAGGGCGACGCGATCCGCATCCACGCCCCGCTGGTCCACCTTTCCAAAGCGCAGACGATCAGCGAAGCGGTTCGGCTTGGCGTGGATCTTGGCCTGACGCACAGTTGCTACGACCCGGCCGAGGCAGGGCGGGCGTGTGGCCATTGCGATAGCTGCCTGCTTCGCCGCAAGGGGTTTGAAGAATCGGGCGTGCCCGACCCGACGCGCTATGCCTGATGCGATGAAGTTCAGCCGCCCTGTAGCCCAGCCGCCCTCGGCTGGGGGGGG
>CAZYXP010000035.1:12930-23967 GCA_964651325.1 uncultured Phycisphaeraceae bacterium
GGCCGCTGTGCTACATGGCCGATCTGCTACTTGGATCGCCGATCAAAGAGGTCCGCAGGAACCCATCGCGTGTTGTAGCGAGTTTCCCAGTGATCCACAGGCGCATCCATGGACGCGGGCGTCGGATAGTCGCGCGGCAGTGGCCAGGGATTAACCCGATCGCCCGCCTCGACGTTGTGATCGCCGTCCTTATCCCAACCCACCGAGTAGAAGAAGAATGACCGGCTCCAGCCCGTTTGAACCGGAGGCAGCGCGTCGGCGGCAAAGGCGATTTCCACGGTATCCCCGGCGTTGAGGATGGCGATTCGATCGTCGCGCTCGGCCAGCAGCTCCACGACATCTCCATAGCGCGTACACCATCCTTGGGGCGTCCCGCGCCATGGTGGTTGTTCGCTGACGACGTCGAAGTCGGGCGTGGTCGGATGAAGCGTCCCGCGCGATCGCAGTTCGGAGAAACCGCGCCACCGGAGCTGGGCGTCTTGCAATGCGAGTTCATATGTGTGCGGCATAGAGGATGTTTCCCGCTCCATCAGGGCGATTCGATCCCAGTAGATTTCGAATGAACTGGTCAGGCGTAGCGATCGCGTGCCTTCCGGCAACCGGCCTTCCAGGTCGACCAGGATAGTCTTGGTTTTGCCAGCCGGCATGCCGACCACTACGCCTAGAGGATGCCACGTGCCGTCATCGATTTGCGCCTCTAACCGCGGCGGGACCACCGCACTTGGATCGCCCTGCGACAGCGCGATGTTCGTGCTGGCATCGCCGTATTGCAGCCATCCCGTCAGCGCGAGGACGAGCGGTTTGCCGGGAACGATCTCCTCAAAATCGAGCGTGATCGACGTCGGCGTCACTTGCCCCCGAAACGGAGGCGGCCTGCGGATGCCCGGATCGGCGAAACGCCCATCGGTGGCTTGCAGGGCGGCCGTCCGGTCGATGCCGTCGTCGCCCATCGCGAGGATCAACGAATTAGTGCCCTTCAGCGTCCATAATTCAGAAGGAGGAAACGGCTCGGGCATCAGCTTGTCGGTCGAATGCACCTCGGTGTTGCGCGGATGATCCACCGCTATGAGTTTTACGTAATCGAGGTAAAGCACTTCGCGGAATTCTTCGGTCACCTGAAGCCGGAAGCGGCCGTCTTTAGGGCGCACGCTCTGTTCGTGGCCGAGGTAGACATACTCGTCCGGGTCGGCGGGCAGGAAGACGCCGCGCGCCAGCGACAATCCGACGGGGGAATTGCCCAGTATGTCCGTACCGAAGCGGAACTTGCGGCCATCCCAAACATAGACAAATGGGCACGAACCGGTGGCGACGATTTTCTCGACGATCTGAAGCGGGCTTTGGTCCAGAGTCACATCGATCAGGTTATCGACGACGCCGTTGGTCCATAGCGTTTGAAGCGTATCCACCCGATCACGCGGCCCGATGCCGATTTCCAAAACAGGTCGGTTCACCAATCGCGTCACTCGAAATGGCCCTTCGCGCACTTCCACTTCCGCGCCAAAGCCGGACGGGTTCGTCTTGACCGGAAGAAACGAAACGCGAAGTTGACCATTGGCGTTGCCGCCGTCGTTGTCGAGATAGCAAACCCCGCCATCCCGCAACACCACCAGCAGATCGGTATCGCCATCCAAGTCAAAGTCGGCGGCAACGGCGTCGCGCAAAGGCGGCCAATCCAATGCCCCCATCCCGAGCGAGTCGCTGACATCGATCCACGTATTCGCACCCGTGTTGCGCAGAATGGCCAGCGCGCCGACGTCAGGCCGATCCGAACCGGATCCCACCGCTACGATGTCGAGCCAACCGTCGTTGTCGAAATCCAGGAACTCCACCGCGCTGATGTTCATGGGCGTGGAACTCAACGTCTGCCGCTCTCCGGTGAAAACGTCGACCACGACGATCGAATCCTCCGCCAGAAGCAACAGATCCAAACGCCCGTCGCCTGTAAGATCATTCGCTCTAACCCGGGTCGCGACGGGCCATTGAGCTGTTCGGGCGACGTCGCGAGCGAATTGGCCCATCCGCTGGTTTTTCAGAACCACGGGAGCGGCCCCATCCAACGCCACCACGACGTCGGAAGCCACGTTGGCGTCCAAGTCCGCGCTGACGATGTCCAAGACGGGCTCGGCCATTACAGCACCAACCGCTTCCGCGGCGCGTTGAAACGTTCCGTCGCCGTTGTTTTGCCAGACTTGCAGGCCGACCGCGCTGCCGAGGAACAGATCCAGATCGCCGTCGTGGTCAAAGTCGATCCACCGAGCCGCACGAGCCGAAGCGCCGGCCAGCCCAGACGATTCAGTGACATCCTCAAACGTCAGTTCGCCCGTTCGTTTGAGTAAGACGATTTCGTCTCCCGACAGCAAGAGTACGTCGTTTCTCCTGTGTACGGCGGCGTCGTAGGCTTGGCTATCGGGCACGTCGTCAAAGAAGTCCGCGACGCGGCAGGTTGTTGCGATGAATCCATCGGGAAGGACAGCATCGACAGACCGTCGTTCGAATCGGCCGCCCTCTCCCCAGGTGATCAGCATCAAGGAACCGTCACCATACACGGCGACCAGTTCATAGCCGCGACCGTAAGCCGCCTCGATGACTGCGACGGCGCCGATCGCGCGGAGGTCCGAGGGGACAACCGTTTCGGTTCGGTCCACAAAGCGAACGGGGATCATCGGTCCCGCCCGGTCGACGGCGTCCGCAACCGCCGCAGGCTCGGCTGCGGTGTGGATGCAAGCTTCCAGCGCCTCGCCGGATCGGCTTTCATTCCCGAAGACCTGCCGCAAGCGCATGAATTCTTGATGGCACTTCTTGAACTCCTCCACGTCACCGCGTTTGCGCGCGAAGGTTCCGAGCTTGTAATGAGCGCTGGCGTGGAGCGGGTCGAGCCTGACGGTTTCGCGCAACGCGGCGACCGCTTGCTCGGTTTGGCCCAGCGCATCATACACGCCGGCCAGTTGGAAATGGATCGCAGCCGTGAGGGCGTCCAGCCGGGCGGCGTTTTCCAGATGGGGCAACGCCAAATCGTACTCGGCTCGCCGGAGGTGGGCGATGCCGGTCAAGTACGACGTCGATGCCGCGGACGCGGAATCCGTACCTGAACACTGTCGCGCTTTTTCCAGCGAAACGATCGCTTCGTCAGCCTTGCCGCCCAAAAGCTGAGCTCGGGCAAGGTTGCGATAAGCCCAGGCGGCGCGTGGGCATCGGTTTACGGCGTCTTGAAACGACACAATCGCCTTGTCCGTCTCGCGATTTTGGAGAAAAGCTTGGCCAAGGTTTGTCAGTCGGACACACGCCGGATCACTGGCATCTACCGAATCGTGCGTGGATTGAGTGAGTAAAATCGCCGCGCCGACTGTGGCGATCAACACGCTCGCGATGATTCCGACGTTACGTCGTTGCACGGCAGATTCCTCCGCGTTGAGTCGCCGGCCCTCAAAAAACACTTGCCGATCTTGATCGTGCGCGCTGAGGCGTTGCATCGCCGTCGAGCGTGTGCTGCAGCACACGCAGCGCGATCGCCTGATTCAGAGCCGCCGGCGCCATCCTGCGGACACTCCGCACGCGGTTGTCACCGGGCTCGCGCGCGGTGCTCTGAATACTGCCCGCCGCCGATCTTGTCGCGTACCAAGACAAGACGCCACATTCCGACGCGTTGACCGGCTACTCGCGCAAGGATACGGTACACGTGTCAAACTCGCCAGCGCCGTCGGCTGTCGTTTATCTGGAAGGGAAGCTCGTTGGCTCAGGTTTTCTTTACGCCCAATCTTCAGCGCCACGTGAATTGTCCGACACATGAAGTGGAAGGTGAGACCGTGCGTGAGTTGCTGGACGAAGTGTTCGAGCGCAATGAGCAGGTCCGTAGCTACATCGTCGATGAGCAAGGCGCGGTTCGCGCGCACATGGTCATTTTTGTCAATGGGCGTGCCATCAACGATCGAGAAAACCTGAGCGACGCCGTGCCGATTGGTGCCGAGGTGTACATCATGCAGGCGCTGTCCGGCGGCTAGCGACCGCTGGGGGCGTATGCGATGGGTGTGTTCCCAACAGCAAGTTTGAGGAGGTTCCGATGAGTGATCGATTGTACGTCGCCACGCGCAAGGGGTTGTTTCGCGTAGACCGAAACCCGGCCGGTTGGTCGGTGGAGCAGGTCGATTTCGTGGGCGATTCCGTGCTGATCGTCCACCCGGACCGGCGTAACGGATGGGTCTACGCGGCGCTGGGACACGGCCATTTCGGGGTCAAGCTTCATCGATCCAAGGATGGCGGATCGACGTGGGAGCCATGCGCCGCGCCCGAATACCCGACGCCGCCCGAGGGGACCGACGACCGATGCCCGAGCCGCAACATTCCGATTCCCTGGCGCACCGAGCAGATTTGGTCGCTCGCTTCCGGCGGGCCTTCCCAGGAAGGACGCCTTTGGTGCGGCACGGTGCCCGGCGGCTTATTTCGCTCGGATGATCACGGCGACTCTTGGGCGCTGGTTCGATCGCTGTGGGATAACCCTGCTCGCGCGGCGTGGTTCGGCGGCGGGCTCGATTACCCCGGCATCCATTCTATTTGTGTGGATCCGTCAGACGCCGACCGCGTTCACGTCGGCATTTCCTGCGGCGGTGTCTGGCAGACCCTGGACGGTGGTGAAACCTGGGCGTGCCGGGCCGATGGCATGGTTGCGGAATACATGCCCCCGGACAGTGCGCGCGATCCCAACATACAGGATCCTCACGCGTTGGTGCAATGCCGCGCTGACCCCAATTCGATGTGGGTTCAGCATCACAATGGCGTGTTTCGTACGACAAACGGTGCCGAGCGATGGGAAGAAATCACGGCGGTTGAGCCATCGAAGTTTGGGTTCGCCGTGGCCGTTCACCCCGAGGATGCAGAGACGGCCTGGTTTGTTCCGGCGGTCAAAGATGAATGCCGCGTGCCGGTTGGCGGTCAGGTGGTCGTCAGTCGCACGCGCGACGGTGGGGCCTCGTTTGAGGTCTTGCGGAACGGGTTGCCGCAAAGCAACGCGTTTGATCTCACATTTCGACACGCGCTCGACATAGACGAGACGGGCAACAGGCTCGCGTTTGGCAGCACGACGGGATCGTTGTGGGCCAGCGAAAATCAAGGCGACGGCTGGAGCCACATCAGCGCCCATTTGCCGCCCGTGTATTGCGTCCGTTTTGCTTGATTGTCGCCGCGTCGGAGACTTCGGAGGGTGGCCGCACTGCTTAGCGGCCGGTTCGAATCAGCGTGGGCCACAAATCAGTCCGACCCGATCAGCTCGGCCAGGTTCTCAACCTCTCGCTCAATACCAGAGATCGGCTCATCCGCCGCGGCGTGGGGGCTATTTTCCCCAGCTCCATCGCGCACCAGCGTGCGTAAATCGCTGAGCGATCGGCGCGTGCTATCGAGGGCGCCGTTCATGGTTTCCGCGGGAGGAAGGTGTTTCGGACCGCGGGGCGTAGAGAGCAAGCCGGACACTGGTTTGGAAACCACGCTTGACACGATCCCGGGTTTCACCACGGGGTGCCCCGTATGTAGGATGCCGGAAAACACGTTGCCCACGTCGTCGGCCAGTTGCTGCGCGCGTTTTGTCCGCGACTCCAGTCGTTTCAACGTGTCGAGCGCACTTTGCTCTCCGCGGCGAATGCGTCCGGCAGTCCATTTGAGCCCCTCCAGAATACGCCGCGTGTTATCCAGGAGCGTTTTGAGCTTCACCGCAAGCTGGCGCCCCTGTGTCTCTCTGTGTCTTAGGTCTTGTAATGCCGCTTGCGCCCGCTGTGTTGTATCCAGCGCCTGGCTCACCAGCGGTCGAAGCGTTTGCTCGGCCGACCGGGCCTGGCGCGTGATCGTGTGTATCGCAGCAAGATCGCTCTTCTCCACGTCCCTCGGCCTGCCCGAAGTTGCCGGCGATGCGGCACGCCTTGGAACCGGGGGCTTGGCGGCACGAGGGGTCTGAGCGGCCTCGCGGCGGGCCCTATCGTTGGTAAGCCCGCGGCGCGCGGCGCTCGGGGCCTGCGCAGGCGGGGCGGCGACCGGGTCGCGCGTCGGCCGAAAGGTGTCTGGGGCGACCGGGACGCATGGCGCGGGTTCTTGCGCAGGCGCAACGGCGTTGTCGATAGCCGTCGTGGGTTGAAGCGGCGCCTCGGTAGGCGCCACCCCAAGTTCTGGTGTTTGTTCCGCCGCGGCGTCGATCAATTCCCGTCCGACCGGGCGCTGATTGGCGGAGTACGCACTAAGCAGGGCGTTGTCGCAGATCGTATTGATCAGCCGGGGAAGGCCGCTGGCAAGCTCAAAAACGCGATTCATGGCTTCCAACGTCATCACCTCTTCGGGGTTTCCGCCCGCGACGGTAATTCGATGTTGGATGTATTCGGTCGTGCTCGTTTGCGACAGAGCGGGCAAATGGAAACTGCGGAAGACCCGCTGGCGCAGTTGCCTCAGCTCACGGCTGGCAAACGTGCGCTGCAATTCGGGCTGCCCGACAATGATGATTTGCAGCAATTTCGCATCATCCGCTTCAAGGTTGCCCACCATTCGCAGTTGTTCAAACGCGTCGATGGTAAGATTCTGAGCTTCGTCGAGCACCAACACCACGGGCGTGTCGTGCGCGAATTGGCCTAGCAGGAAATCTTGGAGCGATCGGACGAGCTGCGCGTTGGATGCGCCTGTGGGGCAACGAACTTCGAATTCCGCGCAGACGGATTCCATCAGGTCGGCGGCATCTTGCACGGCGTGGTTGATGGCGGCGAACGCGATCCGCGTGCCGAAATGGCGCAACATCATGCGCGAGACCAATGTCTTGCCCGCACCAATCTCTCCGGTCAACAGCACGAATCCCTTGCGCTCTTGAACCGCGTAAATCAGCGACGCCATCGCCTCTTCGTGATCTGGCGTGGAATAGAAGAAACGCGGGTCGGGCGTGTTGTTGAAAGGTAGCTCGCGAAGTCCGAAAAAATCGGCATACATGAAAATCGCCCCGGTGCAAGAAAAGCGCATTGGCGCAAAGGCATTCCGATAAACCGTGCCACTGGATAATCGGAGCGCCGCGCCCGCCCCTTTAGGTTTGTAGTCGAGCTTATCGGACCTGCCGGCGAGCCTGGCGCAACGATTCAATCTGAGCACCGGGCGAGGCAGATAGATTCAGAGAGCCCGATCTTCACCCGATAAACCCGCATAACGCTCTTGCGCCCGAATACAGCTAGTGATTCGATCTGATCGGATCGGCGACCCGGTTCGCCATCGGAGGACGACCATGACCCATTCGCGAGGATGCCTGACTCTGCTCGCCGCAGTTTTCGCGGGGTCTTGGGGTTGTGCGCCGAATCGCGCCGACATGCTGCATTTTCTTCAACAGCATAAGCACGAGGTTTCTGCGATCGAGTACCGCGTCGGCGTTCCGGACTCGATTACCATAAGCGCGCCGAGGATTCTTGAGATTGACGGCGAGAGCCAGCGAATCCAACCCGACGGCAAGATCAACCTTCGGCTCTTGGGGGAAGTCAAGGTCGTTGGCATGACGGGCAAGGAGATCGCCTCGAAATTGCAGGTCTTGCTGTCGCGCTACTATGTGGATCCCAAGGTCCGCGTGAGCGTCACCTATGACAGCAAAGTGTATTACATCAGGAACCAGTCGGGTTCGATCGTTCCCCGCCCCTTCACGGGTCGAGACACGCTTTTGGATGCGGTCGTTTCCGCGGGCGTGGATTTTCGTTCTTGGATTGCCCACGTTCGTGTCTTGCGCCCCACGCCGGACCAGACGCCCGTGCGCCAGATCGAGGTGGACGTCGAGCGTATGCTCGCGAAGGGTGAATGGGGGCAGAATATCCTGCTCGAGCCCGACGACATCGTGATCATTCCGCCGACGGTATTTTCCTGGTTTGGGCAACGGGTTCGAGAGTTGCTCTACCCCGTCGGACCGGCCATCTCATTGTATGCCACGCCGGGCGTCTTCTTGGACGAGGCAGAGTACTACGATGACCGCGCTCAAAACAACAGGGGACGATCAGGATCATCTCGCGGACGTTCGTCAGGTCGGGGCATCTCCGGTGCGGGATTCTGAACCGACCGGTCTTCTGGAGTTGATTTTCGCGAGTTTGCGTGAGGTACATGAACCATGGGTCGCATTGCCGATGCCCTAAAACGAGCTGAAGAGGAACGGCGCGCGTCGCTGGGAACCATCGTCGAGCCGCGCGACGTCGCGGATCGCCAGCCGGATCCGTTCTCAACGTATGCGCCGGCACCGACGATTGTTGAACCGGTCGACGTGAATAGCGATCTCGCGCCCATCTCCGTCGTGGAGGGGCTTGCCGAATCCCTCGTTCCGTTTCACGAACGTTCGTCGCTGATTACCGAGCAGTACCGCTCGCTGCGAACGCGCTTGCTCAGCCAAAACCCCAACTATGAGCATCGCGTGATCGCCATCACCAGTGCGGTCCCCAAAGAGGGCAAGAGCGTAACGACCCTCAATCTTGGATGTATCCTGGCGGAAATCCGCCATCTGAAGGTGTTGGTGATTGATGGGGACTTTCGTCGAAGCTCGCTGGCGACCATGCTCAACCAGTCGGAAGGTCCCGGGTTGGCTGAAGTGCTCGGCGGGCGGGCGGAGTTCGATCAGGTCGTCCGATCGACGCCGATTCCGAATCTCAAATTCATTCCGGCCGGCAACACCCACAAACGATCGGCCGCTGAGCTGCTTACCGCGGCTGCCGCAAAAACGGTCTTTCGCCGATTGCAGAACGAATACCACTATGTCATCGTCGATACGCCGCCGGCCACAACCGTCACGGATGTGGGCATCATCGGTCAGCTTTGCGACGGCGTCATCCTGGTTGTGCGTTTGCATCGAACGGACGAACAGGCCGCCAAGCGGGCCGCCCGGCTGCTTAACGCCAACAACATTCCGGTGATTGGCTGCCTGTTGGTCGGACGCGATGGCCCGCCAGGACGCTACGGCTACGGGTATGGTTATGCCTACAACTACTACCGCTATTACCGCTACTACCGCAAGAGCGGCACCGATGAATAGAATCGTCCGAAACACCCACGCCCACAATACATGAAACGGTGAGCCGACGCCTTGATCCAAGACCGCATCATCATCTCCATCGGCAGCTCGTGGGATTTTGACCCGACGAGCAAACACCAGCTCATGAAGGTGCTTGCGCGGCGTAACAAGATCGTTTGGGTCAATTACCACGGAAGTCGCCGCATGACCCTTACCAAGGGGGACATGGGTACCGCGCTGGCCAAGCTGAGTCAGGCCGTTCGCGGCGTACAGCGGGTGAATGATTCGATCGTCCAAGTCACGCCGGTCGTCATTCCTGGGGCGAAGAGCCGCCGCGTGCAACAACTCAATCGCGCTCTGTTGGTTTGGCAGATACGGCGCGCCGTCGAGGCGGTGGCCCGAGCGCATCGCTGGCCGGTACAAGTTTGGTCCTTTGCGCCGGACGTGCCCTCGCTTGTGGGGCAATTCAACGAAGAGATATTTCTCTACTATTGCGTCGACGAGTTTTCGGAGTTTGATGGGTACGACAAGGCGCTCATCCAAGAGTCCGAGCGACGTTTGATCGACCAGGCCGGACTTGTGGTCACCTCTTCACAGAAACTGCACGACACCAAGAGACGCCTTCGATCGGATGTGGCGCAGATCACGCATGGCGTGGATTTCGACCATTTCTCCACCGCTTGGAGATCCCCGCCGCCCAAGCCGATCGAACTCAAGCCCCTTCGCGGACCGATTTTCGGTTTCTTCGGGCTGATTCATCACTGGCTGGATATCGATCTGATGGTCGAGGTCGCCCGGCAAAGGCCCCAATATGAATTCGTGCTGATCGGTGAAATCAAGACGGATGTTTCCCGCCTTGAGGGGCTGGCCAATGTTCACCTGCTCGGGCGCCGAGACTACGCCACCCTGCCGGCCTATTGCGCCGCGTTTGATGCGGCGCTCATGCTGTTTGAACAGTCCTCCATGACGGAAAACGTCAATCCCATTAAGATGTACGAATACCTGGCCGCCGGCCTGCGCATTGTTTCGACGCCGCTTCGTGAGGCGAAGCGATTTCATGAGCAAATCGTGTTTGCCGCAGACGCCGAATCCTACGCCCGAGGTTGTGACGATGTGCTTGCACACCGTCAGCAAGGAGATCGCGCGCGGATCAGTCGGTCGGTTCGCAGCGAGTCTTGGGAATCAAAAGTGGAGCAGTTCTCACAGTTGATCCAATGCAATCTCGCTTCCACGCAAGACGAGTCGGGCATCATCATTAGCGGCAGCAAACGGCGCGTCACGCCCGCGATGCCACGCGATCGGAGCATCGACCCGGACTCGATCCCCGATCAGCCTCTGCTTGCCCAGACGTTCGAAGACAATTAGGATCGCAGTGAGCATGCTATTCGACAAGCAGGGCCGGGCGGATCATCTGGGAGTTTACTCAATGAGGCACAAGCCTACGTTTCTTATCGCGTCGATTCTTGGCGCGGCTCTGACCGCCTCGACCGGTGGTTGTGGTGCGTTTGTGGCGACCACCTTCCCCAATCAGCTCATCAGCGCAGACGGCGAGGCGCTGTCGGTGGAAGAATTAGAGCAAATCGCTCAGCGTCTCAACGTGTCCGACGACGAGAAACGCGACCTGTTTCGCTCGCTGGGTATAGAGGACGAAAAGCTGATAGACGCGTTGCTCGGACTTTAACTCTAGCTTGACTTCACCTCCAGGCGACCTAGCATTGACAGGACGTGGTCCGGCGTAACGGCCCACGGTTTTTTTGCGGGGATTCGTCAGACTACGCTCATGTTCACTGGCATTATCGAATCGGTAGGCACAATCGTTCAAGCCAAGACGGTGGCCGCGGGGCGCACCCTCTGCGTGGACGTGGGCGCCTGGGCCAAGGATTGCAATCTAGGCCAAAGTGTGGCTGTCAGCGGCGTGTGCCTGACGATCACCCGCGCTCAGGCCTCCATCCTCGAATTTGACGTCGTGAAGGAGACCGTGGACAAGACCACGCTGGGCCAAAAGAAAACCGGCGACGCGGTCAATCTGGAACGGTCGCTGCGCGTGGGGG
>CAZYXP010000036.1:0-23705 GCA_964651325.1 uncultured Phycisphaeraceae bacterium
GTGATATTGCCCACATGCAGACGCGGCCCCATGGCCAGCAGCAGAAAAAAGAGCATCGTGTCCTTTTCCTCGCCCTGCGTCGCCAAGCGCCAGTGCGAAAAGGGCAACGTGAACGCCACACTGACGAGCACGCCGGCCCAGCGGCTCGACGAAACCCGCCACACGGGCGGCGGAATTCTTGTTCGCAGGTCGCTCATTGAATGCCTTTCCCGTTGGATCGGGGAATCCTCGCGCGTTTTCGCCGGACCGCCCGGCGCGCGAGCGCGCCTCGTATATCGTGGGTCCATAGTATCGACGGCTCAGCCCTGTCCGGTCAAGCGTATGGAGGCGGTACGGCCATCCGTGGGTCCGTGTTGCGTTTGCCGGCTTCAGCGCCGTTCTTTCAGCCTGAAACGCGGCGTCACGGTAGCCGTGGGTCTGCCTCGGGCGCGCCTGTGATGGCCACTGGCGGCTTTTGCGCGTGCCTTCAGCCTACGACGCCAACCGTCGACGTGGTCGCGAACCCGCCCCAAAGTCCACGATCTTGATCCGTTGGAGTTCACCGGCTACATTAACGTCAACGCTCCTTGGGTAGCGCAGACGGCCATTGAACATGAGTAATCCACAAGTATCCGTCCCCGGAGCCGAACAACAGTCGGCCGCAAACGAAACGGCTTCGACTGAACCCAAGGTGAATTCCGCACTGGCGGTCGACGGCCCGACCCGCGACGGCGCCGTCACCGTATCAAGCTCAGTCCGCTGGTGGCTGGGTGTGGGGACGGCGATTATCGTGGCCGCGCCGTTATCGTGGCTGCTGGCGTTGGCCTCGAATCTGCCTTTTTTTCTGGGCCTCTTCTTTTTCGCGCTGTTCGGCCTGATCATCGGGGCCGTCTGCTTTCGCGTGGCCCACCCAAACCAACCCTATGCCAGAGGGACCGTGCTGATGGGCACGACGCTCATCATTGGGGCAACCTGGGGCGGGTCCATCTGGTTCGAAGCCCGATCTTTTGGCATGGACATGGCCCGCGAGGCATCGGCCCTTCCGAGCTTGAGCCTCAAGGGAACCACGGTCGCCGACTACCGTGCCGAGGTTGACGCCCAGGTGCGATCCTTTCTAAGCGAGCACTACCCTCCCGGCGGGACCATCGGCTACATTCGATGGGTCACGCGGTCAGGTAAGATTCCCGACGGGATGCTGGCATCCGTCAAAAAGGGTCTGGGAACCAACCAAGCTGGATGGTGGTGGATCGGCCGGGTCGCAATCTCGATCGCCCTGCTCGCCTTCGGTGTCGGATCCCAAGTCTTTGCGCTACGCGACGCGGGTTGAGTGGTTGGAAGGTTGCAGATTGGCGTATTGATGGTTTGGTCGCTGGGGAGGGGTCAAGGAGCGAACACCCGGGAAAGAAGTGACCCCCAAGGCACGACGGCGCCAAGAAGAGGGAAGGTGGGGGATGGACTGCGTCGGGCGACGTGCGCCGGGGTGGTATGGGCAAACTCCGTTTGCCCGTGCAGAATGGGAAGAAAACACCGATACACCGCGAGCACCGAGGATGGCCCACCGACGGAAGACACGGGGTAAATAGTACCTTACCCATGCCACCCGTCGATGGCGAGCGGTGAAAGATTTGGGGCGCGGGTGGTACGCATCGGCCGCGCGGGCGTCAAGCCTGCGGCACCGGGGGGTGGCGCCGTCGGCGAGCCGATTACACGCGCAGACGGGCTACTCCCATTCGATGGTGGCGGGCGGTTTGGAGGAGATGTCGTAGACCACGCGGTTGACGCCGGGCACTTCGTTGATGATGCGCGAGGAAATGCGACCCAACAAATCGTAATCGGCGCGAACCCAATCGGCCGTCATGAAATCGGCGGTCTCTACGAATCGCACGGCGATCACGTGCTGGCCGGCGTAAGTCTTGTCGTCGCCCATGACGCCGACCGTGCTGATGGGCAGCAGCACGCCGAAGGCCTGCGCGATCTTGTTGTACCAGCCGGCGGTGCGTATCTCTTCGATGATGATTTCGTCGGCGGGCCGCAAGATCGCCAGACGCTCGGGCGTGACGGCCCCGGTAATCCGCACGGCCAACCCCGGGCCGGGGAAGGGATGTCGCCAAACCATCTCCTCGGGAAGACCCAGATGAGCGCCGACCCGCCGGGCCTCGTCCTTGAACAAGTTACGAAGCGGCTCGACGAGTTCAAAGCCGAGCTGCTCGGGCAATCCGCCGACGTTGTGGTGCAGTTTGATCTTGGCCGCGGACCCGCCGACGCTGTGCCCGGACTCAATCACATCCGGATAGAGCGTGCCCTGAGCTAGGAAACGGACGTTCTCAAGCCCCTTGGCCGCCTCCTTAAAGACGTCGATGAACTCGTGGCCGATGATGATGCGTTTTTGCTGCGGATCCGTGACGCCCGCGAGCTTGTCCAAGAACCGATCGGCCGCACGAGCGATGTGCAAATCGACCTTGAAATGCTGCCGGAAGGTGGCCTCGACAAACTCAACCTCGTTGCTCCGCATGAGCCCGTTGTCAACGCAGATGCAACTCAGCCGATCGCCGATGGCCTTGTGGATCAGCGCGGCGGTCACGCTGCTGTCCACGCCGCCGGAAAGCCCGCAGATTACGCGATCGCTCGGCCCGACCTGCTGACGAATCCGCTCGATCGCGCCGTCTACCACGTGGCTAACCTGCCAATCGCCCTTGCAGCCGCAGATGTCGTAGACGAAGTTGGCGATGATCTGCCCGCCGAAGGGCGTGTGCGTAACCTCTGGATGAAACTGCACGCCGACCAACGATCGCGTGCGATGTTTGACGGCCGCAAAGGGACAGCTCGGAGTCTTGGCCAGCGCGACGAAATCGTCGGACATTTCCTTGACGATGTCGCCGTGACTCATCCACACCGTCGTGTTGTCGGGCACATGGGCGAGCAATACATCGCCGGCGGTCACCTCCAACTGCGTCCGACCGAACTCGCTCGAATCGGCGGCCTTGACGGCACTGCCCAGTATGTCGCATGCAAGCTGCATGCCATAGCAAATGCCCAGGACGGGCAGGCCCATGTCCAAGATCGCCGGATCGCACCGCGGGGCATCGGCCGCGTACACGCTCTGCGGCCCACCGGAGAGGATCAACCCCACGGCGTTTTGCGCGCGGATGTCATCCAACGTGGCCGATGGGGGAAGAATCACGCTGTGGACATGGTTTTCCCGCACACGACGCGCGATGAGCTGAACGTACTGGGCTCCAAAATCAATGATGACAATTGTCGCGGGCTGCATTCGTTGCTCCGAAATTATTCGTTCACTGCGTTACGGTCGTGGTTCGAACGCGCGGGCATCCGAACCGCGCCCGTCAGGAAGCGGCCTTGCCTTCACGCCGACCGCCACCCCCACCGCCACTCCCTTACGGTCGTGGTTCTGATTCTTCCGAGCTGCGGGCTTCAGCCCGCGCGGCGCCCAGCTCGCCGCTCCATGCAAAGTGCCATGGCACGACACGCGTATCACGCTTCTCGCGAGCCCAATCTAATAGGCCAGTTGGCACCACTCAAACAAGACGCTCATTCCTCGCGTCACGCCGAACCAACCCATCGACCCAACCGCCGCTACGACCGCCATCGCCCCAACCGCCATGACCGTCACCACCTGCGAGCGGCGGCGCGCCGGGGCCGTTATTCCCAGTCTGACAAGCCAGAACCACCATAGCACCACCCCGAACGCGCCCACCACCGCGCCGGACAGCTCGAACGCGGAACGCGTAGGAACCCAGCGCCACCCGGCCACGCCGCCCAACGTCGCAATCGGCTTGAGGCAAACCACCAGCAAACCCACCGACACCGGCAACCACCAGGCCGTGGAATAGTTCAGCGCCGCAGTCATCCGACGCTCTTGTCGCAGCGAACGCCCATGCGCCTTGGCGATCATCCATCCCAACAGCCCTTCGACCATCCCCAAGAGCGCCAACGAAATCACCAACCCCGCCGCCATCGCACAGATGGCCTGGATGGGGCTCCACCACAGCAGAATCGACGCCTGTTCCGCCATCTGCTCGACCTGGGCCGGCGCCGCTGATACAAGACGAATCCATCCCTGACCAAGCGGCTCTCGCTGCGGATCAATGGCCGCTGATTTCGCGACGTCGCGCCAGCCGACGGACGTGGCCATCAATAGCGATAACGCCACGACCAACACAAAGCGGTTGTTTCGAGCAAAACGCCGGGAGGCCCCCGAAGCCCGCATCAGCGCCAGATGCTGCAAACGCCCTGCGCCCGAGAACCACACCCATTCGCACATGGTGTGCCAGCCACGCCGACCGTCATCATGAGCCACCGCGTACGGCGTCACGTCCTTGCCTGTGGCTCCATCGCTTCCGGATTGAAATCCACAAAGCGGGCATTCGCTGGTTTCAGCAGGATCAAAAGGTTCGCCGCAGGCATGGCACCGGAATTTGTGCGGCGGACTCGGTGATGGGCTCGATGCGACCGATTTCATTGGGTTGGGCCGTGCATCCTCAATGCGATCGCAATGGGGGCAGAAGCGACTACCGTGTGACCGACTCCGGAGGATGCCATCGCGTGGCGTCGTGAATCTTGCCCGGTATCTGTTGACTAAGGTGACCATCGCTTACCATCACATACCATGGCGGCGTGGTGATCGCGGAAAACGGCAGGAAGCTACCATTGAGCAAAAAGCGCCCCGGCCAAGCGAGCCAAAAAAGCGAATCTTCAGCCGTCCAGGCGAATTGGCCGTCGTCGCTTCCGGCATCCTCAAACGGATCCTCGAAATAAAGCGGTCCATGAAGCACGGAGCCATCCACACATCGCCGGACCAAGGCGTCCGAGTCCCGGTGGAACGCGGACGGCGCGCCTTCGTGGGCCCGCGAAAGATCGACCGACGCCGTCGAAACCGGTCCGCGCTTGGCGTATTCATCGGCAAAGTTGCACACCAGGTAGTTACGCGGCGCGTGGCATCCTGCCACCAAGCCCGGCAACAGGCACAAAGCCGCCAATCGCCACGGGCGTATCCACGCCAAGCTCCGTCTAGTCATGAGATACTCCTTGCGCATAGTTCGGCGCTTCCCGCGTAATCGTCACATCGTGCGGATGGGATTCGACGACGCCCGCCGTAGTCACCCGATTGAATTGGGCGTTCGTTCTAAAATCGTCAATCGTGGCCGCACCGCAATACCCCATGCCCGCCCGCAATCCGCCGACCATCTGATACACAAAATCCGTAAGCGGACCGCGATAGGGCACACGCCCTTCAATGCCTTCCGGGACGAGCTTGCTGGTGGCGCTGCGCGCATCCTGCCCATAACGCTCCGCCGAGCCCTCAACCATGGCCCCCAACGAGCCCATGCCGCGATACTCCTTGAACCGCCGCCCTTTCCAGGTGACCGATTCGCCCGGCGACTCTTCGAGCCCTGCGAACAGGGAACCGAGCATAACGCTGTGCGCCCCGGCCGCGATGGCTTTGACCACATCCCCGGATTGCCGGACCCCGCCGTCAGCGATCACGGGCACGCCCGCGGGAATCGCCACCTCGCACACGTCCATCACGGCCGTCAGTTGAGGCACGCCCACGCCGGAAACGACCCGAGTCGTGCAAATGCTCCCCGGGCCAATGCCCACCTTCAAGCCATCGACGCCGGCCTCAATCAAGTCCTTGGCGGCCTCGCCCGTAGCAATGTTGCCGGCGACGACCTCTATCTCGTAGCTCTTGCTAAGCTGCTTGATCGTCTCGATCACGTTGTCGCTGTGTCCGTGGGCGGTGTCCACCACCACCACGTCAACGCCGGCCTCGATCAGCCCTTCGACCCGTTCGAAATCGAAAATACCCACGGCCGCGCCCACGCGAAGCCGACCGCGATCATCCTTGCAGCTACCGGGGAATTGGGTACTGCGCTCGATATCGCGCATCGAGATCAAACCCGCCAGATGGCCTTTGCCGTCTACGAGCAGCAGCTTCTCCACCTTGGCCTTATTAAGAATCTTCGCGGCCTCCTCCAAGCTGGTATTCGGAGGTCCGGTCACAAGATTTCGGGATGTCATTACATCGCGGATTTTTAGATTCTCGTTTTCCAGAAATTTCATGTCGCGGCGCGTGATGATGCCGACCAGCCGGTGCCCCTCTTCCACAACGGGCACGCCGGAGATGTTCTGCAGCGACATGACCTTCTTGGCCATGGCCACGGGCTCATCCGGACCGAGCGAGACGGGGTCCAAAATGACGCCACTTTCGGAGCGTTTGACCTTGTGAACCTCTCGGCATTGGGCCTCGACGCTAAGATTTTTGTGGATAATGCCGACGCCGCCCTCCTGGGCGAGCGCGATGGCGAGCCGCGATTCAGTGACGGTATCCATGGCGGCGGACAGAAGCGGGATGTTCAGGCTGATCTTGCGCGTGAGCTTGGTGCGCACATCGATGGCGTCTGGCAGCACCGACGATCGCTGCGGGATGAGCAGAACATCATCAAACGCAAGCGCTTCTTTGTTGGCGCGACTCTGGGCGCTTGCCGGCTGAGTTGTTGACGGGGCGGACGTCTTGTGCATGAAGCGGGCACCTTTCGCTGAAGTACCTGGAGTCCTTAAATAAGGCGGATGCGCCTCCGCGTCAAGTATGGAAATCGGCCAGACGGGATTGAACGCGTTCATGGAGCTGTTGGCTATCAGCTATCAGCCGGAAGCTCGCGGCTGACCCGGAGGCGGCATAAGAGCCGTCCGGCCACATGATGGGTCAGAAAATGCCGGCCACTGAGTAAGCAGTTGCGCGTTCCCTTTGACTCGCAGGCGGCTTGGCTAGCGGGGCGGTAGCGTTGACGCCGATCAACATCGGTCCGACGCCGTCCTAGTTCGCCATGGGAGAAAGCCGAGACGTCGGCCAGACCACGCGCGTAGGGAATCCGTGCTGGGTCACCTGCGCATACCCCCGCGACACCGAGGGCGTGTTGGAAATGAGTCGCACAAGCACGTGCATGTCATAAGGCTTGGCGAGGAAAAAATCGCCGCCGACGAAGTCGACCATCTGCGCGAGGTACGCAAACGTCATATCATCCCGCGCTTCGGCCGTGATGATGATCGGAATGTCCCGCGTCGATGGATCGTCGCGCAATTCGCGGCACGCGTCGTACCCTTCCATGTCGCCGAGTTTGGCGTCAATCACCAGGATATCCGGCAGCTCGAATTCACATTGCAGGAAGATATCGCTGCCTCTGGCGGCCGGCACGACCATGTAGCCGGCGTCCTCGAGGTGTCGCGACAGTTCTTTTCGGATGGTGGCGTCTGCGTCAGCCACCAGCACGCGTACCGGTTCACTCTGCATCACACTTCCCCCTCCCCAGGGCGATCACGCGTTTGGGCATCCGCCGGTCAATCCGGCATTCCGACCCCCATCTACGACATGTTGGCGTAAGAAAGTGTAGTATATGTTCTCCGGTCGGGTCGCGAACGAATTCGATGCCGCAGCCGTTCGATAATCCAGAACAACCCCGCCCTCCGGAACGTCCTCAGGCCAGCGCCTGCGGCTCCGAATCAGGGCATCTGGCACGAGCCTGGTGACATCCTGCGTGTGAAATCCTGCCTGAGTTGCCCCACGTCATTAGGGTCCGCAGGCAAGCGCCTACGGCTCTGAGTTGGCATGGACATGCACCGGGACGGCGCGCGCGCCAGGAGGGTTTGCCGACTGGACCGATGATATCCAGCCGCCGCCAATCACCGTCTCGCCATCATAAAAGACCGTAGGCTGGCCCGGCGTGATGGCTCGCTGAGGCGTATCGAAAACGACCCGCACACGGTTGTCGCTGAGCGGATGGACCGTGGCCGGCGCGGCCCGATGCAGATAACGAATCTGTACCTCGGCCCGAAACGGCCCCTCTCGATCAAGAAGATAGGACGTTCGATCCGCCACCAGGGCATCGCCGAGCAGGTCGGAGTTGTTGCCCATCGTTACGGTGTTGGCGTCGGGATCGAGCGACGAAACGTAAATCGGCGTGGTGGCCGCGATTCCTAAGCCGCGTCGCTGTCCGATCGTGTAGTGACCGATGCCCCGATGCTCGCCGATCACGCGACCGGCCGTATCGACAACCTTACCCGGACGGAACGCGTCCGGACGACGCTGCTCGACCACCCGGGCATAGTCGCGGTTGGGTGCGAAGCAAATCTCAACGGAATCGGGCTTGTCTCGATTGGGAAGATCGTACTTGGCGGCAAGTTCTCGGACGTGCGATTTCTCCATATCGCCAATGGGAAACAACAGCCGACCGAGCAGGCTCGCGTCGAGCCCGAACAGGACGTAGGACTGATCCTTCTTCCGGTCGATGGCGCGCCTCAGCGTCGGCCGACCGTTGCAATCACCGATTCGCGCGTAATGTCCTGTGGCGATGTACTTTGCGCCGATCGCGTCGGCATATTCTACGATTTTGCCAAACTTGAAGCGGTCGTTGCATACGACACAGGGGTTGGGCGTTCGACCTTTTGCGTATTCGTCCGAAAAGTAATCGATAAGAGAATCGAAGTCCGCGGCAAAGTTCAAAGCATAAAACGGGACATCCAGCTTGCCCGCCACGAATCGAGCATCCGCGGCGTCCGAGGCGCTACAGCATCCCTGGCGTGCCCGTTTTGGGGCCTCATCCGCCCCGGGCGGCGCGGCCTCCGGCGCTGGCGTGACTCCGGTGCGCATGAACAGCCCGATCACCTCGTAACCCTGCTCAACGAGCAGACACGCGGCGACGCTGGAATCCACACCGCCGCTCATGGCGACAACGACCTTTTCCGGCGACTTTGCCATAAGTCCATTGTAACGAAGCGGCGCCTCCTGGCCAACCGCGATGGGTCCGAGAACGACCGTTGGCCGGTCGGGACGGGCAAGCTATATTGTCTTGCTGACGGGCTTATCAACCAGAAACGAAACGGCCGAGGAATCGCGTTGGCAGAACCCATAGCCTCAATCGGTGAGTCAGCGGAAACCGAATCCTCGTCCGCCCCAAGTTCGCGGGCGGCGCCGCATACGCCTGCGATGCGCCAATACATCGAGCAGAAGACCCGCGTCGGCGATGCGATTCTCCTTTTCCGGATGGGCGATTTCTACGAAACGTTCTACGAGGATGCGGAGCTGTGCGCACGCGTGCTCGGGATCACCCTGACCGCCCGGAGCAAAGGAAGTCATCCGATTCCGCTGGCGGGAATTCCGTTTCATGCGCTCGACGGCTACCTCAAGAAGCTCGTCGATGCCGGCTACAAGGTGGCGATTTCAGAGCAACTTGAAGATCCTAAGCTCGCCAAAGGGGTGGTCAAACGCGACGTAGTGCGCATCGTCACGGCCGGAACGCTCACCGACGCATCGCTGCTCGACGACGGCGATGACAACATCCTGGCCTCTATCGTTATCGATGGCGACCAGGCAGGCTTGGCCATCGTGGAATTGGTTAGCGGGCTGTTTGAGGTGGTCGATCTGGCGGCCGGGTCTCTGCTTGACGAACTGGTGCGGGCCAAGCCGGCGGAAATCTTGATCGATGATCGACGATCGGGTCCGGGCGAAGCTACAGCGCGGGAACTTGAGCAAATCTGCGCCACGTCGATGACTCGTCGGCCCGCGCACGAGTACACTTCCTATCAGGCGGAACAAACGCTGCTCGGCCACTTCGACGTATCCACGCTCGCGGGCTTTGGATTCGACGCCATGAACCCGTCCCTTCGCGCGGCCGGGGCCCTGATCGGCTATCTGAACGAAACACAAAAAACCTCATTGGCCCACCTCGGATCGATCAGGCGGCGCGGCGGCGATGATTTTCTTCTCATCGACCACAGCACGTGGCGATCTTTGGAAATCGAGCAAACGCTGCGCGCCGGCTCGCGCGAGGGCACGCTTTTCTGGGCGATTGATCGCACGGTGCACCCGATTGGCAGACGCCGGCTACGCACGTGGCTGCGCCGCCCGTTGATCGACCGATCCCGAATCAACGCGCGGCAAGACGCTGTCGGCTATTTCCTCGACGATGCGGCGGTGCGCGATGAGGCACGTCGGCGCCTACGGGGCATGGCCGACATCGAAAGAATCGCGGGGCGGATCGCGCTTCGGCGCAGCGGGCCAAGAGACCTGCGCGCCTTAGGTGACGCCATCGCCGCCCTTCCCGAGTTGGTCGACCTACTCCGCAAGTCCCACGTTGGCCTGCTCGATGAGCTGGCCACGCACATCGAAGGCCTTGACGCCCTCGGTGAGTTGCTGCGCCGAGCGATGAACCCAGAGGCCCCTCCACACACGCGTGACGGCGGCTACATCGCCGATGGGTTCGACGCCCGGCTCGATGAGCTGCGCGGGCTCAAGGCCAACGCCCTCGAGTGGCTCAGCGCTTACCAGATTCGCGAGATCGATCGGACCGGAATCGCGAACCTGAAGGTGGGGTACAACCGGGTGTTCGGCTATTACCTAGAGGTTTCGCAGGCGAGCAAGTCCAAGGTACCGCCCGACTTCGTACGGCGCCAGACGCTCAAGAACGCCGAACGCTACATCACCGAGGAACTCAAACAGCACGAAACCAAGGTGCTCTCCGCGGAAGACAAGGCCAAGAATCTGGAGGCGACCCTACTCGAAGGCATCTTGGACAAGGCGATAGAACGCGTGCCCGATCTGCTCGCTGCCGCGGACGGTCTTGGCCGGGTGGACTGCCTGGCCGGATTCGCGGATCTCGCCGCTGAGCGGCGTTATGCGCGGCCTACATTCGTCGATGAAATCAGCCTTCAAATCCACGATGGCCGGCATCCTGTTCTCGATCAATCGCTCCAAGACACGTTTGTCCCCAATGACACGAGTATGGCTGCCAACCACGAACGCCTGTTCGTCATAACCGGCCCCAACATGGCCGGAAAAAGCACCTATATCAGGCAGGTGGCGCTGCTGGCGATCATGGCGCAGGTGGGTTGCTTCGTCCCTGCAAAGCGCATGTCGCTGTCTGTGGTGGATCGGATGTATGCTCGGATCGGGGCGTCCGATGAAATCATGCGGGGGCAATCCACCTTTATGGTCGAGATGATCGAAGCCGCGAGAATCCTGCACGGCGCGACGAGCAGATCGCTGGTCGTGCTTGATGAAATCGGCCGGGGCACGTCTACCTTTGACGGCCTGTCCCTGGCCTGGGCGATTGCGGAGCATCTGGCCGCGAAAATCAAATGCCGGTGCCTGGTTGCAACCCATTACCACGAAATGACCGAGCTGGCGGAACTGTTTCGCGAAGTGCGCAACTTCAACGTGGCCGTCCGCGAGGTAGACGCTGAGGCAAACGATGAGGAGCGGATCGTTTTTCTTCATCGCATCGTAGAGGGGTCGGCCGACAAGAGTTACGGTATTCACGTCGCCCGTTTGGCCGGATTGCCAAAACCGGTGATCGCCCGAAGCCGCGAGGTCCTTCGCGAGCTCGAGCAGGGCTTCGCCCGCGAGGCCAAGAGCCGGAGCCTTTCGAAACACAAGAGCCGCAACGACGCGCAGTTGCCGCTTTTTTCCCCATCGGATGATGAACTGCTCCAGGCCTTGCATTCGGTGGAACCGGACCAAATCACGCCGATCGCGGCCCTGAAACTCCTGGCGGATTGGAAGAAGCGGTTTGACTCGTGAGCAAAACCGTATCGCCAAAGCCGGTGGAGCGCTCGAGCAGAAGGACCAAGCGGGTGCAGCGCAGCCGCCGCGGCTCGACCCATCGCCCCATTCAGGGCGTGCCCTTGGTCGCCGCCTACGGTTACGTGGCGCTTGCGATCTTTGGCAACGACGACGCGGCCGTGTCCAGCACGCTCGATCTGGTCTTCTGGTACGGCGCCTTCTTGTCGCGGACGTTTGCATTTCACGCGGGAATCGGGTTTGCGATCCTTGCGCTAATCACCGTTTTGTTTGGGCGATACAAGACGGCAGCCGCCCTGCTGCCCGCGCTGGCCTTCTTGTTTTGGCCCGTGTTGCACAGTTGGATGCCGCGCCATGCTGCGCCGGACGCCTCCAACTCGTTTCGGGTGATGACAACCAATCTGTTTTTCCAGGCGGACTCCATAGATGCACTGCTGGTGGAGATAGACCAAGCCGACCCCGACGTGCTGGTCATGCAGGAATACACGTGGCGATGGCACGAAGGCTTGCTGCGCACGATTGGCGACCGCTTTCCCCACCGTGTGCTCGACGTCCGAGACGACGCGTTCGGAGCCGCGATCTATTCCAAATTCCCCATCATCCAGCCTGCTCAGGCTGACTTCGGTGCTGGGCTCGGCAAGCTGGCGGCACCGAGAGCCGTGCTCGATGTCGACGGGCGCGAGGTGGCGGTTTACGGCATCCACCTGTTTCCGCCCTTTACGAGCCGGGTGGCGTTTATGAAGCGGCAACTCGAAGCGCTGTTGAGTGCGCTACGGGAAGAGAAGCGCCCGGTGATCGTCGCGGGGGATTTCAATTTTACCGCCCGTTCCCGGATGCACGCTCGGATTTGCGAGCTCGGTCTTGCCGATGCCCACGATGCCGCAGGGCACGGGCGCGGCGCCACTTGGCCGAACCTCGGGCCGCTTTCTGTCTTCCCAAAGATTCGGATCGATCACGTGTTTACCAGTCGCGGGCTTTCGGCGATTCGCTGCGTCGCGGGCACAGGCCAAGGCTCGGACCATAGACCGGTCATCGTGGACGTTGGGGTCGATCTCGACTGAGGGGGGATCTCCGTGCTGGGATGGGGCAAACACAGCGGAGGCCCGCTGTGCTACATCGGTTCTCGATGTTTACACAGTTCGAGCGCGTGACGCCAGAAGGTTTTTCACCAACTCAACCATGGCTTTGCGATCGATGGGTTTGGATATGTAATCATCCGTGCCGCACTCGGCCGCGCGTTCGATGTCCCCGGTTTCGTTCAGCGCTGTGACCATTACGATGGCAATGTCGCGAGTCTGCGGATCGGCTTTGAGCTTCTTGCACACTTCAAACCCGCTCATTTTTGGCATCATGATATCCAGCAGGATCAAGTCCACAGAATGCGCGGCCACCTGGGCCATCGCTTCGACGCCATTGGTGGCCGTGATCACGCGCGCCTCCGGAACGTTCTCCATGTAGACTTCCAACAATTCGAGATTCTGGGCGTTGTCGTCAACCACCAAGACGGTGTACTTGGCTTGGTTGTGTGAGGGCTCAGTCATAGGTGCCTCCGTGCCGCGTGGGCCAATGAATTCCTTTGCAACATCATACCCGAGCCCACGAGCGCGACCACCCTACGCTTTTCAGACCACCTGGCGCAAGCCTGGTGACCTCCGCTGCCGGATGATTCACGGGCACAGGGTCCGCAGGCTCGCGCCAGCGGCTCGATATCAAAGCACCAGGCCCAAGCCTGCCGACATCCGCCACCGGAATGGTCCGCTGGCTCACCTCAGCGACTTTGAACCGGCGTACCTGGGCCAAATCGTGCCGCGGAACCGGACGCCGCCAATCCACGAAACCGTCTTGTACGGCCGGCCATTCTCATGGTAACGTGCGGCGGTTTCAAGTTTTCTTGAAAGGATTGATTGCCGTGAAAGTCGTCGAGGAAGATCCGCGAGCGCTGTTTGTAAGGCGATGGGGTGAGATGGCAGCAAGCTGGGGCGTTGGGCGGACCTTGGCGGAAATCCACGCGCTCTTGTATCTAGCGCAGCAACCGCTCTGCACCGACGATGTGATCGACCAATTATCGGTCTCAAGAGGAAGCGCGAGCACGAATCTTCGAGAGCTGGTCAACTGGGGGCTAATCCACCGTGTCCACCAACGAGGCGACCGGAAGGAATACTTCGTCGCGGAAACAGCGGTGTGGTCGATGTTTGAAACCATCACCCGGGAGCGCCGGCGCCGCGAGGTGGAGCCGATCGTCGAGACCATTCAACGTTGCCTCGCCATTCTCAATGAGCGGCCTGAAGCCGAGGGCATGCATGACAAGCAAGATGCGGAGAATTGCAGGGCCCGCCTGGCGGACATGCTCGAGTTTTTCATGCTGATGAATGGTGCCTTCAACATGTTGATCGGCGCCGGACCAGACGGCCTGCGGCAAATGGTTCCTCCCGGTGCCGGTGCTCCAGGCATGCCTCGATAGTCCCTACGCGGAATCCGGTCGAGCTTCACCGCGAGATTCCCTCCGAAATATTCACCCTGTTACGTCGAATACTGAGATACGGAACACTTGTACGAGCCCTGCCACTAAGAAAAGGCAGGGCGTGAATCTCTGGCAATCGGAAGTAAAGGGCGTTGGCAATGATAGAGCAAAAGAGAATGTCGCCGTGGACCGCGTTGTTTCTGGGCATGTTTGGGCTTGGCGGAGTCGTGCTGGTTACGGGCACAACGGTCGTCTTGTATGGGATGCGGATCGCGGAAAAGAACATCGCGGACGTGTTCGGACTTGCCGAGCATACGGTTGCGAACTTGCCTGAGTTCATCGAATCGCTTCCGCCATCCATCCAGGATTTGTTGAACGACCGAAGGGCACCGGAATACCAGGATCAGATCGACGTTCAGGTCCGACTGGTTGGCGAATCCGAGGGAAGACGCGTTTTTCCGGCACTGACCATCACCAACAATGGCGATGAGGTCGTTTCGCTGCTGACGGTGCGCGTGGCCGCCTTGGATGCTGAGGGAACGCCCGTCCAAGAGTGGACGGAATTGGTCGCAACGCCCATCGGTGTCGAGGACGAGCTTCGCGGCCCGCTGATGCCGAATGCCACACGGTACGTGCGTCTTCAACGATGCCGCTTCTCAAGCGGTTATCCGATCGAAAAGCTGACCGGCGTCGGAGAGATTTCAGACGTGCGGATTTGGCTCGGGAACGACCAATCCGAAACGCGGACAACTGGCTCGCTGACAAAGACCGTCGATGCCAACTCGCTCGTGACCATCAGATAAGCATGTTGGACACGTTGATTCGCGAATCAACGCCGGCAGGGAAATCGACTCCAACCGCGAAATTGGTCTTCGAATCACGATAAGCCATAGCGGGTATGGACGCGGCGACCGCCATCGGCGAAAACGGTCGCATGCGGATCATTGCAGGAAAATGGCGATCGCGAACCATCGTGCGTCCGGGCGGACGAGCAACGCGGCCTATGCCGGATCGGGTCAAGGAAGCGATCTTTTCGATGCTCGCTTCGCACTTCGGATGCGCCGGATCGTTGCCCGCATTCCCGGTTGCCGACGTCTTTTCGGGCGGCGGCACGATGGGGTTGGAAGCCCTTTCACGTGGCGCGAGTCGCTGCACCTTCTTCGAGCGGGATCGGCTCGCATTAGCCGCCCTCGCCAAAAACAGGGCTTCACTAGACGCCGCAGCCTGTTCTCGAGTCGTCAGAGCCGACGCCTGGCGAACATCACCCCTTGAGGCCGCGGCACACGCCATTCCACTGATCTTCCTTGATCCCCCGTATCCCGATTCCACCGACTCCTCCCCAGGCGGTGCTGTAATGCGTTATCTTGCCAATGTGGAGCGTGCTGGCGCGACCGAAGAAGCGGGCGGTATGACTGCAGAGGCGGGAGATTTGATCATAGTGCTTCACCATCCGGCCAAGGTCTCCTACGATGTTTCGACGATGCCCGCTTGGTGCATCCTTGATAACCGCCGTTTCGGCTCCAGTGGCGTGACCATCTTTGAAAAATGACTGCTCGTAAACCCGATCCCAGCCGCGCCGCGAGGTATGTTCTCAAGACGCTCCACGAGGGCGGGCATCGAGCGTTGTATGCCGGAGGGTGCGTGCGTGACAAACTGCTTGGGCGAACGCCGAAAGACTACGATGTGGTCACAGACGCCGTGCCCGATCGCGTGCTCGCGCTATTTCCCAGGTCCAGACACGTCGGCGCTCTATTTGGTGTCATCATTGTACGCAAATTCGCGTGCGAGGTTGAAGTGGCGACCTTCCGGAGCGATGGGGCTTACACGGACGGACGGCACCCCATCGCAGTGACGTTTGGAACTGAAACCGAGGACGCCTATCGCCGGGATTTCACGGTCAACGCGCTTTTCTATGACCCCGACGCCGATCGAGTTATCGATTACGTCCACGGGTGTGAGGATCTACAGGCAAGAATCATCAGAACGGTCGGCAACCCGATCGACCGATTCGGCGAAGACCACCTGCGCATGCTCCGCGCCGTCCGTTTTGCCGCCAAGCTCGAGTTTGAAATCGCTCCGGACACGTTGAACGCGATCACGCGGGGCTGCCGGGATCTTGGCCTGATCAGTCCGGAGCGCGTCTGGATGGAAATACAGGCCATCCTAGAGGATCCGTCGCGCGCGCGCGGCTGGCTGCTTTTAGGCAAGACGGGGCTAGTCAATCATCTCACTGCGGATTGGGCGGTCGATGCGGAAACCAGCGTCGCGATCGGCGCAAGACTCGATCGCCTTCCACCGTGCCCACTGGGCGCCCAGGTGGGGCTGGCGGGCGTGCTGGCCGATCAACCAACCGCAACGGTCAGGAACGTCTGCAAGGCGCTGCGGCTGAGCAATCGACTTGCAGACGCAACGGCCTGGCTGACCGCATCGCTGAATATGCTACTCAAGGGCGAATCGCTCGAACTGGCGGATTTGAAAGCGCTCATGGCCCACGACGATTGGCCGCATCTTCAAATGCTGTTTCGGGCGGAACTGGAGCGGCAATCGGGCACGGCAGATGCCGCAGACGACCTGAGAGAGCGAGCCGAACGGATCCCGTGCGAGGCCGTGACCCCCCCGCCACTGCTTGCTGGCGACGGGCTCGCCAGGCTGGGCGTGGCGCCAAGTCCGGCCTTCGGGCTAATCCTGAAGGAGGTGTACCGAGCACAACGTAACGAGACCATTACGTCGCAGGAAGAAGCGGTCGCCCTGGCGCGAAGCATCCTCGCTCGAGGAGATTGTCGCGGTTAGCTGCCGCCCATCGCGCCGATCCGTTCTCGCACGGATCCTATCCCCGTAATGCGCAGCCCGAAGTTCTCTCCGACCTTTACAGCCTGCCCCCGACCGATGGGATGGTCCACAACTTTCAGGATGAGATCGGCGTCGAATTGCTCCTCGAACTCTAGAATAGTCCCGACGGTCAAGTCAAGAATAGCACCAATGGGCATATCGCGAGATGACAGCATGACGGTGACCTGAACCGGCAGGCCCAAGATACGTCGCACCTCGCCCGGCTTCGGGGGGTTATCGGACGCAAGCTGGGCTACGGCTGGACCGGCTGCCGGCCCCGGGTCGGGCTCGGCCTCCCCTGAAAGCAGGGAGTCGATATCAGATTGGTTCAGGCTCATCCGCAGGATTCCCTCGGAGGTGGGGTCCTCGCCGCCAAACCCCTTTTCCCATCTATCGTCGTTTTTTCCGGATATGCTTGAAAATGCGTCCATAGGCTCATGGAAACGCCTATCGAGCATCATGGATTGAGCATGCGCAGCCCAGAATCTGGCAATCGCGCGTCAGCGAGCGGGAATCGGCTCTGCCGCGATGCTATTCAAATCGCTTCAGGAGTAGGCACGCGTTGTGCCCGCCGAAACCGAACGAATTGCTCAGCGCGATCCTGATTCGACCGTCTCGCGGTGTCTTGGGGCAGTAGTCCAAATCGCATTCCTTGTCCGCTTCGTCAAGGTTGACGGTCGGGGGAATGATGGAATGTTGGATGGCCAAAGCGCAAATGATCAATTCGACTCCACCGCTGGCGCCGAGGGTATGACCTACCGATCCTTTGGTACTGCTGATGGCCAGCCTAGAGGCGTGGTCCTGGAAAACAGACTTGATCGCCCGGGTTTCGGCAACGTCGCCCAAGGGCGTGCCCGTAGCGTGGGCGTTGATGTAATCTACGTCCTCTACGTTAATCTCGGCATCGGCCAGCGATATCCGCATGGCCTCAGCGGCCCCTACGCCGGTTTCGGACGGCTGGGCGATATGCATCGCATCGGAAGTAGAGCCGAAGCCGATGACTTCCGCACGGATGGCCGCACCTCGCCTCTTGGCGTGCTCAAGCTCCTCGAAGATCAACGCCCCGGCCCCCTCGGACAGCACAAAACCATCGCGATCTTTGTCAAAGGGCCGACTGGCTCTCTGGGGCTCATCATTGCGTTTGCTCAATGCCTTCATCGACGCGAAGGCAGACAGAGCCAATGGCGTACACGCCGCCTCAGAACCCCCGGTCAATACAACATCGGCTTTGCCATCGCGCACATACTGAAGCGCCTCGCCCATGGCGTTGGTCGCCGAGGCACACGCGCTGCTAACGGCGATACTCGCCCCCGTCGCCCCGAAGACGATCGAGATGTTTCCGGCAGCGGCGTTCACCATGAGTTTGGGGATGGTGAACGCGGAGACCTTACTCGGCCCCTTCTCCAGCAGGCGTCGGTATTGCTGTTCCAGCTCGTTTAGCCCGCCGATGCCCGAACCAATGACAACGCTGATACGATCCGAGGGGATCGACTCGCAGTCCAAACGAGCGTCGGCCACGGCCTCGCTCATGGCCGCGACGGCCAACTGCGCAAACCGATCCATCCGTTTGGCTGCCTTGCGATCCAGGACGTCGGACACCTTGAAATCGCTGGCTTCGCCGCCAATCGTGACGTCGAATTGGGTCACATCAAAGGACTCAATCGACTCGATCGCGCTGCGTCCCTCGATCACGCCGTCCCAGAACTGGTCAACGGACGTGCCAAATGGCGTGATCGCGCCCATTCCCGTAATGACGACTCTTCGTCGTGCCATGGGTTGTTGTTTCCGTGTGGTAGTACGAGTCTAGCTCGCGAGGCTCTTGTTAATGAAATCAACCGCCTCGCCGATTGTCTTCAGCTTCTCAGCATCATCGTCGGGAATCGTCATGTCGAACTCATCCTCAAGTTCCATCACGAGTTCCACTGTATCAAGCGAGTCCGCATTGAGGTCGTTGGCAAAAGATGTCTCTCGAGACAACTCTCCCAGATCAACGCTCATTTGTTCGCTTACTATTTGGAATACTTTCTGCTCGATTTCCGCCGTCGTGGACACAAGTCGCTCCTTCAGAACGAAACCAGGCCCCAAGGGCCAACCTCAAAAACCCATTTGCACCCCGCGCATCGCAGGCACAATACACGATATTAGCCGCAGGCTACCGAGCCCGCAAGGCGCCCTCCGAAGCCGGATCCCGGCGATGCCAGAAAACCAGCGCCCCATCGCGGGCGGGTTACCACCCCGCGAACCGCCACTAAAGACTACATATGAAGCCCGCCATCCACGAGCAGCACCTGCCCGGTGATGTACGAAGCCGAATCACTTGCAAGAAACGCCACGACCTGGGCAACCTCGTCCACGTCGCCAAACCGGCCAAGGGGAATCAGTTGTTTCGCACCATCCCGAACTTTCTCAGGAAGCACGTTGGTCATGTCCGTCGTAATGAAGCCCGGAGCGACTAGGTTGCAAGTGATCTTGCGCTTGCCGAGCTCCTTTGCCACGGTTTTGGTCAGCCCGATTAATCCGGCCTTGCTCGCCGCGTAGTTTGCCTGACCGGCGTTGCCTGAGACTCCTGAGATACTACCAATGTTGACCATTCTACCGTAGCGATGGCGGATCATGGACCGGCTGGCCGCACGGGTCAACCAGAACGCCGCACGCAGATTCGTGGTCAAAACGTCGTCAAACTGATCGTCGTCCATATTCATGAGCAACCCGTCACGCGTGATTCCGGCGTTGTTCACCAGGATATCCAAACGTTCGTGGGTTTCCACAACCGATTCCACGACGGTATCAGCGGCCGCACGATCCGTGACGTCCAGCGGCTGGGCGATGATCGCTCCTTCAATTTCCTTGCCCTTGGCCTCGGCCACCAATTCCTCAAGCGCGGAGGCGTTCCGGGCACACGCGACTACCGTGGCGCCGCGTTGCGCCAGCGCCAAGCAGATCCCCCGGCCGATTCCCTGGCTTGCCCCAGTTACCAGTGCGATCTTTCCGGTCATGACGTTTCCGTCTCCCTCTGTCTCTCTGTTCTAGTTGGAACGGGCGACCGCGGTCGCGGCGCCGATGGACTCTGCGTTGCTGACGTTGACGGCGGTCATTTTCCGATTGATCTTTCTCATTAGACCGGTCAGCACGCGGCCCGGTCCGACCTCAACGAAACTCGAAACGCCGTCCTCTATCATTTGCTCGATGGATCGCTGCCACAGGACGGGGCGCGTCACTTGATCTTTAAGCGTTTGTCGCGTCGATTCGGGATCCCGATGGGGCTGCCCGTTGACGTTGGAGATAACGGGAATATCGGGGGCGCGGAATTCGGTTTGTCCGAGTACCTCCTCCAACGCGGCCGCGGCCGACGCCATCAGCGGTGAATGGAACGCGCCGGCGACCTTGAGTGCAACAGCTCGACACTTGAATTGCTCCGCTGCCTCGACCGCCCGCTCGCACGCCCCGCTGCTCCCGGATATGACGATCTGCCCGGGACAGTTGTAGTTCGCGGGCGCAAGCACGGAATCGCCCCTCGCCTTGTCGCAAATGGCAAGCGCCGTAGCGTCGTCCGCACCGATCAAGGAGACCATGCCGCTAGGCAAAGCGAGCGCGGCCTCCTGCATGAGCTGCCCCCTGCGACGCACCAATTGCAAAGCCGCCTCAAAATGCATAGCGCCGGCAATGTGCAAGGCGGTGTACTCACCCAAGCTCAAACCCGCGGTGAACCGGAACTGATCAAGCGAACCGCCGGACGCCTCAAACGCTTTCCAGATGGCCACGCTGGTCACAAAAATAGCGGGTTGCTGGATGTCCGTTTGCCCCAGCCGTTCGGCCGGCCCTGCAAAGCAGAGGTCCGCCAAATCAAAACCAAGGATGTCGTTGGCCTGCTGGTAAACGTCGTGGGCCACCGGGAACCGATCGGCCACGTCGGCGCCCATGGCAACCGACTGGGAACCCTGACCTGGAAAAATGACTGCTGCTCGTTCCATGCTGTACACCGCGCGGCCCGTGGGGACGCGGAAACTCCTGCTTTCTAGAGCCTGACCACCATACTGCCCCAGGCGAGCCCGGCACCGATTGCCGCCATGACAACAATGTCCCCCTTTTGAAGCAGACCGCTGCGCCGAGCTTCATCGAGGGCCATGGGCACAGAGGCGGCGGACGTGTTGCCGCAGCGATCGATGTTGACCGCGATTTTCTCCTGGGGCAAGCCCATTTTGTCTCGAACCGACTCGATGATACGCAAGTTGGATTGATGCGGAATGAAGAGCTTGATGTCGTCGATCGTGAGCCCGCTTGCTTCCATCGACTCTTCGAGCATTTGCTGCATCTTGACTACGGCGAACTTATACACCTCTCGACCACGCATGCGCATGTATTGCAAACGTTCCGCCAGCGTCTTTTCGGACGCGGGCAAACGTGACCCACCGGCGGGGATCCAGATGTGCTTGGCCAGCTCGCCATCGCAGCCCAGATTGCAATGGAGGATCGCACACTCCGGCGAGGTGGAACGCTGAAAAACGGCCGCTCCGGCTGCGTCGCCCAGCAGAATCACCGTACCCCGGTCCTCTGGATCCGTGTATCGCGTCAGCGTTTCAGCCCCAACGACCAGCACCCGCTGCGACATGCCAGATCCTAGCAAACCCGCCGCGGTGTTTGCGCCGTAAATGAATCCCGCGCACGCCGCGGAAAGATCAAAAGCTGGAACGCCCTCTGCGCCCAGGGCACCTTGCACGATTGTCGCCGTTGCAGGGAAGGGATGATCCCCCGTGGCGGTGGCACAAATGATGGCATCCAGTTCAGACGCCGCAATCCCGGCGTCTTCCAGCGCCAACTTCGAGGCCTTAGCGGCCAAGTCGGAGGTGGCTTCGTCGGGCGCGGCCCGGTGGCGCTGTCGGATGCCGGTCCGGGAGACGATCCACTCTTCGGACGTATCTAGCCGGTCGATAAAATACTGGTTCGGCACCACCTCTGCCGGCAGGTAACTTCCTGTACCGCAGATTTCAACGGGTAACGATTGGGTCATCTGATCCTGTCTTCCTGCCCCACAAGCCGCTTATGCAGCCATTGAAGCTCGCCACCAAACCCATGATCTAAAAATTGAACTGTCGCCGAAATCACCGAGGCGTCGTCCAGGAGCGGGTCGCGTCTGATTGAAAAGAGGTTGCGACGCCGCATTGTGCCAAACCGCTACGGGCTGGAAACTGCCCCGTTTGTTTCGATGGTTCCGGAACCCCGGCCCCAAACCGAAAACACATCCGTCGGCCACACCTGAACGCATGACGGCCTATGCCCTAGCGACGCGACATAACCGCAAAACGGGCCTTGGCGCGTCAGCCTGCCGAACCACCGAACGGATGAGCCACAACACGAACCGGGTTAGCCCTCGCCGTCATCCTTGGTCAGGGTGACTTTCGCACTCACAAATCCGCAAACCTCGCAGGAGGTATGGGGAAGCTTCGGTTTCCCACACTTGGGGCAGGAGGCGAGCGTGACCGGGCTCAGCGCGTGGTGCGCCCGCCGTGTCCGCGTCCGACATTTTGATTTTTTCTTTACTGGAAGCATGGCAATCCTATGTTCCGAGGGCGCTGCGGCTTGGACCGATTCCCAACGACAGTGATTCCACCCGGACGAAAACCCGCCCCAAGGAGAATTCACGCCGCTATAGACCACCCGCGCCAACCTCTAGAAGGGGGCAAGCTAAGGCCCGATCGCGGATATGTCAAGAAAACCTGCCGGATGAATGAGATCGCGAATCCGCCCGTGGTCTGGGGCTCTCTCACCAACTTGTAGATTTGCCACTTGGACACTCTGGGGTGGGACTGCGGCGGACCCCAGAAATGTTGTGCCTTCTGTGCCTGTATACCATCGGGTAGTACATGTGCCGATGGTTTGGGGGGCGGCACGAGTTGCACCGCCAGTTGTGGTGCGGTTGGTGGCGAAGGATGATTCGAGCTGCGGGCGCCAAAGGAATGGCCCAACACCATGCCGTTGCGTCGGCGCACATGACGCGGCATCGCATTTGCCGGGATGCGGCCCTTACAAAGAGGCGCGAGCAAGCCGATACCCGCCGGTAGTCGATGCGTGCTCAAAGGCATGAATCCCCCGCTCTTCTCCTCAGGCAACGGGCGGTGGATTCACTTCGCTTCAAGGGTAGCGGATGCGATGCTGGAAACCGACGCACGCCGGTTTTCGCTAGCGGGGCACGTCGGCCTCGGCAGGACAGCCACCTTTGGTGCATCTCGAACGCACCTTGTTGGACCGCCAATCTCCTGATCGGTCGCCAGCTATCTCCTGTCCGTGACCATGACAATGCGGTTCAGCGCCGGCTGCGAGAGGTAGATCGTGCCGTCGGCGGCCAGGACCATCTCATCGAGTTCCGAGGTGTCGGTGGTCTCGAGGATCAGCGCTTCGGACACGGTGGCCGATGCCGCGTCGTAGAAGAACAGCCCGGTGAAGCGATCGGACTGCAGGTCTCCCTCACGCCGAAACGTGCCGTCGATCAGCAAATCGCCGTTGGCCAGCCCAATAAATGCGTTAACCGCCACGCGAAATGTGCCGTCCAGCGGGGTCGGGGCGCCGTCCGGGGCGATCGCCTGAATCCCTGCGAGCGTGGCCGAGGCTGATTGCCGAGCCGAATAAAGCACACCGTCGGCACCGAACGTCAGGTCGTGCCCCTCTCGATTGGTCGTCTCGATCAGGGGATTGTCCACCATCGTCACCACCGCTCGGGTATCCACATCAATCGCGGCTAGCTCTGAGAACGTGGTATCGGCGCTGATCAGCAGATTGCCCGGTTTCATTTCCGCTCCGGAAAACCCGGCCGGAACCAGCACGATGGCCTCCGTCTGAATGTCCGCC
>CAZYXP010000037.1:0-23682 GCA_964651325.1 uncultured Phycisphaeraceae bacterium
GCATGTTCGTCATCGGCGAGGCCGACTATCAATACCACGGCGGCAATCGCCTCGGTGCCAATTCGCTGCTCAGTTGCATCTTTACGGGCCTGTTCGTCGCGCCCACGATTGAAAGCTGGCTGCACGCGCTGCCCGAGGGGTCCGCGGGAGATCAACCCACGAAGCTTTACGATCAGGCCGTTGAATCCCACAGCAGCGTCGCCGATGCCCTGATCCAGTCGTCGGGGCAAGAGAATCCTTATCTTCTTCACCAGGAACTCGGCAACATTATGACGCGCAACGTCACGGTGGTGCGCAATAATAAAGACCTGAAAACGACGGTGGACAAGCTCGGCGAGTTGCAGGAGCGGTACAAGAACGTATCGCTTTCCGACAAGGGGAACTGGACGAATCAAAATCTAAGCCTGGCCCGAGCGTTGGGCGACATGATTTCCATGGCCCGCGTCATAGCCCTCGGGGCGCTGCAGCGCGACGAATGCCGCGGCGTCCATTACAAGCCGGAGTTTCAGATCAAGCCGCCGGATGCGGACGACAAAGCGGGGCTCCACAAGCAAGCCGAAGCGTGGTGCAAGGAATTCAAACAGATGAAGGAAAAGTGGCTGAAAACGACCGTAGCCCAGTGGGGGCCCGACGGCCCCTCGATTACGTACGAAGCGGTTGATACCAGCCTGATCCGCCCGCGCCCCAGAACGTACGGGCTCAAAGGGGCGGAAATCATCGAGGACGTTTGGAAAGAAATGGGCGCTAGCGAGCAAGCAGGAAAGAATACCGAGACTTCCGCTGTCTAGTTTGCCGATCTCCCCCAATGCGGCCTCCTTGGATTTGCGATATGCAATGGCGATGTGCTCGAAAGGCGATGTGCTCGAAAGGTAGACCATGTCACGCACCGTTAACATAAAGATTCTGCGGCAGGAGGATCCGGTACTCGGCTCCCATTGGGAAAGCTTCGCCGTTGACCACGAGCCGGGCATGAACATGACCACCGTGCTGCAGCGAATCGCCGCCAACCCGGTCACCAGCGACCAAGAGCAAACCACCCCGGTCGCCTACGATTCCTGCTGTCTTGAGGAAGTGTGCGGCGCTTGCACTATGCGCATCAATGGCCGCGTGCGTCAGGCGTGCTCCGCGCTGGTCGATACCATCCTCGAAGAATCAAGCGGATCGATCGAAGTTGAGCCAATGAGCAAGTTTCCCGTCGTCCGCGATCTTGTGGTGGATCGAAGCGCCATGTTCGAATCGCTCAAACGCGTCAAGGCTTGGATTCGCGTGGACGGCTACCACGGCCTTGGCTCCGGACCGCGGCAGCTCGAGGCCAATCAGGAACAGGCCTATCCCCTGTCACGATGCATGACCTGCGGCTGCTGCGTAGAAGCGTGCCCCCAATTCAATGACCAAACCTCGTTTATCGGACCCGCGGCGATTTCCCAGGCCATGCTCTTCAACATGCACCCCACCGGGGGTGTGGACGCCGACCAACGCTTGGAAGTGCTCAGTCGGCCCGGCGGCATCGTCGATTGCGGCAACAGCCAGAATTGCGTCAAGGTTTGTCCCAAGGAAATCCCGCTGACCGATTCGATCGCCAAAGCCGGCCGTGACACGACATTGTACAAAATCAAGCAGTGGTTCGGCCGATAATCCAGCTATCATCATCCGCGCGAAACGCCGATTTGTAAGCGAGCGCGCTGACCGCGCCGTAGCCACGCCGCTTCGCTGGTAAGCTACTGGATTCAAGATAGAGGAACCCGCGACGATGAAGATCTCTGCAACCATGGTGTCTCTTTGTATTGGTGTACTTGGTGCCGGGCCGGTGCCGGCCGCGCCCTTCGACGTCGAGAATCCGCCGCAGGGACGCTTCAGCGACGAGTGGCTAGATTTGCACCTGATGGGCGGCAAGGTCGGATACGCCCATAGCACCATGAGCCGCAACGGGGACGTGATCACCACCGCCATGGACATGCACATGCGCATGGGGCGTGTAGATCAGCCGATCAAGGTCGACATCACCCAATCCACCGAGGAATACCTCAGTGGCAAGCCGATTCGTTTCTCAACTAGGACCCACGCGGCCGCAATTGCCATGCAGGTGGCCGGCACGGTCAAGGACGGGCGTGTGACGATTGTAACGTCGCAGTACGGCATGGACCAAACGCAATCCTTCGACTTTGCCCCCGAGTCCATCATGGCCTGGGGTTTGTATCGCGAGTCCATCCGCCGGGGATTCACGCCGGGAACCGAATACACGCTCAAGACCTATGCCCCCGACATTCGATTGGACGGGCCCGTGCCGGTTAAGATCAGCGTCGGACAGTGGGAGACGTTTGAACACCACGGCACCCAACGCGGTCAAAAACTCCTTTCCACTATGGACGCTCCGATTGGTAAACTCGACGTAACGACCTGGGTTGATGCCGACGGCGTGCCGCTAAAGATGGTCGTCCCCGCGCCAGGCATGGGGGATATGTCGCTGTACGCCACGAATCAGGCCTCGGCGTTGGCTGAGTTCGTGCCGCCCGAGATGTTCATGACCAGCACGGTCAAAGCCGAGCGGACGCTGGACTACAAGAATATTGCCAAGATCAAATTCGCAATGCGCCCCCGGGAAAAAGGGGCCGAACTAGGCGCCGTACCCCAGACCGGCATGCAATCGGTACGCTCCGGCAAGGATGGCGTTTCGACTATTCTCGTCCACAGACAGGATCACCATAAACCGGAGGGCGCCGTGAAAGAGACGGACGCCGATATGGCGGAATACCTTTCGGCCAACCTCATGATCAATACCAAGGATCCTAAGCTCATCGAACTCGCCCACCAGGCCGCCGGCGGCGAGAAGGATCCCTACAAGCTCGCCGACAAGCTCCGTCGCTTCGTCACCGAATACATCACCGAAAAAAACCTCACCGTCGCCTTTGCCACGGCCAGCGAAGTCTGCCGGACCAAGGAGGGCGATTGCAGCGAGCATGGCATCCTGCTCGCCGCCCTGGGCAGGATCAACGGCCTGCCGTCGCGCGTGGTGGCGGGGATCGCTTATGTGCCGCTCTTTGGGAATCAGCAGGACATCTTCGGTTACCACATGTGGACCGAATTCTACATCGACCACCGATGGATCAATGTCGATGCGGCGCTGCGTGAAACCCGGTGCAACCCCGCCCGAATCGCCATGGCCACCTCATCCCTCAAGAACGCCGGCATGGCCGATTTGAGCCTGCCCCTGCTCAAGAAAATCGGCGCGATTGATCTGGAAGTTCTGGAAATCGACGGCAAACCCGTCCCGGTTTCGACGGACCGCGGCAAATAGCCGCAGCGTTCGACCACCTCAAACCCAAGGCGAAACTCACGCGCCATTTCGGCCATTGATCGCGAAAAAGTCGTCCGGGCCGACCGTGATCGGGGCGAATCCAGCCGCGTTTTGTTGAAACACCGGTGTTTGAGGCCTTGGACGATGGCCTCCTTTAGGTTATAATGCCATAGGCCTGTGGTCTACAAGTAGACTCGTTCGACATTCGAAGGTGGCCGATCGTTGCCTAGCTGCTGTCGCTGCTTAATTGGGGAGAAGGGCCATGGCCACACGTCGCGAATTTCTCGGAAAGGGTTTTGGAGCCGTCGCGGCTGGGCTCGCGGCGAACTCGAGTTGGGCATCGCCCGCGCTCACGAGGGCCGGCGGAACAGGCCCAACGCGCGGTGAACATTCGAATGCCGGAGATTCCGCGCCGGTTGCGCCGATCGCATTGAATCCAAGCTCCATCGAAATCGAAGGCATCCGTTTTGCCCGGTGGTTCACAGGGGATGACTTCCCCGAAATCGGTGCCAATCACTTGCCGATTCCGCCTTTCGTTGCGCCATACACCCCTGCAAACCTGCCTGCACCTTCGGAAACGGTGGACGTATGCGTGGTGGGAGGTGGCATTTCGGGTTTGTCCGCCGCCTACATGTTGCGTGGTTTTCACCCGGTCTTGCTTGACCCCCATCAAAGATTCGGCGGCAACGCCCGCGGAGAAAACTGGGCCGGCAACAAGTATTCGCTGGGTTCCGCGTACGTCATCACTCCCGACGCCGGCTCTTTCCTGGAATCGTTCTACGCCGAGCTCGGGTTGGATCAGGTCTTTCGTGTCAGCGGTCCGCCCGACCCGATTGCCACACAGGGAAGAATCATCAACGATTTCTGGACCGCAGGCGGCTCCGCGCAGATTCCCGATGCCGCCCCCTTTTCCGACTACGCCAGTGTTGTCAACTTTATGGCGCTAGAAAGCTATCCCGACATCCCGCTGGATACCGCCGACCCCGAAAACCAGTGGATCTTGGATCTGGATCGAAAGACGTTCAAGCAGGATCTCCAGGAGCGGATGACGTATGACATTCCACCTCTGCTCGAGCAGGCGATTCAGGCTTACTGCTTTTCGTCGTTTGGGGCTCGGTGGGATGAAATCTCGGCGGCCGCGGGCTGGAATTTTGTCGCGGCCGAGGAATTCGATCGTTGGGTATTCCCGGGAGGCAACGCCTATATGGCCCAGATGCTCTGGCGGAAACTCCGCCAAATCGAGCTGGATCGGCCGGGGCCGGCCGGGCCGATGCTGCGCAACAAGAGTCTGGCGGTGGATGTGCGGCTCACCGGCGATCAGGTGCAAGTTACGTATGTCGATCGCAAAGGGACCCTTCAATCGCTATTGGCTCGGCGCGTCGTTATGGCCTGTCCTAAGTTTGTTTGCAAGCGCATCATGCATGGAGTGGAATCGGCGGACCCCGAAAAGTTTTCCGCCATGGGAATGCTGCAGTACCCTGCGTACATGGTCGCCAATGTCTTGTTGAACCGGCAACTCGATACGGATTTCTACGACGTATTCCTGCTCAACGATGACAATCAACCTCCTTCGTCAGACGGCGATAATTGCGAAACACGTCCCGTGGCGGATGTGCTCAACGGCGATTACACCGATCCGGGCGGGACGTCCCGTTCGGTGCTGACTTTGTACTGGCCCGTGCCCGGACATTGGATGCGCTATTGCCTAGCCTTTGAATCGCCGTACGAGCGTTTTGTCCAGAAGATTCTGCCCCAGATCGATGGAATTCTCGGCACGGTGGGCGCCGACCGAAGCGACATCGCACAAATCCGCCTTAGCCGGTGGGGTCACGCCCTTCCCGTGGCAGCCCCGAACCTCATCGCCGATGGGATCATCGATCACCTGCGCAGGCCATTTGAGGGTAGCGTTTACTTTGTCAACCAGGACAATTGGGCGCTCCCGGCGATCGAGAATTCCGTTCTGGACGCCCGAATCATGACCGACCAGATTCGCGGCGACTTGTAGCCGTAGCCGTCGGGCCGCGATGCCCCGGCAAGGCCTCCGTAGCTAGGTTCGCCGCGGTTGGACCGGTAACCCCTGACGCGGCCACCTTCCACCGCCTATCTCCGAGCTTGCATCGACGCCGTGTCCCGCCAGGGCGCTCGGCGGCACCGAGCCCGACCGTCGTTTGTTCTCGGACGATCACCCAACGTCCGTCCCACGTGTTGCGTGCCACGTCGAAGTCGCTTGAATTTTGACTCCCATCAACCGTCTCGATCGCCGAAGCACCAATAAGAAGGAATTCCTTTTTGCGGTTTGCCTTGCGGTCCAACGTATTGAAATCTTAGCTTCAGAAAGAGGAGGTCTGTTGGAAGCGGGGCTTCGGCACACCGACACGCACGCCGCCGTTGAGACTTCTTACGGATGTCGAAATTGGCGGCGCGGCGGTGCGGTGAGGACGGCCGGTAGCTCAGGGAATCCCATATGGGGGGATTCCTACGTTGTGGAGAAAGCGAAGACTGCCTCGTGTGAGAGGTGGTTGTTCTCGGACGCGTTCCTTGCAGGAGAAAGTGAAATGGCTAGGCGATTGTTTTTGCCGGTCTCGGCAATGGCGGTGGCGGTGTGCAGCGGATGCGCGTCGTCATCCTCTCGTGAAGCGTGGATGTCGGACGCGCAAGTATCCGTGCGGTTTGTGGTGGCCCCGACTGGAGTTGCATTCACGGATGCTTCCTCGGACACCTCAAGTCCGCGACTGGTCGCCGATGTCTTAGGCGGTGGATTGGTCGATGAGCCGGTGTGGAGTTCCTCGGGTCAACCCGAATCCAATCCCTATCATGTCGTGCTGTGGGGTGGTGCCTACGGCGGCGCCGATGTCACCAGCGCTGCGGTGCCTTTGCCTACTGGCCCGTATACGTTCGGATTGTTTGATCAGGAAGCGGGCGCGGCCTATCAGGGCTGGATCAACGTCAACCAACCCGGCGACGACCTGGTAAGTGTCATGTCGTCGTGGCAGAAAGCCGTGGACGCACAGCAGCGGTGGTTGGGCTACGACCAGCGGATCGGTGGGGCGTTCAACGACCCGGATCATGGGTCCTTCAAGACGTTCCAGAAGCAGATTCGCGGCCTGAAGAATCTCGAACGTCGCATCGGCAAGGCCATCGCGGCCGAGAAGCGCGCCGTCGAAAATCGCAACAAGGCGCTTGCGACCTTCAGCGAAAGCGCCGACGTACTGCTGATGCCGGGCGCCGGCGACTTCTTCCGTCCCTCGACGCTGCCGGCATTCGGCACCGCCGAGCTCGCCTCCATCCGTGATGGCCAGCCGCTCACTAAGGTTGTTCTTCTGGCCGACTACGCCGCGACGAAGGAAAAGGTCCGTCGTGTCAACGAGCTTCGCGCCGATCTGGAACGCAGCCGCGAGGTCTTCATCGAAGAAGCCAAGCGCATCAAGCGGCTCCAGGGGTACTATGCGATCACGAATCACCTCTACCACCACAACGAAAAGTTCGTCAAGTGCGAAGCCCGCTTGCAGGAAGTCAAGGGCATGATTTCGTTGGCGGATCGCCAGATCAAAGAGCACCGCCAGCGCTGCCGTGCGTTGACGTTTGTTGCGGCTCTGTTTTCTCCGAACGATTCTTCCAACGCGTTTGACGATGACATGCGATCGCTGCAGCGTACGCGGATCGTCCTCGAGGAGCATCGCCAGCGTTTCGCCCTCAAGCTCGCCGCTGTGACGCCCACGAATCCCAAGCGGGCTGCCGTCCAGCGTGACCTGCAGCAGGCCATCGCGCGGATCGAAGCCGTCGATAATGAGCTGAACGACATTACCGACGCGCGGGTGGCGCTGGGAACTTTGAAGGATTCCACGTCCATCATCCATCGCTACGGCGCGACGCGGGTCATGACGGCCGCGATCATGGATCAGACGGTTCCGGAGTATCTCGTCGATGCGATCGAGCGGGAGTCCCTCATGACGGTCCGCCTGCAAGCCACGGATTCGCTGTACACGCCGAACAAGACGGTGGCGAACGGCTACTCGCCGAACCAAACGGGCGGGAACGGATTCACGTCGATCCGAACAAGTTCGAGCGGCTTCACCTCGACGCCGACGGGTTCGAATGGTTTCACGTCGACTCGAACGATTCCGGCTGGCTACACGCCGACTGCGTCGGCTTCGGCCAACGAGTCGTCGACAACGACCAAGCCCAAGGATAAGTCGAATACGAAGACTACGACTAAGACTAAGACGAAGACCAAGAAATCCTGGTGGGGCTGCCGGTAGGCGTGCCTTGGGCCTAAGGGCTCATAGTTAGCAAAAGCAACGATTATTGGATCGCGGCAGAAGCGCCGCCCCTAATTGGGGCGGCGCTTTTTCCCGTGGATACGTCACGCCTCGGGGTTCGCACCCCAACAATAATGAGCCGCTACGAAGGAGGGGGGGCCTATGGAAGATGCCACGCGCGTTCGACGGCTGTTGGTATGGGGCCTTTTCTGTGCAACGTGCGTAGCGCTATTCGGTTGTGGGTTACAGATTCCCAATCCGCCGGCCCGACAAATTCCCGCACAGACCAGGTCCACCCTGTCCAGCATCGTCCTTCCCGCCGAACCCTTTGAGCTCAAGCCGGAATCGCCCGCGGAGCTTGCGCGGCGAGATCCAAGGGCGCTACTGCGTCGAGCCCTGGAACACTATGAGGACCACATCACGAATTACACCTGCACGTTCACACGGCGTGAACGGGTCAAAGGGACGCTGTCCAAGCGCCAAGTGATTCACGTTCGGTTCCGCGAACAACCCTACAGCGTCCGCATGTTGTGGGTGCGAAACGCCAAACGCGCGCGCCGCGCCGTGTACGTGCAGGAACGCCACCGGGGGTCTGGAGGACAGGAGTTGTTCCTCGTCGAACCGGCCGGTGCGATTGCCAGGGCGTTGTTTCCAACCGTGGCTATCCCCGTACACGGCAAGAGAGCACGCGCCGCAAGTCGCCACACCATCGACCAATTCGGGTTTCGATGGACGCTGCGGCGCATCCTGCAAATCAACGAAAAGGCTGATCGTGCCGGCGTTTTGGATTTGCGCTTCGCCGGAGAAGGGGCGATTCAGGGCCGGCCCACCTTCATTCTTAACCGATTCTTGCCCGAAGCCCACGATGACCCCGCGTACGCCAACGCCTTCCTCGAGCTCCATCTGGATCAGGAATGGTTGATCCCGCTTTCGATTCGCGCTTACGCCGACCATAACGGCGCCACGCTCAACGAGGCCTACACCTACAGCGATTTGAGAATCAATCCCGGCCTCGGTGACGCCTCCTTCGTACCTTGCTGTGGCAAGAGCCACACGGCTCCGTAACCAAGCCCCTCATGCTCCGGTCCACGTCAGAGCCGAGGGCGCCAGCCCTCGGACCAGCCTTGCAGCGGTCGCAAGCGAACCAACAACATACGCGGATGTCCGCAGGCTGGCGCCTGCGGCTCTGATCCGGCATCCGATTCTACGTGCTTGTTGCTACTTGCGTCGTTTTGTGGAATGGTACGCGGGTTGTATGCCCGAACCGCTATGAGGACGCCCTAGGCGCCATGATGGATCTGGACGAAACCAAGACAATACGCATTACCTGTGCGCCTAGGCTGGTCGGATACTTGGCCCAAGAGGTCGAAGCCCTCGGCTATTCGATCACGTCATCGCATCTCACGGGATTGGAGCTTTCGGCCACGTTGCGTGATGCCATGCGGCTGAATCTGTTCGTGCGCACCGGCCTCAATGTGCTCTGCCTGATCGACGATTTCGCGTGCGAAGATTCCGACGCGCTTTATCGGGCCACCAACGCGCTGGCCTGGGAGGAAATGATCGATCCCGATGAGTACGTCAGCGTGGTTTCCAGCGTGAATACGCCGACGATCAACGACTGGCGATTTGCCAGCCTCAAGGCCAAAGACGCCATCGTCGATCGGGTGGCGTCCGCAGTGGGCCGGCGGCCGGACTCCGGCCCTCGGCGGGATCGTGTCGTGGTTCATCTCTATTGGCACGGAGATCGCTGCCGGCTCTACCTGAACACCTCGGGCCAAAAGCTGGCCGACCGGAACTACCGCAAAATTCCCCACAAAGCCCCGATGCAGGAATCGCTGGCGGCGGCGGTCGTTTTGGCCACGGGGTACGACGGATCCATGCCGCTGGTCAACCCCATGTGCGGCAGCGGGACCCTGGCCATCGAGGCCGCGCTCATCGCCTCGGGCCGTCCCCCCGGGTTGCTGCGGAGTAATTTTGGATTCCAGCATCTAAAGGGATTCGACGAAGACGCGTGGCGGACCATGCGTATCGCGGCGAAGAAGATACGCGCCAAGACCGCCCCCGCGCCGATTGTGGCCACGGACCAAGACGAAACCGCCATCTGGGCAGCCAAGAAAAATGCCGAAACCGCGGGCGTACATCACCTGATCAAGTTTGACGTGTGCGATTTCGAGGCTACCCCGATGCCGGAAGAAAGGGGGATCGTCCTGCTCAATCCCGAGTACGGCGAGCGCATGGGCGAAGCCTCGGCATTGCAGCAAACCTACAAACGGATGGGCGATTACTTCAAACAGAAATGCCCAGGGTGGACTGGGTATATTTTCACCGGCAACATGGACTTGGCCAAGAAGGTCAGTCTGAAGGTGAGCCGGCGCATAGAGTTTTTCAACGCCAAGATAGATTGCCGCCTGCTCAAGTACGAATTGTACGAAGGGACACGCCGGACAACGGAACCACAACCGTAAGGGAGTTGGCTCTTCTCCCGGGCGCGCTCCCCCGGGGCTGCGGGCTCTTTCCCCCGAGCCGCGGGCTTCAGCCCGCGCGGCCCCCCGACGACAGCCAAACTCCTGGTTCGCAGTCTTCAGGGCGACGGGAACAAGCCTGGTGACCTCCCTATCAGAGCACCTGGCGCAAGCCTGGTGACCTCCTTATCCAGAGCACCCGGCGCGAGCCGGCGACTTTTTGCGGCGAATGGTCCGCAGGCTTGCGCCAGCGGCTCTGGGTCGCCACCCATCCCGTCCGCGCCTCGGCAAACTCGTCCTTGCCGCGCCAGAGGCGTGTCGATACCCTTACGGGGTAGTCCGGACAGTCCGGACCATAGTGATTCAGAAGGAAACGGGCAAAACGTGACAGATCAACCGGATTCCGGCGAGCAAGAGTTGGATGCAGGCAAGGCGATGCCGGACACACCGGCACAGCCAGGCGCCGAACCGAACGACGCCACGGCGCCGTCCAACGAGAGCAGCGAGCAGTCCGACGTCCCGGGAGTGCCGGGCGAAACCACTGTGCCGGAAACCACTTTGCCAAGAACTACTGTGCCAGAAACCGCTGTGCCCGAGATCACTGCGCCCGAAACCCCTGTTGCCGCCTCCGAAATTGATAGCGCCGCCCCAAACGCCGATGCCCCCGATGCCCCCGATGAGCCAGAGCCCGCCGAGACGCCTCCACAGGCTGATGCCGCGGACGACGAAGGCGCCGGCGACACCGACTCGATCGTGGAGAGTCCTGAAGACGTGAAGCTCCGCGAGGCCGCCACGGTAGAGCCGAACTGGCAACGCGAGACCTCGGCCCATCGCATTGCCGTCGAACTAAAACGGATCGAGACCGAGGTTCGAGCCATCCTCGATGTGCAGGATTCTCGCCGGAAACGCAAGCTCACGGGAAGTCGCCGGTGGCGGGAGCTTGAAGAGGACATGATTCGGTGGCACTTTACAAGCAGGATAGATCAATCGGCCCTCAAGCGGCTCGGCGAGTTGGTTCCCAAGCGGAATTTCCTGTTCCAACGCCTGCATTTCCTGGCAGGAACTCGGGTGGGTTGGAATACCTGACGCTTTGAGAATAGACGCTTGATCTAACCAAATGATGCCGGATATACTGCCGATGGCTCCTATGCACTGGGATCCATTCCGGCTAAAGCGGGCAACCGATTCGCGGGTTTCGCCCAAACATAAACCACCGTTCAGCGAAGGGAACGACCGCGCGAACCGGCTTATAGGAAAGGTCTGCGATGATGGCACCACTAACTACTGATTGTCAAGGGATGACGGGCGCAGAGCACATCAAGCTCGTAGAGGACAACGCCGCCCACAACTACAGCCCACTGCCCGTGGTGGTTACGAAAGCCGATGGCGTTTGGGTTGAGGATGTCGACGGCAACCGCTTTATGGACATGCTCGCCGCCTACTCCGCGGTGAACTTCGGCCACGGAAATGCCGAGCTGATCGCCGTAGCCAAGGCTCAGTTGGGCAAAGTTACTCTGACATCTCGGGCGTTCCACAACGACCAACTCGGGCCGATGTGTGCCGAATTGGCGCAGCTTTGCGGCATGGAAGCCGTGCTCCCCATGAACACCGGGGCCGAGGCCGTGGAAACCGCCATCAAGACCGCCCGAAAATGGGGTTACACGAAGAAGGGCGTGCCGGATGGCAAGGCCAAGATCATCTGCTGCAGTGAGAACTTCCACGGCCGGACCACCACGATTGTCTCCTTCAGCACGGATCCACAGTGCCGCGTAGGCTTCGGTCCGTTTACGCCGGGCTTTGAAGTCGTCCAATACGGCGACGCCGACGCGCTGGCCAAGGCCATCGATGAGCATACGGTCGGCTTCCTCGTCGAGCCGATTCAGGGCGAGGCCGGGATCATCGTCCCGCCGGAAGGCTATCTTCGAGCGGCCAGGGACCTGTGTAGCGAGCGAAACGTTCTTTTCATCGCGGACGAGATCCAATCGGGTCTGGGCCGATGCGGCACGACGTTCTGCGTGGAACACGACGGCATCAAGCCGGACATCTTCACGCTCGGCAAGGCGCTCGGTGGGGGGATCATGCCGGTATCCGCGGTCGTTTCCTCCAAAGAGATCCTCAGCGTCTTCACGCCTGGGGATCATGGCAGCACCTTTGGAGGGAATCCGCTGGCGTGCGCGATCGCCCGCAAGGTGATCGAGATGCTCAACACGAACCGCCATCAGCAGAACGCGAAAGAGGTAGGGGCGTACCTCTTCGACAAGCTCGCATCGCTAAAACCAGACAAGATCAAGGAGATTCGCGGACGCGGGCTCTGGGTGGGTATAGAGCTACATATCGAGGCCGGACCCGCCCGGAAATACTGCAAGGAGCTCATGAACGAGGGGCTGCTCTGCAAAGATACCCATGAACAGGTCATGCGGCTCGCGCCGCCGTTGGTGATCACCCGCGAAGAGGTTGATTGGGCCTTCGAGCGTCTTCAGAAAGTGCTGTCTTGATGGTGCGAGGTCAAAATGGCGGAGACCTCTCCCGATCCGAACCGCGCCCGTCAGGAAGCGGCCGGGCCGCGACAACCACCCCCCCCCCTAACGGTCGGGGTTCGGATAGGAGTTCATCTTCTTGAGTCACGACACCAAGAATCAGCGACACCGGAAACAGTGCGAAAGGAGCCAACAACGTGGACCAAGAGCTAACCGGACGAAGCTTCGTCTCGATCCTTGATTTCTCAGCCGATGAATTGACCACCGTCCTCGAAACCGCGGCCGCCATCAAGGCAGACCACGCCGCGTTTGGCGCTGCGCCGCTGCAAAAGAAAACGCTCGGCATGATCTTTCAGAAGCCGTCGCTACGCACCCGCGTATCTTTCGAGGCCGGCATGACTCAACTCGGCGGGCATGCTATCTACCTCGCCCCAACCGATATCAGCCTGGGCAAGCGAGAAACCACGGAGGACATCGCACTGGTGCTGTCGAGGCATGTAGACGGCATCATGGCCCGCGTATTCGGCCACAACATCGTCGCGGATCTCGCCGCGCATGCGACCGTACCCGTAATCAACGGGCTGAGCGACTATGAGCATCCCTGCCAGATTCTGGCCGACTTCCAGACCGTGATCGAACGCAAGGGTCACCTCAAGGGATTAACCCTCTGTTACATCGGCGACGGAAACAATGTGGCCCATTCGCTGATGTTCGCGTCCGCTCGCTTGGGCGTGAACATCACCGTCATCACGCCCGCCGGATACGAGCCGCCCCAATCCGTGACCACCCAGGCGACCGAAATCGCAACAGCGTCCGGGTGCCGCATCCAGATCGCCAACGATATGGAGGCCGTGCGCGGGGCTGACGTGCTCTACACGGACGTGTGGGCGTCGATGGGCCAAGAAGCGGAGGCGGAGCAGCGCAAGAAGGTGTTTGCCCCCTACACCATCAACGCCGATGCCGTCGCGCGGGCCCATAGTGACGCAATCATTCTCCACTGCCTGCCCGCACACTACGGCGACGAGATCGATTACGAAACATCGAGATTGCCCAACTCCGCGATCTTCGATCAGGCCGAGAACAGGCTACACGCCCAGAAGGCGCTTTTGGTCCATCTGATGGCCGGCTGAACCGAGGCTTATCGAAAGCGGGCGTAGATCGTTCGGGTCTACGAGATCGCCGATAACAGCAGTGGTTGTGGTACGGACGTCCGGCCGCCATACAGCGTGGCAGGGCGGGAGAAAAGCGGGTTCCATCCGCCGTCACGCTCATTGCGGCGGGCAGAACCCGCCCTACACAGAATGTAAGACTGCTCTAGGGAAAGCGATTCGAGGCTTGCCGTTCCATGGGACTGAAATTCGTCGTAGCATTAGGTGGAAACGCGATCACGCAACCCGATGAGGTGGGGCGTGTGGAGCAGCAGTTCGCCAACTCCCGCATCACGGCCGGCGCATTGGCCGATCTGATCGAGCAGGGGCACTCGCTGGTCATCACGCACGGGAACGGTCCTCAGATCGGGAATTTCCTCCTACGAAACGAAGCGGCCTCCAACCGAATCTACCCGCTTCCCATGGAGGTTGCGGTAGCCCACGTCCAGGGCGGCATGGGCTTCATGATCGCTGAAACGCTCACCAATGAGCTTGCGCGGCGCAACATCCATCGTCCGGTAACTGCTTTGCTCACGATGATCGAAGTGGATAGCCGGGATCCGTCTTTTGCCGACCCCACCAAGCCGATCGGACGCACCCTCAACAAGGCCGAGGCCGACCGCTTCGCCGGCGAAGAGGGGTGGCGCATCAAGGAGATTACCGAGGGAAAGTACCGGCGAGTCGTCGCGTCGCCTTTGCCCGTTCGTATTGTCGAGCAGGACATCATCAGTCGCTGTGTTGCGGCCGGCGATCTCGTGGTGGTCTGCGGCGGAGGGGGGATTCCCGTGGTCCGGCGCGAAGACGGCTCGCTACAGGGCGTGCCGGCGGTGATCGATAAGGATTCTGCGAGCGCCCTCTTGGCGGCGAAGGTGGGCGCCGACGCCATGTTGATTCTCACCAACGTCGAGCGAGTCTGCATTGATTTCGGAAAGCCGGAACAGCGGGCCATCGCGCGGATGACGGTCGACGAGGCTCGATCGCACATGGACGCAGGCCAGTTTCCGGCCGGTTCGATGGGGCCCAAGATTCAGGCGGCCATCAATTTTCTACAATCGTCAACCAAGGACGACGCCCTAGTCTTCATCGGCCCGTTAGCAAAGTCGATCGAGACGATCAAGGGCGATGTCGGCACGACGATCACCAAGCGCTGAGCGACGCGCGCCGATCCTGCTTGCCGCCCCAAGCCTCTCCTCTGAAGCCACGCGGCTCGGGCGGGTTGCAAGTACCAGTAAAAAAACGCCTTCCACCGGCGTTGCTGCCGGCGGAAGGCACGTCGATTCTCAAGTTTCGAGCCTACTCTGGTTTACTCGGTGGTCACACAGCCTTCATAGGAGGGACGCCCATCGCCACCGTGCTGCAAACCGGTCGCCAGTAGTGCTGCCGGAAGGGTATCCTTCTGCCATCCGTTGCCACGCACGATGATGCACCGATACTGGTCCTGCAGGCCCGGATCATCCATGACGCCAAGTTCCCCGCGGTAATGCAACGCAAACCCCTCGGAGTCTTCCGTACCTTCGATGAAGATCTTCTGCGACTCAGCGTGTCCATCGACGAAGGCGCGATTGAACGTCCAATCCTTGCAGTGCCATCCCTCAATGGTCTTGGTCGGTCCGGGATCGACGCCCAGTCCGATAAAGCTGCAATCATCTCTCTCGCGGCGTGCGGACCATGCCCATCGACCGATGTTCTCTTCGTAATACAGCGTGCGCGAGGGCGTAAGCACTCGCGTAATCGGGCGGAGATAGGGCGAATTCGTGGACATCGGTCCGCCTCCCGAGGAAGCGATCATGAAAATATTGGCAGCGTAACTGTTCCCAAAATGATCGTACGACGAACGTTCGGTGTTCTTAAGCCAGTCCGGGCAATGGGCTCCACGCGGCGGCCCATCGTCACCGGGGCACTTGAAGAGTGCGAGGTTGAGCTGCGTATCCTGAAGGGCGCCGGCTCGCTTGTAGTTTGGGTTCAAGTTGTCCGTAAACCCGCCCGGATAGAGAATGGCGTTCATCGGGCGGCTGGCCGGGCCGAACCCATTCTTAGTGCCATACTTGGAACCGATATAGTCGGACTCGCCACCATTGGCGGGGCCGCTGCCGTTGAATCCCGGCCTACCAATACCACTCTTGCCGCCCCATTCGTAGGCGCCGATGAACGTCGGGTCGTTGGCGTCCTGGCTGAACTGCAGCGGGTGGACCGGAATGCCCCAGCCGTTTTCATCGTCGGTCTCGTAGACGCGGCTACTGGTCGCGATGTTCTTAATGTGAGCGAGGCAGGCCGACTTCTTGGATTGGCACCTGGCCGCTTCCAACGACGGCAGGAGAATCGAAATCAGCAATGCAATAATTGCGATTACGACGAGCAACTCAATCAGCGTAAAACCGCTGCGTCGAACCCTGGCATTAACTTGCGTTACCATGAAGGCACTCCTAAAACGCATCTTTGAAGATGCTTACCAAATATCTGTTTGCCCGTTCGTGCAAAATACCTGTTCGTACCCCACCCCACAGGTGCACCACCCTCTCCCGGTGGCAGCTCTTGCAATCTACTGCAATCTACACCGGTTTTCCCGTTGTACAGGCTGGCCAACTCAAGGCCACGAATCCGCCGACTTCTTAGAGTTCCGGCTGGTTTACAACATACAGGAAGCGGGGCGTTCCCTTTCTTTCGCAGGGATAAGAGCTTATCGGCCAAAAAAGACGCCGATTTCCGTTCCGGGGGCATTTAGCACTCTGGCCGTTGCCCGAGCGTCATTTTGCTCGGCCCCAGCATTCAGAGCCTCGATCTTGCTTTTCTAGCATAATCTGGCCCTATATGTCAAGACACCGGTCCGCTCAATTCGACGGAAGAAATCTTCCGATTTTCCAAAAAATCTGCAAAAAAGAATCAGACGAGATCTGAGTGAGCGGGATATGATATACAGAGGCCGTTCTTTGGAGCCGAATCGACGGGTGAACTCTTTTCGCCAGGCCAATCTGCAATGATCTGTGATGTTACCGAGCGCGAACTCTGGAGCGGACTCGACCGAAGGGCTCCCGACATCATGGACCACGTGCGCTCCTGCCCGCGTTGCCGGGATCGCGCCAAGCAGCTCCAATCGGGGATGGACGCCGTCGCTGCTACCGCTACGCCCCCCCCAGCCAAACCTCCCGAGAAGATTGGACCCTACCGAATCCTGCGCTACCTGGGAGAGGGTGGGATGGGGATCGTGTACGAGGGGGAGCAGCCCCGGACGGAGCGATCGGTCGCCATCAAGGTCATTCGAGGTGGACACCACGACGAATACCGCGTCAAGCTATTCCAACGCGAAGCCCAAACCCTCGCCCGGCTTCGACACCCCGCGATCGGCGCTATCTACGAGGCCCGACGGACCGACGACGGGATCGATTATTTCGCGATGGAGCTGGTCCACGGAGTCCCCCTGAACGCGTACGTCCGCCAGCATGACCTCTCCATTCGGGCAACGTTGGATCTGTTTTGCAAGGTATGTGACGCGATCAACTACGCCCACCAGCGCGGCGTGATTCACCGTGATCTCAAACCCAGCAACATCCTCGTAGATTCAGATGGAAATCCGAAGGTACTCGATTTCGGTCTCGCCAGAATCACCGATCCCGACGCCGGTCTTTCCCTGACGGGAACAGAATTGGGGCAGGTTATCGGAACGCTGCCCTATACCAGTCCAGAGGAGGCGCGCGGCGACTTGGATCAGATCGGGGTTCGCAGCGACGTCTACTCACTCGGCGTGGTGCTGTTCGAATTGTTGACCAGCCAACTGCCATTGAGCGTCAGTCGCCACCAATTGCATGAGGCCGTCCGGATCATCAGCGAGGAGAGTCCACCGCGTCCAGGGCGCCTCAATCGTGCGCTACGCGGCGACCTTGAGACCATCTTGCTCAAAGCCCTCGAAAAGGACCCCGCCAGGCGCTATCACGGTCCCGGAGCCATGGCGGAGGACATTGCCCGCCACCTGACCGATCAGCCGATTCACGCACGGCCGGCCGGTGGCTGGTATCGATTTGGCAAGCTCGTCGTTCGCCACAAGCTTTTTTTCGTAACCCTCGCAACCATGTTGGGCGTGATGCTCACGGCGGCGTACTGGGTGGGGCAAGCCGAGCGAGGCCTGCAAGATGCCGTCATCAGAAACACCGCGCTTGAAGAGCAACACACCGCGATCCTGGAACGGCTGCTAGCCGAATCCCGCCACGCCCAGGGTCATCTCGACGGGGCCGAGCCGCATTACCGTAAGGCGCTGGTGTCGTTTCAACGCCTAGGCCTGTCCGAAGAGGTGGTGGCCGTCAGCCTTTCCCTGGCAGACCTGCTACGAACCCGTGGCAAGCCTCAAGACATGAGGGTGTGCGAGGATGTGATTCTGGATGCGCTGGATATCATGGATCAGGATCCGCAGAGATGGAAAGACCGTTTTCCCGGCGCGCTCGCGTCGCTTCGGGAAATCTACGGCCCCGGCATGCTTGACGATCCGGATCGGTTCCGCGAGGTTAGCGAGGAGATCGGATCGCGAACAGAGCCCCAACCCGACAAGGCCAAAGGGCCTTGATCCGAGCGCTGCATCGGTGCTGATTCGGCAGGGTATCCCTTGTAGCACAGCGGCCCTCCGCTGTGTCTGCTCAATCACCCGGCGCGGGGGAACAGCCCAGCCGAGGGCGGCTGAGCTACATCCAGCCGAGTGCGGCTGGGCTACACATGGGCGGCTGGGCTACCGCACGGCGGCTTGCCCACAGCCGGACGGACGTTTTCCAGCAGCTCGTGGAGATCGAGATTCGTTGAGCGGGCCATCCCAACCTTCCTTGAACCGCACACTGGCTTTGACGCCGTCGCTGGTTCTTCGGTTGCGCGACGGCGAAATGGACGCTGCGGCGCTGCTCGATGAGCTCTATCGAGATTTGCTGTTTCGATTTTGTTGGGGCTACCTCCGCAACCGCGACGAATGCGAGGATGCCGTTCAGGATATCTGCTGCAAGGTGCTTTCCTCAGCCGAGATTCCTGAGGATTTTCGGCCCTGGCTTTACAAAGTGGCTCGCAACCACTGTCTGAACTTGATCCGACGTCGTCAGCGGCATCCGGATGAAAACGCGGCCCCGCCGCCGTCTGGTTTGACCATCGACTTGACCGGGCAGTTGACGCGTTTGGTCCGCAACGAGGCCAACGAGCGGCTGGCAAACCTGGTAGATGCCTTGCCCGCGATTTACCAAGAGGTGTTGCGGCTCCGATATGTCGAAGAGCTTTCTCGCACCGAGATTGCGAAGGTGCTCGATTTGCCCGAGTCCCTCGTGAAGTCGCGCCTGTTTGACGGACTCAGGAAGCTACGCGTCGCAGCGGACGAGCAGGAAGACGCGTAACTCAAACTGTGCCATTGTCCGTCAGTTTTCTCATGTTTTGCAACAAGAACCGTTTGCCCCAAAAGAAAAACAAGATTTTTTTGAGCCCACGGGGCAAGCGTTTCTCATGCATGCCGCAAGGCAACAACAAACAAAACGCGGCAGTGCTTCTCGTCGCACGAGAGCGAAAAACCCTTGTTTTTTGAGGTTCAAGGCCGTTTTGAGTGCATGCGCCGCGGGCAACATGAGTTGGAAATCATGAAAACTTCTTGCTCGCGCAACGAGTTCCATGCACCGTCCAACGCCCGATAGTCTTTGCGATGACAGCCGCTCTAGTTCAAGCACCAGCATTTCAGTACCGATGAACGCCTCGTTGGGACGAAAGTGAATTTCGATCTTTTTTGGAGAACTTTGGTATGGCAACGACTTCCTCGGGACGCAAGCGTTCGACGGGTTCTGGCACTTCGGGCACCGTCGCGATTCCACGTGGCTACAAGAATGTGAATCAGTGCTTCGAAAGTAAGATCAACTCGTTCAAGATGCTCTGCACGCAGACTTGCGGGTCGGCCAAGTACGATCGACCGACCACGGCCGTGTTGAACAGCTTCGCGAAGTGGATCAACAAGGGCGCGGTCGTTCAGACCGTAAGCTGTGCGCAGCTCAGCAAATGGGCCCAGGTGAACAACAAGACGTTCAACACCCGCAACCCCACGACGGCGGCGTGCAAGAACGTGTTGACGGCCAAGTTCGGCAAGACGCCGATCAAGGCCTGCGCCCGCACGAAAACCGGCGCGTTCATGGTCGCCACCTCGCCGACCGTCAAGGGCAAGAACTTCAAGTTCCCGACCTGTTAGACGTCGGCAGCACGCAACTTCGGCGGTTTCGCGCTTGAGCGTGAGGGCGACCGAACCATACTCAGGCGGAGCGATTCATGATGAGTCGTTCCGCCTTTTTTGTGACCCCCTCCGCGCCGTTTGAAACGGTGCTTGGCAACAGGCCGACATTCGGATATCCTGAACCCCGTAACGTCGGCCATGACCCTTGCGCCTGAGCGATTATGGGAACGCACCTGCATGAAGTTTATCATCGAATTCGACGGAGTCATCGCCGATTCGGCGCCAGCTTGGTACGAGGCCCATCGCCGCGCGGCCGCGGACGTAGGCTGGTCCAAGCTGAATCAGGATACCTTTTGGCGCCTCACACGAACGCAAGGGGAGGAGGCGAATATCCTGCCCGGTGCCAAGCCCATCAAACTCAAGCAGTATTACGAATTGTTCCACGCGCTGATCGAAACCGATGAGCTGGTCGCGTTGGCGAAAGTACAAGCAAACATCCAAGATTCGCTTCGACGACTGGGACATAAAGGAGGCTGCACGTTCGTCACGACCAGCCCGAATACTGCGGCGAGAAAGACTTGGCTCGACAAAGCGAGCCTCTTCGAGCCCTCCATCGAGTTGGGCTCGCTGAACAGCGACCCGGGCGAGCGGGTTCAAGCGCTGCGGAATCTTGCGGGTAGCGACAAGCGAGCCGTCTTGGTGGCATGCACGGACGCGGTGGTGCGGGCCGGGCGTTCGGCTGAGTTGCTCGCCGTTGCGATCGCCTGCGGCCCATGTTCCAAGAAACGCCTCCACGAAGCGGGAGCCGATGTTGTCTACGCAGATCTGGCCGATCTCGCAGAATCCGTGGCTACCGGCGGGAAAGATTTGATCGAAGCGGGACTTCTCCCCGAACCCGCAGCCCAGTAAGATGAGCGTCGTCATGGCCCACTTCTCGCCCCATCAGAAGAAGATCGTTGAAAACTACTACAGCAATCGTGATTCGATCATGCTCAACAAGCTGGGCGACATCGTCACGGAGCTTTACCTGGCCGATTCCGAACCCAAGCGGGACCGCCTATGGAAGCGGGCGGAGCGGGCCATGGAGGCCTTGGACATCCCTGAGGCTCACCGACGCCGCGTGCTCAAAACGAGGCGAGCCGACGACTTGGCGCGAAACCTTCGAGAGTGGATCGATCGTCCAGCCTCGTAGCCGTAGCAACGCAACACACCGACGTGTTTCGCTCGAACCCAAGGGTGCCCGGTTCGCCCGCCAAGAACCCCGCCAGTTTCGCGCAAAATCGTCAAAATGAGTGCTGGCTGAGGCATGCCTCCTGGAATTCCGCGTCAAAACGCGAATAATGAGCCTCGACACTCGAATCCCGAGATGGATGGCGGCACGAACCGGTCAATCGCATAGGGCGACCGCGTGCTGTTGCGTACCATCGCAGCCGGGTGACATGGGAGCAAACGATGTTCGGCCAACTTTTATCGGCCCGACTTAAAGCAGCGGAAAAGGCACTTCGCGAGGGCAGGCTCGACGAGGCGTTTCGGATGGCGTCCAACGCCGATCTGAAGGATCATAAACGCGCCAAGGCCGTTATCGAGCAACTCGCCAAGCGGTTCTACGACCGAGCCAGGGAGCATTTTCACGCCGATCGCTTCACGGAGGCATTGTTGGATTTACAATGCGCCCAAGCCAGCGGATCGCTACAGGCGAAAATCGATGAGCTACGCAAGCACATCGGCGTGGTGGCCTCAGAAGCTCAGCGGCAGGCGGCTTCGCAACGCGTTCGCGTCGATGCCGCGAAAGAACGCATTGAACGCGGCTCGCTGGCGGCCGGTCGGGAAATTCTTATACAGGCAGGCGGAAACGACACAGGCGCCAAGGCGATGCTCGAAGACGCGGCCCATCGATCTGACGATGTGGCCCGAATGGTCGATCAGGCGGCAGAACTGCTGAAGCAAGGCCAGTTTGCCGCCGCGGCCAAACGGGTGCAACGGGCCAAGTCGATCGAGGCCCACAGCAAGCGCGTTACGACGATCGAGGCTAAGCTCTGCGAGCGAGTTATCGGTGTGGCCAAAGCGGCATTCGTTGATGGGCGCGTTGATCGGGCTGTCGATGAACTGGGCTGCCTCGGATCGCTGGGCGACGACCTTCCTAGCAAGAGCGAGTTGAAGGGCTATCTGAAAACGTGTGCCGAGGCTCGGGCCTGTCTTGAACGCCCCGACTACGGGGACGCGTATCGCCACGCGCTGGCGCTGGCGCGCAAAGTGCCCAAAGCTAAGTGGATCAAAGCGGTGTGCGAAAACCTGAAACAATTGGAGGCGTTGAGCACAGCCATCGATGCGGGACCGCTAGGCGGCAAGATTGAAAGACCCGCCAACGCAAAGAGCGGATCGCCTTCCCCCCGGCCGAATGCGGCCGCGCGGTCCGCCGCGTTGGACGAAACGATGGTGCTGCCGGGCCGTAGCAGCTCTGGCGCGTTGCCGGATCGGCTGTTGCTTTTGGTCGATGGCGGCGGAAGCTATTTGCTCCACCGTGGGTCGAGGGTCACGTTTGGCCGCGCCGCGTGTGATCAGCCCGCCGACGTAGCGATCTTCAGCGACATCGCCGAGCGATGCGCCAACATCACGCGCGTCGATGATGATTACTTTCTCTTTGCGTCCAAAGACGTCGAGGTTGGCGGCAAGAAGTATCGGCAGAAGCTGCTCCGCGACGGCGACCGCATTACGCTGGGCACCAAAGCCAAGTTTACGTTTCGCCTGCCAAGCCGGCAAAGTGCGACCGCGACGGTGGACATGAGTGATACGACGAAGATGCCGCAGGATGTGCGTCGCGTGCTCATCTTTGATCGGCATGCGACGATAGGGCAAGGCGGCAGCGCGCACGTGTTGTGCAGCCACGCCTCGCCGGCGCTGGTTTTGTTCGAAAAGGACGGCGCGCTTTGGATTAGGCGAAAAAACGACGGGCACGTGGACGTCGCGGCGCAACAACTGGCAATCGGGGAAACGCTGGAAATCGGCGGAGTCAACATCGCGTTGCAACCCTGGCGCCCGAGGAAAACGAGCTCTGGGTGGGCGTAGGCGGCGAACTCGCTGCGAGACGTTCGGTGGGGCGGTTCGCTTGACGGGCTTGAAAGAAATAGAGAATCAGGCAACCGGAACACCGGACCTGCGGTTCATGACGCAATTGATTTCGATTCCACAATAGGGCGGTAGGTAGCGATGTCATACCGATTCAAATACGGTGATCGACCCCTGGATGACTACACCATTCAGCGCGCCGTGGGCAGCGGCGGATTTGGTGAGGTCTATTACGCGGTCAGCGACGGCGGCAGAGAGGTCGCGCTCAAGTATTTGCGACAGAATCCCGAATCCGAGCTGCGCGGGGTCAGTCACTGCATCAATCTCAAGAGCCCGCATCTCGTCTCCATTTTCGACGTCAAGAAAAACGCCGACGGCGATTACTTCATCATCATGGAGTATTGCTCGGGCCCATCGCTGCGCGACCTGTTGATCGCCGAACCCAACGGATTTCCCCAGGAAAAGGCCGCGTACTTCATCCGCGAAATCGCCAAGGGCCTCGCGTATTTGCACGACCGCGGCATCGTCCATCGCGACCTCAAGCCCGGCAACATTTTCTACGACGACGCCTACGTGAAAATCGGCGACTACGGGCTGAGCAAGTTCATCTCCGTCTCCCGGCATAGCGCCCAGACCGCCAGCGTCGGCACGGTTCACTACATGGCCCCGGAAATCGGCAGCGGCAATTATTCGCGTGGCGTCGACATCTACGCGCTCGGCGTGATGCTCTACGAGATGCTGCTCGGCAAGGTGCCCTTCGAGGGGTCCAGCATGGCCGAAATCCTCATGAAGCACCTGACCAGCCA
>CAZYXP010000038.1:0-6262 GCA_964651325.1 uncultured Phycisphaeraceae bacterium
CCAATCAACCTATGCTCGCGCACTTCGATGTTCGCGCTAGCCCTACTCGGCGCCGCAAGCGGCGGTTGCCTCGATGGCGGATTGCTCATCACACCGGTGGCAACCAACAGAGCGCTCGTCGAGCAGGTCTTGCAGAAAGATTCTTTTTTCGCCGCCGACAAGATCGCCCTGATCGACGTATCCGGCATCATCCTCAACGCGCCCGAGCCAAGGCTGATCGGCACGGGCAAACACCAGGTAAGCTACGTCAAAGAGCAATTCGACAAAGCCCGCGCGGATTCGGCCATCAAAGCCGTTATCCTTAGGATCAACTCACCGGGCGGCGGCGTGGTCGCCAGCGAATTGATCTACAACGAAATCATGCACTTCCGCAAAACCACGGGCAAACCCGTCGTCGCCTTGATGATGGACGTCGCCGCAAGCGGCGGCTACTACATCGCCTGCGCCTGCGACGAAATCCTCGCGCAACCCTCGACGGTCACCGGCAGCATCGGCGTCATCATGCAGTTGTTCGAGGTCAGCGGCGCCATGGAATTCATCGGCGTCACCTCAGACGCCATCACCTCCGGCCCCAACAAAGACGCGGGCTCTCCGTTTAGAAAAATGAAACCCAAAGAGCGAGAGATCCTGCAATCCATCGTCAACGATATGTACAAGCGTTTTGTAGGTGTGGTGGAAAACGGCAGGCCCAAACTATCGAGCCAAGAGATCCGCACCCTTGCCGATGGCCGCGTCTACAGCGCCGATCAAGCCCTCCAGGCAGGCTTGATCGACCAAATAACCACCTTTCGCGGAACGATTAAACGCGTCAAAGAACGCATCTCCGCCGAAAAAGTCAAACTCGTAACCTACAAACGCCCGCTGGCCTATCGACCCAATTTCTACGCCCAGGCGCCCGCCCCGCCGAGCAGCAACGGCAACATCAATCTGATCAATCTGGACATTGCGTCGTGGCTCAACCAATCTACGCCGCAATTCATGTACCTCTGGGCGCCGGGGCGCCAGTAGTGCATGGTCGCGCCCTGATCTGCGGATCCATGTTCCCCACCCCAGCCGCTGGCACTTTCCCCCGAGCCGCGGGCTTCAGCCCGCGCGGCCGCCCGGTCCAGCACACTTACGAATGCGGTGACACCAACATAAACGAACACATGGCCGGCTGGAGCGCGGGCTTCCAGCCCGCACAAGCCGCATTGACCCCATATGGATTGGAACCGCGCGCTTGAACGGTCGATGCCTGGTTGAGGCAACCGCGCGGGCTACCCCCCCCGCGGCTCCCGGCAGTCGCAAGATCATCGCAATCGGCTAGAATCCACCTCCATGGTCGCGAGGATACACAGCGCCGCGGTGTCGGGGATCGACGCCGTAGGGATCGAAGTCGAGGTCGATGTCGCCCGTCAAGGATACGCCGGCCCGACGCTCGTGGGCCTGCCCGACCCGGCCGTGCGTGAGAGCATCGAGCGGGTTCGCAGCGCCCTACAAAACTCCGGCTATGAGTTTCCCCGAAACAAGGTCGTCATCAATCTCGCACCGGCGGACCTGCGCAAGGAAGGCCCCGCGTTCGACCTGCCCATAGCGATCGGCGTCATCCAGGCCACGGGATCGTTGACAGACGAAAACCCGGCCGCGTATCTCATCATTGGCGAGCTGGCCCTGGACGGCCGGGTTCGACCGGTCCGCGGCGTGCTTTCCATGGCGATGCTCGCCCAGAAAAACGGGTTTCGCGGCGTGCTCGTACCAGTCAAGAATGCTGAAGAAGCGGCCGTGGTCGATGGCTTGGACGTGATCCCGATCGAAAGCCTGACCCAAGCGGTAGGCTTCCTTTCAGGTGAGTTGCCGCTTTTTCCTACCCAAGTCGACCTGAGTGCTCTATTCGAAAAGGCGCGCTCGTACGACTTGGATTTCTCGGAGGTGCGAGGTCAGGAACACGTCAAACGAGCCCTGACCATTGCCGCAGCAGGCGTGCATAACGTGCTGATGATCGGCCCGCCTGGGTCCGGAAAGACCATGCTGGCCAAGCGAGTCCCCACGATCTTACCCAAGTTGACCATGGAGGAATCCCTGGAAACGACGCGCATCCATTCCGTAGCCGGGACGCTACCCCCGGACGCGCCCCTGCTTGCAACCCGACCGATCCGCAGCCCGCACCATTCCGCAAGCACGCCCTCGCTGGTCGGCGGCGGTAGCATCCCGCAGGCGGGCGAGGTTTCGCTGGCCCATTATGGCGTGCTCTTCCTCGACGAGCTACCCGAGTTCTCGCGACCGGCATTGGAAGCGTTACGCCAGCCACTCGAAGACGGGCTAGTCACAATCGCCCGAGCCCACTCCACCGTGAGCTTTCCAGCGTCCTTCATGCTCATTGCCGCTATGAATCCTTGTCCGTGCGGCTACTTCACCGATCCCAAGAAGCGGTGCAAGTGTGGTCCGCTGCAAATTGAACGCTATCTTTCCCGAATCAGCGGACCGCTCATCGACCGGATCGATATTCACATTGAAGTCCCCACGCTCCCATTTAGAGAACTCCGAAGCGGACGGGACGGCACATCCTCCGAATCAATCCGCGAACAGGCGCTGGCGGCGCGCGAGCGGCAAACTGCGCGGTTTGACGGCAACCCCATGATGACCAACGGAAAAATGACCGGAAAGACCCTGCGCAAACACTGCAAGCTCGACGATCCATGCGAAAGCATTCTTCAGCAGGCGATGAACGAACTCGGGCTCTCGGCCAGAGCCCATGACAAGGTTCTACGCGTAGCGCGCACCGTTGCGGATCTCGGGGCACGCGACTCGATCTCGACCGAAGACCTGCTGGAAGCCATTCACTACCGCCGGCTCGACCGACAGCTCTAGTCGCGCGCCGCGATCGTCTGATAACATCCTCGTCCCAGCATGATCCAGAACTCCTAACTTGTATCGATCTGATGACTATTTCTGATCTTTGATTTCCAACTGGCCAAAGGTATTATGGAAAGGTAGACTGATTTTGCGCTTGTTCCCCGGATGATACAGCGATGGTTCAAGAACCTGGCGAATCAATTGAGTCGATGGCCGGCGAGATTTTCGAGCTCTACCGGCTTATCGCCCTGGCCCGTTCGCAAAGACCCTCTGGGCCGGAAGTGCTGTCCGAGCCGGAATTTCTTACCCTCGACGAGCTAACTCGCCGCGCGCCACAAACCATTGGGGATATCCAGAAGAAGATCGGCGTCGCTCCGGCTCAGATGTCTAGGATCGTGCGCGCGCTTGAACGGAACGGCGGCAAGGCATTCATCGAATGCAAGATCAATCCGACCGATCGACGCCGGATCGACATGAACATAACCAATGAAGGTAAAGAAGCTTACGAATTATTCCGCACCAACCGACTAGGTTCGATGCACGCTATTCTCGGCGTCTTGAAGCCTGATGACCGAACCAATTTCATGCGGATTCTGAGCCTCATTCGAGATGCCTTTTCGGACCTTATCGACCCGCCTTCTACGCCATCCTAAGAATCTCCCGAGATTAGTATCGATCTGCCAACTATTTCTTTGGGAAGAGTGTCTACCCATTGGGAATAAAGCCACTCGTGGCCCGTCTAGGTAATTGGTGGGCCGAATTGAGCGGCCAGGACGACAGGACTGGATTTTTCAGGAGACACGATCATGTTCAAGGTCAAGCATGCCACATTGGCGATCGCAACGGGGCTGGCAACGTGCGTTCTGACCCAGGCGTCGGCATCGGCCGAGCCTTATGGCGGATTCACGCGATGCAACACGCAGACGGTCGCCATCGACTATGGGCCCCGCATCGAGCGCACGGTCCGCAGAATCCAATACGTGCAACCGACCTATAGGCAGCCGGTCGTCGTTCAAACCGCACCTGCGGTCCAATACGTGCCCGTTACAACGGTCCAGCGCACCGTCGTGGTCCAGCCGCGCTACGCCACGCCCGTTTACTACGACAGCTATCCCGTGGTCTACCCGCGACGCGTTGTTTCGCCCCGCGTGTATTCGGACCACAGGCGCTACGCACAACGGAGCCATAGTCGCTTGCACAGACGGCACGTTGGTTTCAGCCTCCACAAGAGTCGTAGGCATCACGGCCACCACGCGCACCGTAATCACCGCGGGCACCGCAACCACCGCGGCGGCGGATTCTCTATTCACGTCAGGTAGTTGGCGATAGTTAGCGGCGGAAATGGGCTAGAGCGGTTGGATTTCTCGAGTTGCGGGCGTTGGTCAGTCGCCGGGGCGCAGCACGGGCTGAAGCCCGCGGCTCCGGGTCATGGCTGAATCGACGGTCTTTCGGAGCCACTACGCAAGACGTGAATCTGCTCTCCTGGGAGCCAACCCCGCCGTGGGGCACGTGCCGCGGCGCGCATGACGTATGACGTTACGGCGACGGCACGTTCCATTGCAACGCATACGCCAGCGGTTTCTTGCGCAGATCGGGTACCGTGCAGTCGGCGGCCGGAAAGCCGACGGGGATGAGCAGGTAGGGTTTCTCGGCTTCGGGACGCCCCAGGATTTCTCGCAAGAACTTCATCGGGCTTGGCGTGTGCGTCAAGGTGGCCAAGCCGACCTGGTGACAGGCCATGATCAACATGCCCGCGGCGATGCCGATGGACTCCGCCGGGTAATAGCTTTGGACACGCTGGCCGTCGACGATCTCGTAATCCACGCGGAACATGACGATCAGCCAAGGCGCAACCCCAAGAAACGGCTTGTGGGCATCGGTTCCGATCGGCTCGAGCGCTTCGAGCCACGCCTTGGGAAACCGGCGCGTGTAGTTCTCGCGTTCCTCGGCTTCTGCTGCCTCCCATATCCTAGCCTTGATGGCCGGATCATCGACGGCGACGAATCGCCAAGGCTTCCGGTTTGCCCCGCTCGGCGCAGTGTGAGCAACGGCCAGCACGCCTTCGATGAGGTCTCGCGGCACGGGATCGGCGCTGAATGAGCGACAGCTACGCCGCCGCTTCATTTCGTCGAGCAATTCGGTCGCCCGATTGCGCATAGCTTCCGCGCTCTTGCGCTGCGGTTGATATGGGATTTTGGGCGCGGGCACGCGATGCCGCTCCTGGGGAATCAGACGTCATTGGGAACAAAAACCCAGCGACTCGAATCCGGGGCATAATCCAGCAGTTCATCATCGTTAAAATAGAGCGAGATTTCCGATGCGGCGGATTCGGGGGCGTCGCTGCCGTGGACCAGATTATACGAGCGGCTGGCGCCGAAATCCCCACGAATCGTGCCCGGCTGGGCCTCGTAGCCGAACGTCTTGCCCATCAGCGTCCGGGCGATGTCGATGCAGCGGTCTCCCTGAAGCACCATGACGACGACCGGCCCGCTAGTGATGTATTCCATCAGGCCTGGATAGAACGGTTTTTCTTTGTGCGGGGCGTAGTGACGCTCGGCCAGTTCGCGGGAAATCTGCATCAGCTTCATGCCCGCGAGGATCAGCCCCTTGTCTTCGAATCGCTGAACGATCCGGCCGATGAGCCGCCGCTGGATGGTGTCCGGTTTCAAGATGATTAGCGTTCGTTCCACGTCGTAATTCCTGTCTGGTGCCTGGTTTTCTCACACAAATCGGGTATTCAGCCCGCCTCGGGTCCGCCGGAAGACCATCCGCAAAGGCAGGCCAAGCGGGATAATCCGCTGAAGCTGCCACCATGGCTTCCGTGGAGGGCCTGTTATAACGACTGTGGTGGCAAAGGGAAGGATGTGGGGCAAGGGATCGACGGGTGCGTGGAACTCCGGCGGAATGAGCACGCCCAAACAGAGCCGCCGGCGCAAGCCTGCGGACCACCCGCAACGCCCAGGCCGCATGCTCTACCTTGCGCGGCCTTGCGTTGGCGAGCACAACACGAACTCGCTGCGCCCCAGAAAGACACGGGCGCCGTGCCAGTCCGGGGCGCCGCGCAGGCTGAAGCCCGCGGCTCAGGGGTAGGGCAGGGAAAAGCCCTGCCCACAGGGGCAAACCCGTCATCTCATGGCCAACCCGGCCTTAAGGTCTGGCGACTTTGGCCGGATCCGACTCCGCCTCCGCGGTGACCACCGAAGGGTACTTCATGCTCAACAGCTTGACTCTCATTACCAGCAAAGCGGCGTCGAGTTGGGGATCCTCCTTGGGCCGTTCGTTCTTGTCCGGCTGCTTGAGGGGTGGAAGTTTCGGTTCATCCGATTCGGGGTCCGCATCGGCAACGGCATCCGCGTCCCCATCGACAGCCGCGTCGCCGGTCGTTTTCGCATCTGCCTTGTCGGCACCGTCTTTGTCGGCACCGTCTTTG
>CAZYXP010000038.1:6362-16575 GCA_964651325.1 uncultured Phycisphaeraceae bacterium
GCCGGTCGTTTTCGCATCTGCCTTGTCGGCACCGTCTTTGTCGGCACCGTCTTTGCCTGCACCGTCTTTGTCGGCATCCGCTTCGTCCGCGTCAGACTCAGGTTTGGGCGGACCTAGGAGATCGTTTGACCGGCGCATCTCCCACAAGTTAAGCTTCTCCTTGCGGACCAGACGCACGGCCACATTGGGCTCGACACCCCACTTCTGCGATTTCGGCGTGCGATGCAACGACACGCCGCTGGGGAGGTAGTAGTGGGCCGTCGTGATTTTCAGTTTCGCTTTTGACCGCCCCAATGGAAGCAGATTCTGCACGCTGAATTTTCCAAACGTCCGTGCGCCGACCACCAGACCGCGGTGGTTGTCGCGAATGGCACCGGCCACGATTTCCGATGCGCTGGCACTGTTTTCGTCGGTCAAGACCGTCATGGGAATCTCCGAGAACGGCCCGTCGCCGGGCGTTCTGAGATCTTGGTTTTCAGAGCGATGACGCCCCTTGGTGGTGACTACGGTGTCGCCGCGGTTGAGGAACATCGTCGAAATGCGCCACGCGGAATCCAATAGGCCACCCGGATTGCCGCGCAAATCGAGGATCAGCCCGTTGAGGCCTTTCGCTTCAAGCCGGCTAAGCGTATTGGCCAGGTCTTCGGCGGTGTTGCGCTGGAAGTTGGTCAGGCGGATGTACCCGATGCGGTTTTCTTCATCGACCCAGTGATCCCACTGCGAGGGGTTGTCTGCGTCTCGCCGGATTCCTTTGACGGAGGCGATCTTGATTCTCTCGCGAGTGAGCGGAAACTTGATGACGCTCTCGCCCCTTCGGATAGAGAGCTCGACGTCGGAACCGGCCGGCCCGGTGATGGTCTTAACTACCTTGGTGAGCGTGTAGCCGTCCAGGCTGACACCGTTAACCGACGCAATAATGTCCCCCGCCTGCACGCCGGCCCTAAACGCGGGCGAATCTTCCAGCGGCGTGACCACCTCGATTTCGTCTGTGATCCGGTTCTTGCGGATGGATATGCCCACACCAATAAAGTCGCCGTTGGTATTCTTGTCGAATTCTTCTGCGCGGGTCGGCCAGATGATGGTCGTGTAATCGTCGAGCGGTTCAAGAGCGCCGCGCATCAGTTCACTGACCAACAGCGCTTTGGGCAGTTGGACCGTTTGTTCGTTGATTTCGCTCACCACGCGCCGCAGATGCTCTACGCAATCTCGCCGCGACACGGCAGGATTCCGGCGGACCTGATCCAGTTTGGCGGCCACGCGGGCTACGAATTCAACGCGGCTGTCTTCGTCCTTCAAGCCATCAAACGTTTCTTGCGCTGATTTTGATTCAGCAAGGAAAAGCGCCTGTTCCAGAGCACTCTCGCACATCGCCTTAAAATCCGCCGATTCGACGTAGTGAAGCGCAATGCCCTCAAGTGCCGCGCGCGCGTCTTCCCAGCGTACCTGCTCAAGCGCCTCTTCCCATTGGGTTCCTTTTTCAAAAAGCACATCGAGGCGGTAATGCGTCTGCGCCTCTCGCTCGAGTTTCTTGTACCGTGGCTCCCGCTCAAACAGGGCGCCGAGGTCGGAATAGAGATGCCAAGCTCCGAGCCAATCCTCTTTCTCGCGAAGTTGCTCCGCTTTCACAAGAGACAGGTTCGTCAGTTCCTGCAGCCATTCGGACTGCAAAAACGCATCGCGATCGGTGGAGACGTCGGCGCAACGAAATGCCCAATCCAACGCCAGCGCGTACTCCTTGCGTTCCATGCGTTCCCGGGCATACCCCGCATATTTCTCCAAATCCGCGCGGTCCATTTCGCGACGACTCTTTTGCTTCGCCTCAAATTCGTTAAGCCACGTCAACACCTTTCCGGTCAGCCGATCGGCACCTCCGATCTTGCCGAGCAAGTCTGCCGCTTCGGAGAATTCTCCCTCGCCGACCAGCGCCACGCCTTGCCGCCAGAATTGCTCGTTGCCGGCCTCGCCTGCGCGGGTGGAATCGTCAGACCGGGCCACGCTGCCGAGGGACAGGACGATCCCGAACCCGAGCAACAGGGACGACCATTGAGGCTTACGATTGATGCGCTTTTCCATTACGACTCCTTAGTTCTTCCAGGTCCGTTTCCCGGTGACCGCGCTGGGCCAACCATCCGATGGGGAATGATCTCGCCTACCTATCGCGAACGGATGACCCAATTTCTGCCAAAACGACCGGTAAACCGCGCTGCGTAACGCGGGGCTCGGACGCAGTAAGCTCCGGCACCGATTGCCTCCAGGTCGCCTTTTCCCTACCTTTACAGTATAGGTTTCTACAGGTGCTCGGTCTAGATAAACCGGACTCGACGACGTTTTGCTACAAAACTGGGGTTCGGATGCCTTGGCCCGCTACGGAGAACTTCGGCGGACTCGCCCAATCGAGTTAACCCGGCTTTTGTTCGCCCCGGTAGCGCAACGCGGCACGGCATTCTCGGACATACTGGGCGGGCGCGGGAGACAATTGGAGGTGGCCGGTTTTTGGACAACCCGTTCAGAACCCCTGGCGCAAGCCTGGTGACCTGCTGCGGCCGGTGGTTTCGGATCGCCGATCGCCTGATCGGCGTGGACGGTTTGGAAGCAGAGCGTGCCAATCGGACGATGGGCGGTCCCGGACTCCGCAGGCTTGTGCCCGCGGCTCCCATTGGGCGTAACGAACGCGCAACAGGCTTGGATTGCCATATTGCAATTGCAAAAAAAGCGGAAGTGCGTCTTGAGCAACACCTCGATCATCCTCATCCGCGGCGCGCGACAGCACAATCTGAAGAACATCGACGTGGATGTCCCCCGCGGACAGTTGACCGTCATCACGGGCCGTTCCGGATCGGGGAAAAGTTCGCTGGCCTTCGATACGATCCACGCCGAGGGACAGCGCCGCTATGTCGAATCTCTTTCCGCCTATGCCCGGCAGTTTCTCGAGCAACTTCCCAAACCCGACGTGGATCGAATCGAAGGACTGAGCCCGACGATTGCGATCGAACAACGAGCCGGCGGGTCGGGCCCGCGATCCACCGTGGCCACCTGCACCGAGATTTACGACTATCTGCGGGTGCTGTTCGCTCGCGCGGGGCAAGCTGAATGCTGGAAGTGTGATCGTCCCATCGCCTGCCAGAGTGTTTCAGACATTGTCGATAGCGTGCTCGCGTTGCCACCGCGCACCAAGGTGATGCTGCTCGCGCCGCTCGTGCTTGAGCAGCGCGGAAGCCATCGCGCGCTGCTGGAATCGGTGCTCAAACGTGGATTCATCCGTGCGAGAATGGACGCCACCGTAGGCCTCTTGGAAGAAGCCACGCCGCTTTCGCCGCATAAGCCGCACACGATCGAAGCCGTCGTCGATCGCCTGGTGATCAAGCCTGAGATCAGCGAGCGATTGGCGGACAGCATCGCCATCGCGCTGGACTTGTCGCGCGGAAGCGTCATCGTAACGGCACAAGAAGATAATCGCTGGATCGATACACGGTACAGCGCCGTCCCCGCCTGCCCAGATCATCCAGAGGTACGCATCGAGGCCATTTCGCCGAGCCTGTTCGGGTTCAATAGTCCGGTGGGCGCTTGCTCTTGTTGCCACGGACTAGGCACTCGAATGGAGTTTGATCCGGAACTCGTCTTACCCGACACGCAGCGATCGCTGGCCGAAGGGGCGATCGCGCCGTGGCGCGCGGCGGGGCGACCGGGCGCGCCGGGCCGAGTCGCCGGGCGGTTTGCGGACATCATCTCGGCGTTTTGCCGAGATTTCGAGATCCTACCCGACATGGCGGTACGCCACTTTTCCGCGGAAATGCGGCGGATTCTGATGAAAGGAACCACGCCGAAAGAGGCACGCCGATTCGGCGCCTCGTTTGACGGCGTGATTTCGCTGCTCGTTGATTATTGGGAGACCTCGGCGTCCGATTCGCTTAAGACACGGTGGCAGGGGTTTCAAAGCGAATCTCCATGCCCCGGCTGCGTCGGCGCGCGACTGAACCAACAGGCACGGTGTGTGAAGCTCGGCGGCAAGAGCATCAGCGACGTCACGGCGATGACGGTCAACCAGGCGCGGGCGTTTCTTGGTTCACTCACGATCCCGGAACACTTGAGGCCGGTGGCGGACCCGCTGATCGACGCCGTAGCACGGCGGCTCGGGTTTATGGTTGACGTGGGGATAGAATACCTGACGCTTTCGCGATCCACCAAAACGCTGTCAGGCGGGGAATGGCAGCGGGCCCGGCTGGCAACACAAATCGGCAGTGGACTGGCAGGGGTTTGCTACGTGCTGGATGAACCGACGATCGGGCTTCACCCGCGCGACAGCGCCCGCTTGGCCGAAATCCTGGAGCAACTCGCCGGGCTGGACAACACCGTCATCGTCGTCGAGCACGACGATCAGGTCATCGCGCGGGCGGCGCACCTGATCGACGTGGGCCCCAGCGCGGGAACCCACGGCGGAGAAATCGTCTGCGCGGGGCCGCTGAAGGAAATCGTGACGTGCCCATCCTCTGCAACCGCTGGCTACCTGACCGGGCGCCTGGCCATACCGATACCGCAACGCCGGCGAACACCGGACGAAGGCCGCTACGTGGAGTTGCTCGGCGCTTCGGCCAACAACCTGAAATCCATTGACGTGCGCTTCCCTCTTGGTTGCTTTACTTGTGTCACCGGTGTTTCGGGCAGCGGCAAGAGCACCTTGGTCAATCAGGTTCTGTGGCGCGAGCTTTATCGGCGCCTGCACGGCACGGGTCCGCGCCCGGGGGCGTTTGGCCAAATCACGAATCATGATTTGATTGAGAAGATCATCCAGGTGGATCAATCCGCAATCGGTCGGTCACCGCGAAGCACGCCGGCCACCTACACGGGCATCCTTGACCTGCTCCGAAAGCTCTTCTCGCAAACGCGCGAGGCCAAGGTGCGCGGCTATACACCGACCCGGTTCAGCTTCAACGTGAAAGGCGGGCGATGCGAAGAATGCGAGGGGCAGGGCGTGCGTCGCGTGTCCATGCACTTTTTGCCGGACATGTTTGTCCGTTGCGATCGGTGCTTGGGCAAGAGGTACAATCGCGAAACGCTCGAGGTACGCTACCGCGGAAAAACAATTGCCGACGTGCTCGACATGCCCATTGACGACGCCGTATCGTTTTTCGAGAACATCGCGAATATCCAACACCGCCTGGCCACGCTTAAGGACGTCGGGCTGGGGTACATGACACTGGGGCAGAGTTCGGCCACGCTTTCCGGCGGCGAGGCTCAACGGGTGAAACTGGCGGCGGAATTGCAAAAAACCACCGAGGGGCACACGCTGTACGTGCTTGACGAACCAACGACGGGGCTGCATTTCGCCGACGTGCGTAACCTGCTCGGCGTCCTGAATCGGCTGGTGGATCGAGGCCATTCTGTGCTGGTGATTGAACACAATCTGGAAGTCATCAAGGTGGCAGACTGGATCATCGATCTGGGACCCGAAGGCGGAGACGCAGGGGGCGAGGTCGTCATGGCGGGCACGCCTGAACAGTTGGCGCTATGCCCGGCCAGCCACACCGGGCGTTTTCTCAAGGACCGGTTGAATGGGCGGCCGCCTCTAGCGACTGCGATGGCAGACCTTGGCCCTGGGCTCGATCCAGGAATCGGATGAACTCATCGACGGTCTGATACCCGCCTGTGACCCCCAGGATATCCCCCGCGGGATCCATCACGGCGTAGGTGGGCGTGGCGTAGACGCCGAGGGTTCTGGCGAGATCAGGCTGCTCGTAGGCATCGACCCGCACCGCGACGACATGCTGAAGCCGCGTTTGAAGCTTGTCACTAGACAGCACATCCCGATCCATCGCCCGGCACGGCGGACAGGTGCTCGAATGGAAGGCGACCAACAGGTTCTGATTCAGCGAAGCGGCTCGCTTCGTGGCCGCAGGAAAATCGTCGGACCATCCCGCGAGGGTTGGGGCCGGACGCGTTTTCATAAAGAACATGCCCCCCAGAAAGAGGACCATGGCAAAAAGCGCAAATCGGCTCTTGGGACCGCGCTCTGGGTGGCCCGATTGCGAATCCTTGATTGTGGGGGTGTTTTCCTGCATAACAACCTGCCTAATCCCAATGACGAACCATTTATTCCCGAGTATCCATCAAACCGGATCCCGCCTGCCGATTCTCGCGTTGCGTGGAGCGGACTGGGGCTTGAAGGGTCTTATCGGGCGAAATGCCTGCGGAAACGCCAATAAACCGCCAGGCGTCGGGCTAGGGCGAGCTGGCTACTTCTTGGACCCGCCGGGCTGGTCCTCATCAACGATCTTGCTTTTGACGTCGCCGCCCTTGGTCAGGTAGAGCTCCAAGGCTTTGTGGGTGCGGCCACAGGTCATGTGGATGGTGGTTTCGGGCATGTCGAAGGAGTGCGACTGACCGCACGCCGGGCAATCAAAACGAACTAGCATGATCAGGCATCCTATCGAACAATCGGGCCAAAACTAAATCCACGCGGAATGGTACCCCCACGCCCATCCATGACAACCACCACGCCCGGGTAAGGCGAGCGCGCCCATCCCATCGGGATCCGTGCGCCGAATCAGAGCCGCTGGCGCAAGCCTGCGGACCCTGGGGCCGCCGATCTCCCGATTGGCACGTTTGACGTCCAAACAGCCCATGCCGATCACCAGATCGGCGATCCGAACACCATCCGCGGCGCATGTCACCGGGTTTGCGCCCGGCGCTCTGGAAGATGTCACCAGGCTCGCGTCCGGCGCTCTGAAGGATGTCACCAGGCTTGCGCCCGGCGCTCTGAAAAGGCGAATCTCGCAGTCCCAACCGGGGGCGGCTGGGCTACACGAACAGCAACGTTACGAGCAGGAAGATCGGGAGCAAGATAGCGCAACTGTAAAGCATGTACCCGAAGAAGCTCGGCATGCGGATGCCGGACTGCTCGGCGATGCTCTTGACCATGAAATTGGGACCGTTGCCGATGTAGGTCATGGCGCCCATGAAAACCGATCCCAGTGAGATCGCGACGAGCATGTGTGTGAGAATCGCGCCGCCGCCGGCCAATGGAACAATGTCTGTGGCCTCTGCCGGGGTCATGGTCAAGGCCGTTTCCATGAACACGACATAGGTGGGCGCGTTGTCGAGGAAGCTGGAGAGTGCGCCGGTGGCCCAGAAGAACCGCGTGGGCGAGCTGAGCAGCGGCTGTAGTTGTTCGCCGCTGGCGCGAAGGATCTCAATCGGCGCCTGCATGCAAATGAAGATGCCGATGAACAGCGCCGCGACCTCGAGGATCGCGTGATAGTTGAATTTGTTATCCTCTCGAATCTGCTTGCTCGTAAACTTGAGCGACATCCAAGTGATCAACAGCATGAGCATTTCGCGCATGAAGGGGAACACGGTGAAATTGGTCAATGGCAGCTTTTCCCCGGGCTTGACGATCGCCACGCAAAGCACGATGCCGGCAATCCAAACGAGGTTGAGTCGGCCGGACAGCGTGAGCTTCACTTTCTGCGTTTCGTCTTTAACGATGTCGCGAAGCGTTTCCTTGCTGTATTCCCTTCGGTCCCAGAAGTAGTAGACAATGAGCAGGAGCACGCACGTGATCGCCCACGGCTTCCACAGGCCCATCGTCCACAGGAACGGCACGCCCTTCAGGTAGCCCAGAAAAAGCGGCGGATCGCCGATGGGCAACAGGCAACCGCCTATGTTGCTGACCAGGAAGATAAAGAAGATGACGGTATGGGTCACATGCTTACGTTCTTGATTGGTTTGCAGCAGAGGCCGGATGAGCAACATACTTGCGCCGGTGGTACCGACGAAACTCGCGATGGCCGCCCCGACAAGAAGGAAGGTCGTGTTCGTGACCGGATGGGCGGCCAAGTCGCCCTTTAGGCTGATGCCGCCGCTGATCACATAGAGCGAGAACAGCAGCACGATGAATGGGATGTATTCTCCCAAAATGGCGTGATCGAGCAGTTGTACGATCTTTTCCGAACCCTGCGTCACGAGGTAATACGTCAACGTGATGGCACCGAACGACAGCGCGGCCATGAGCCGGTTCTGATTGCTCTCCCACCAATGCTCCGTCGCGGACATCAGCGGCAAAACGGCGATGCACAGCAGCAGCGCCACAAACGGCAGCACCGACCACAGGCTCGGCACGTGCGCCTCGCCATGGCCCGCGCCGTGGCCTCCGCCGTGGCTGGTAAACGAGTTGACCAGCAGCATCACAAGGGCCACGGACCCGAGCACGATGCCTGCCCACTGCCAACTGGAGAGTTTGGTTTTTTCATGCGCTGGTGCGACGTTTGCCATGTTTGCACTGATTTCCACGTCGTCGGCTCCTCAAACGTTAAGGCACCACCCGTCGGTTCATACGGAACCGCCGCGTACTGCACCTAGACCCGAGTTGAAGGTTTCCGGCGATCGAGTTGGGTTTGCCTATCGGCGTTTTCTCACCGCCCTACGCAACCAACCGATCGCCGCGTACGGCATATCGGCTAACGCTAGAGCACGATTCCTCAATTAACGCTTCGTAATCTCTCGTGGCCCGATAATCCGCGCCGGACGACGAGCTTTGCTATTTGAGCGGATTTTCGGACTTGCATCTACCCCACAGCGCGATTCAATCGCCGAAAATAGGCGCGTCCCATTTCGCGTCGCCAAACCGTAGACCGCCGTGAAGTCTCCGGCCAACTGGGATTCTGAGCCGTAGCGACGACCGAGAGATGCCTACCATGCCATCCCGATTCCCACGACACGGGATGGCGATCACGGGAGCAAGCCGCGACGCCACTTCCGCTGGAGCTGTTACATCTCTTGTGTGGCGGTTGCTGGGCGAACATCGACGGCCGCACGGCTGAAGCCAGCGGCTCGGGGTCATTGCTTCGTCGGAGGTCTTTCCCAACCGCTACGCTAGAAGTGACGCCGTCCCTTCGGCGCCATGCGTTTCTTGACTATTGGATTGGTTTCGGTGTCGGGCTGACGCGCACGAAGCCGTTGAGTGTCGCCCCGCTGTCCACGCGCAGAGATGAGGTTTCGATGTCTCCCTGGCAACTTGCGGTCTTGTGTAGGACGACGGCGCCGCGCGCCCGGACATTGCCTTGGAGCTTGCCCTTAACCGTTAGGTTCGTAACTTTGACCACGGCCGAGACGTGCCCGCGTTTTTCTATGACGACGTCGCCGCACGTGGCAAACTCCCGCACGCCGTGGTACGACCTGATCTTGTAGTCCTCGAGAATCAGCCGCTTCTTGCAGTGTGGACAAAAAACGGACATCGCCCGTTGCCCCACTTCAAGAATTTGGTCGCAATGCGTACACACCACCTTCTTGGAGGCGACTTCCTTAACGCGCTTCTTGGTCATCGACGGCATCGCGGGTTCCACCGGCAGATGCGCAGCATGGGCATCGGCAAGACGCCGTGCAGTGTGGCACGCCTCATCGAGCTAGGGGTCAAACAACGCGCCTAGCGCTTGCCCGCCATGGCAGCGGGGATGCTGTGCTTGCCCTTACCCTGAGGCGTAACCGAAGATCGTTGGCTCGTACTCGCTGCGGAAACGTTTTTATCGGACGGTTTGGCTGCGTGGCCGTTGACGCCGACCATGCAACGACCCACAAGCACAGCCCCCTCGGCCACCTCGAGCCGGGCGGCTTGCACGTCCCCTTCGACGCGAGCGCTTTCACTTAGCTGGATCTTGGCCTTGGCGTCCAGATTACCCTTGACGTTGCCGTCAATACGAATCGTCTCAGCTTTGACATTCCCATCCAACGACGCGCCGCCAGCGATCAGAAGCTGACCGCCACTGTCGATTTCGCCTTCAAATTTCCCAAGCAAACGAACGCCTTTTTCGAATGACAACTGCCCTTTGAAAACGGCGTCGGCGCCGAGCACTGTGGGGTATTCGTTGTCGTTTGTATGTGCCATGGTAGCCCTCCGTGTTGCTAGGGCCGAAATGCCCGACCCAACCCATATTTTTTTCAATTAAGCGTGTTGAACACGCGGGGCGATTATAGCTTCAACCCTGCAAGGTTCAATCTGATATTTCGCCTGATTGCAGGCAAATCTCCGTATCTTCGACAATTGATTGGCTCCGATTTCGAGGCGCCGCTTTCCGCTGCGCGCTGCAGAATCCGCCCGCCGCGGACGCGGCGAACATGATTGCGTGCGGAAAACCTGCGACGGCTGCAACGGGTTTGGGGCTTGGACGCGCACATCCCGCGGAGGGCGTGATGTGGGGGCAAACGCACAGCCGAGGGCGGC
>CAZYXP010000038.1:16675-23658 GCA_964651325.1 uncultured Phycisphaeraceae bacterium
CACAGCCGAGGGCGGCCGTGCTACACGGGGCATGTGGCCTTGGGGGGAGACGCTACGGATCCGTTTCAAGCCATGCTTTTGTCTCGCCGCGCAGTGAAAAGAAGCGGTTGTCCCCATCAAACCCGACCACGCCTGTATCCGCTTCTACTTCATATCGAAGCGAACGCAACGTTTCGCGCGAAGCGTGCCCGTCCATCCAAAGTACGACGCCTTTGTTTGAATGGCGTTCGTGCAGAGCCGTGCGCGCGTTGTTCGACCCGCCTTTGAGGTTGGCCATTTCTCCGGTTTCGGGGTCCACACGCGGCGGATCGAGATTGAACCCCTCGTTGCCAAGGGCATTGACCGAACGCCCCGACCTGCTTTCGCCGGGCAAGTTCTGCTCGTAGTCCTTCCGCCCATGACGCGAGAACGAAGCGGCCGTCCCCATCGAATCGGCTACCGCCACGCAGGACGAGGGCGAACGCACCCAGGAAGATTTCACAGGCCAGTTCTTGTAGGCGGTCGGCGATCCTCCGTCACGCAGGCGCGAATTGCCGAGAAACTGGTAGTTGTAGCCGTATGCCCCGTTTCGCTCGTCGGTCCATTCAATGACTTCGGGGCAAAGGTAGGCCTCGCTGGAGTAGTCCTGTCGATCACCGGGCTCGCCGAAGCGGTCGATCGAATCTTTCGAAGGCTGCGGATCCTCAAACGGTTGAAGCCCGACTTCAAGAGCCATCATGACTAGAAATGTCGGGCGGTACTTGATCCCACCGGCCACCCGAGTCCGCCAGTTTTCGTTGTCGGCCTTGGGGAGTCGGCCCGGCACGAGCGTATCCTTGTTGTTGTTGGCGTAGAGGACCAATCCCTGACCGATCGTGCGCAATCGCGAAAGGCACACGGCCGCCTTGCCCGCGCTCCGCGCCCGCGAAAGGGCGGGAAGCAAAAGCGACAAAAGCACGCCAATAACGGCGATCACCACCAATAGCTCTATGAGCGTGAACGCCGGACGTCTGGAAAAATACTGCATGAAAGCACTCTGTGTTCGTCGTTCGGTTATCCGCCCCCCGCTGCCCAATCCAGCCTACGGGCGCGAATTTACCATCTTGAACCGGTTTTGTGGAGCAGATCCTCGATCCGAACCGCGCCCGTCAGGAAGCGGCTCTTGGTTTACCGCCCCGATCGCTTCCTGACGAGCGCGGCTCGGATGGGAGAACCTCTTCGTGAATCTTCGGGCGGATCCCGCTCAGAGCTGTGAATTGGTGGTTGAATTGGACGGACAAAAAGAGGATAATGCCCTTCTCAACCTACGAGAGTGAGCATCTGTCCGTGGATCAGGGAAAAGAGGAGAGAAGGTATGTGCAACAAACATGGCATCGGCTTAGCCGTTGTGGCCTTGGTTTTTTCGCTCAGCGGGGCCGCGGAGGCCCAATGGTCTGAAGACGGCGGCGTGAATCTCGCCATCTCGGATCGGTCCGGCGAGCAGACGCAGGCGAAAATCGTGGCCACGAGCGATGGCGGGGCCTATGTAAGCTGGTTTGACAATTCCACGGGCGGGTACGACGTCTACCTCCAGCGACTCGATAGCGGCGGCACGGAGCAGTGGGTGCACAACGGCGTGCTGATCGCGGATCGGTCGTTCAGTTCGACGCAGGATTACGCGTTGGCGGTGGACACCGCCGGCAACGCCCTGCTGACGTTTCGCGACGATCGCAGCGGATCGGTGCAGATCACGGCCGCCAAGATTAGCACCGCCGGCACGCTTGTTTGGGGGACCAACGGCGTTCAACTTACGATCGGCGGCAGTTTCGTGGCCGCGCCGAAAATCGCGGGGACGACCGACGGCAACGTGGTGGTCGCGTGGACGAATGATTCCGACGTGAAACTGCAAAAACTCGATGGGTCGGGGGCGCCACAATGGGGCACGGGCATCTCGATTGTCGATGCGGGCGGCGGAAGCTACACGGCAAGCGATCTTCACGAATCGGACGGCGGCAGCGTGATCGTTTCCATGGTGCTCGGGTTCGGCGGTCAGCTCTATACTCAAAAACTATCTCCAACGGGAACCGCGATGTGGGGCCCGACACCGGTAAACCTGTTCGATGTGGGCGGGTTGCAATTCGGCAATTTCCCAACGTTTGTAACCGACGGCGCGGGCGGGGCCGTGTTCACGTGGTATACGACCGGCCCGCTGCAGTGTTTCGTGCAGCGGATCACGAGCGCAGGGGCTGAGCTTTTCGCGCACAACGGCGTGGCGACGTCTACGCTGGGTTCGCAGTTGCGGGTTTCGCCCAGCGTTTCGTTCAACCCTGCCACCGAGGAAACCTTCGTTTCGTGGACGGAACTCAACACGCTGCAATCGCAGCACGGCATGTACGCTCAGAAGCTTTCGGCCGGCGGCGTACGCCAATGGACCGACAACGGACGGGTGATTGTACCGGTGGGCACGTCGGAACAAACGCAAGCGCGGGCGTTGGCCTTTGGTGATGGCGCGATGTTTTTCTGGGTTGTAGCGCAGGGCTTCGGGAACCAGCGCGTCGAGGCGACGCGTCTTGATAGCAGCGGCAACGATGTCTGGTCGCCTGCGATTGTTGAGCCTTCGTCCCTGGTATCGAGCAAGTCGCGCCTGGCCGTGGCACGTAGCGCCAACAATCAGGCATTTCTTGCGTGGAAAGACGGCCGCAACGATGCCGGAGACATCTACGGGCAGAACGTCCGGGCCGACGGTTCGTTCGGCGTCCCCATCGAGGCGATCCCGACGGTTTCGCAGTGGGGCATGCTGGCGCTTTTGCTTTCGGTTTGGGGCGTGGGAATGATCATTTTCCGGCAAGGTTGTAAGAACGTCTGTTCTTAACGCGCCTTGGATCAATTGTCATACCTGCGGCTACTTCCCCTGCCGGAAGGTTTCTCTACGAATCGTTCCGCGCGAGTTGGGCGGCGGGGTCGTCGGCGAGGGCTCGGGCGACGTCGGCGGCTAGCCATTTTGAGATTTTTCCGGCGCCGGCGGCGGTTACATGCACGTCGTCCCAGTAGTCCGCATCCGTGACGATGCCGGCCGGGGGACGGACTAGCGTCACCCCGGTTTGTTGCACGAGTGTTTGGACGAAGCGTTGGTAGTCCGCGTTACGCGATGGGTCGGAAAACGCGGCAGCCTTGGACGATAGTGGAAGCTCAACGAGCCGAACGGCCACGCCGCGGTCTCGGAGTAAGTCAATCGCGCGCCGGATGGCGATCCCATTGACGTTGCCCGAGGCAAGCCGGGTGGAGCGAGACTGGATGGGATCGGTCGGTTGCTCTGCTCTTTCCACACGATGGCTCACAGCGTGGCCCTGCCACTCGGCCCATCCGGTGTCATAGCGTGTCAGCGCGGTTTTCGGATGAAGGGCGGCCCCGAGGATTATTCGCTCGGTGATGATGCGCCAATCGTCCCATTGGTGATAGCTTCGAAAAAGGCTTCTGGGCACGGCGAGAGCGAGCAGGTGGGTTCCGCCTTGGGCGGCCAAGGGCAAATCTCGCCAGTCGCCGAGGGCGGTCAGGCCGTTGATCAGCCAGGGGTGGATCCAGGTATCGACAGCGTTGGGCGTCACCCCAAGATAGACGATTGACGGGCGATCGCCATGATCCAGAAGTCGGCGCACCATGAGGTACTCCGTCAGCAGGCTGGAGGCGGAGGCGGCCAGGTTGATGCTGCGCAGCGTCCGCCCGTAGGCCGTCTTCAGCTCGGCATCGACGACCGCGGGGTTGATCGCATGCACCTCATACGAGCATCCCAGGAATACAACGTCCGGTCGCTCGGCCGCGTTTTCATACAGGTGCCACTTCCACAGGCTTCGATTCGTGCTGCCGTAGACTTCCGGCGGCGTGACAAGAGCCAGAAGTCGATCCCCGATCAGCAGGGTGGCGGCGAAGCCGACCAGCAGGACGGCCACCGCGCGGCGGGTTGGGATGGTCCGCGGACTACTCATGGGCGCTAAAACTGGAAATAGATGAACGGCTTGGCACTGGGGCTCAGCAGCAACAGCGCCCACATGCAAAGACCCGCCAACACGCCCTGGCCTATCGACGGCACCCTTGCGAATCGGTCACCAAGATCGCGGAAGGCGGGCAGCGCGTGCGCCGCGGCGCATGCCAGTACGATAGTCAGGCATCGCAGCCCACGCACATCGCCCGCACTGAAGTCGAACAGGTTCGCGAAAACGGTCTGCACGGTGGCCCAATCGGGGGCCCGAAAAAGAAGCCAGCCGAGGCAAGTCAGATGGAACATAATCGCGATGCGAACGGCTCGCGTCGCCCAGGGCGCTGATTCGGCGTCGCTTGGCGACTGGCGCAACCCGAGGAATCGCTCACCGCTCAGCAGGATGCCATGAAAAACGCCCCACGCCACGAAGGTCCAGGCCGCGCCGTGCCACAGGCCGCCCAAGGCCATGGTAATAAACAGGTTGCGCATCGTCTTGGATGTACCGTTTCTCGACCCGCCGAGGGGAATGTAGAGGTAATCGCGAAGCCAGGTGGAGAGCGTAATGTGCCACCGCCGCCAGAATTCGGAAGGACTGGCCGCCAGATAGGGGCGGTCGAAATTTTCCGTAAACCGAAAGCCGAGCAGCCGCCCCGCGCCGATGGCGACGTCGGTGTAGCCGGAGAAATCCATGTAGATTTGAAAGGCGTACGCATACAGGGCGATCCACGCGGCGACGCCGGAGTAATCGGCCGGAGCCGCAAAAACCTGATCGACGTAGAGCGCCAAGGCGTCGGCCACGACCATCTTCTTGAACAGCCCGCGGAAGATGCGGTAGACGCCTTGCGAGAGGTCCACGTCGGCGGGGGTTCGGTCTTGGTTGATCTGCGGAAGGAGCTTGCCCGCCCGCATGATCGGCCCGGCCACCAATTGCGGGAAACAGGCGACGAAGACCGCGAAACTGAGCAGGCTCTTTTCCGATGCTTTGCCCCGGTAGACGTCGATCGTATAGGACATGGTCTGGAAGGTGTAGAACGATATCCCCATGGGGAGCATGACGTCGAGTGCGGGCAAGTCGGTCGAAACGCCGAACGCCGCCAACCCTGCCGCGACGGAATCGCGGAAGAAGTTGAAGTATTTGAACGATGCGAGGATGCCGAGATTCGTAATCACGCTGACGGCCAGTAGCGATTTGGCGCGGGTCGGTCCGGTTTCGTGGCTTCTGGTCCGCTCTAGCGCGCGGGCGCACAGGAAGTCGACGACGGTGCTGATTAGAAGCAGAGCCAGAAATCGCCAGTCCCACCAGGCATAGAACAGATAGCTCCCCGCCAGCAGCACGGCCCGACGGGATGATCCACGCACGGACCAGTACAGAGCCAGCATGATCGGAAGGAACACCGCAAACGCGGGGCTGTTGAATAGCATATGCAGTCCGCCGGGGCTCTTGCCGGCACCATTTGGGCCGCACCGCACGACCAACAAAAACGATCGCAGGAGCCCTAGGATTATCGGTACTTGGATTGCGCGAGTGTCGTTGTACGTATGGGGAAGCGTGCCCCTAAACGCTTGAAGGACTTGCCAAGACCGCGTGGCCTGCCGATCGCTGATCCCAGCATTGAAAACGGCGACGTGCGGGGTGGGGGACGCTTCTGGCGGAAAGCGCACGCCGTGTCAGAGCCGCTGGCGCTAGCCTGCGGACCCCCGCGCTAGTGCATCGCCACTCGAAGAATTGCGGATTCGCTCGGCCGGGTGGGCTAAGGCGCGCGGCTCGGGTGAAGGGTGAATACCCGCAGATTCACGCGTGACCATACACTAGGAGGTCACCGGGCTAGCGCCCGGTGCTCTGACGCGTGCATGCCGTCGATTTCGGCACCCACCCGCCGGCGCTTCAATATCGCGGCGAGTGGCCATCTCGCGCGCGGATGGGTACACTTCGCGACACGGACCGTCCGGCCATCGACGAATGCGAGGCGCATGGATGTAGCCCTTCGCGTTTCTTGCGAGCGCCGGCATCACGGCTCCCGCGCAAGATCTGACGCACGCAATAGTTCCCATTGGCTTGGGCCATTCATGCAATTGAGTCTGGATCCGGAGAATCTGCTGGCCGCGTACGCCGTCGGCGTTTTTCCCATGGCGGAGGAATCCGGCGAGGTGAGCTGGTTCGCGCCCGATCCCCGGGCGATTATCGAGCTGGAGGCCTTTACGACGACTCGATCGCTGCGCTCGGTGGTTCGTCGCCATGTTTTTGAGATCCGGATAGACACAGCCTTTGCGGAGGTGATGCTCGCCTGCGCCGATCGCCCGGAAGGAACGTGGATCTCCGGCGACATTCTCGAAGCGTACCAGGCGCTGCACCGACACGGGTTCGCACACAGCGTCGAGGCTTGGCAGGAGGATCGACTCGTCGGCGGGCTGTACGGCGTGGCGTTGGGCGGTGCCTTTTTCGGAGAGTCTATGTTTCACCGCGTGACGGATGCGTCGAAGGCCGCATTGGTCGCCCTGGTCGAGCGCATGCGTTTGCGCGGCTTTGCCCTGCTTGACATTCAGTTCCTCACGGATCATCTCCGGCAGTTCGGAGCCTTTGAAATCCCACGGGCGGAATATGAGCGGCGATTGGCGCAGGCCGTTCGATTGCCGCGCCGGTTTGTGGATGCTCCAGGCGACCAAGGCGCGGAGGCGCGGTAGCATGGACTCCGTGAGCACCATCGACACAAGCTGCCGCGTGGGCAACGAAATGTTCCTGCGCAACATGGAAACGCTTTGGCGCTGCGATGCGTCGCTTGCGCTGTTGGTCGATGGCGTGCCCGATGAGCGGCGGCTGACCCTGGAAACGACAAAATCAGGCCATTGGACGGCGGCGCTTTCGGCGTCCCCTGATCGGCGTGCCTATCTTCACAGCCGGTACGATCCGCATGACGAGGCGACCCGCCTGATCGATTCGATCGAGTTTAAGGAGAAATACGCCTTCGTCGTCTCGGGGTTGGGGCTGGGCTACCACGTACTCGAGCTGTTGGGCCGTTTGCGCGGCGACGCGTTCATCATCTGCATCGAG
>CAZYXP010000039.1:0-23232 GCA_964651325.1 uncultured Phycisphaeraceae bacterium
GCCAACGGAAAAGACGACGCCGTCAGGGTCGGGCGGTTGTGGTGGCGCGATCCGGGGGCGGCGCTACGCTTGCCCCCGGCTACTATAGAGCAGGCCTTCAGCCTGCCCACTCGCCGACGTCCGCAACCACCAGGTCCGAAGTTTTCAATCACACTCGCCGCCGGCCGCAACTACCGTGTCCGAAGTCTTCAATCACGCTCGCCGCCGGCCGCAACTACCGCGTCCGAAGTTTGCAATCACGCTCGCAGCCGGCCGCAACTACCGCGTCGTAAGCCTGTAGTTACGCTCCCTGGTGTCTGTCATCACCGCGTCTGAACCCTGCCATAACCGCCGCTGATTCTGTCGCGAACGGGTAACCACCCGGTGTCTGTGGTCGCGTGGGGCGTTACGGGGACGCCGGCGGCGGTGGCGGGGGGGCGGAGCCCGCGAACAGAGGGGCGAGTTGGGGGATCGCTCCCGCCGGCTGCCATCCCGTTGCCCCCGGCGTCCAAAGAAGCGTGGCGGTCGTTACTTCACCCCGCGCAATACGCTCGGCCACTTGTGCATGAGCGAACGGGCCGGTCGTCTGGCCGTTGACGGCAATGTGCCACACGACCGTCGGTGGTGGCGGGGCAAACGCCGCGGCTGGCGCAGGCTGCCCAGCCCCTTGCATCATGCGCCCGGCCATGGCGAGCCCCATGCCCATGCCCATGCCTTCAGCGGCGCCCCCTCCGGCGGGGTTGTTTGCGGCGGCGGTCATGGCGTTGCCCATCTGGTATTGCTGGAACCGTTGCATGTCTCCGATGACGCTCATGCCCGTTCGTGTGTCGAGGGCACGCTCGACTTCCTCGGGCAGCGAGATGTTCACGATAAGCAACTGCGGCACATCCAACCCGTATTCATCATCCACCCGTTCGACCACGTTCTTGCGCAACATTTCGGACAATTCGACGTACTTCGACGCCAGATCGAGCGCCGCAATCTTCGATTCACCCAGGATGTCCGCCAGTGCTGTGATGATCATCGAGCGAAGCAGTTCGTTGATCTCATCGGCCTCGAACGTGGCTTTGGTGCCCACGAGTTCTTTGAGCAGGGCCTCTGGGCCGGTGGCCTTGAGGGAGTACGTGCCGAACGCCCGCAGGCGAATCGGCCCGAATTCCGGATCGCGCAACATGATCGGATTCGGCGTGCCCCACTTCAGGTCGGTAACCTGCGTCGTGTTGATGAAGTAGACTTCGGCCTTGAAGGGACTCTCGAATCCGTGCTTCCAACCTTGTAGCGTGCTAAGCAGCGGAAGGTTGTCCGTCTTGAGTTCGTAGTGGCCCGGTTCAAACACGTCCGCCAGTTCGCCGCGGTGAACGAAAATCGCCGCTTGCCCGGGACGCACGATAAGCTGGGCTCCATTCTTGATTTGATTGTGGTACCGAGGAAAGCGCCAGACGAGGATGTCCCGCGTGTGATCGATCCATTCGATGATATCGACCAGTTCGCCGCGTAGTTTGTCCAATAGACCCATGATGTTGCTCCGCAGAAGGAAGCCTAAAATGCCAGGCGCGATTCATCGTGCCCAAGCGGCGTTCGCCGGCACCCACGCGCCGGTTCAGGCTATGTCGCTGATCGGTTGAGGTCAAGCGGGCGGCGGGCCCGATGGGTATCGAGTGAGGGATTCAGTGGGCCAGGTGAGAGGAGCCTGCGGTGGCGGTATGGCTACTCGGATCCACGTGGCGGTGGAATGCGCGCAAGATCTTCAATTCTTTTTCTACGGCAAGGTTGATCAGACGCCCCGTCGGGCGGCCATGCCGGTCGACACGTTCCACCACCGGTTGGGTGTGGGCGCCCGGGACGATGCGTACGACTCGGCCGGAGTTCCCGTTGCTCAATTCAACCAGGCTTCCAATTGGAAACAGGCCAACGGTGTCCAGGAACAGGGCCGCGGTGGGTCGGTCAAATTTCAGTACGCTTGCCAGGATTTCCCGGGAGGCCTCGTACGGGCGTAGCGCCGCCCGGTAGGGTCGATCGCACGTCATGGCCGCGAAGACGTCCGCCACGCCGACGATTCGGGCGAAGGGATGAATCCGCGTCTCGAGTCGGTTTCTGGGGTAGCCACTGCCGTCCGCGCGCTCGTGCGATTGATACCCGATCAGCGCCGTTGTAACCGGGGTCAAATCGATGTTGGCAAGCCATTCGATCGTATAGAGCGGATGCTTGTTGACTTCCGCGCGTTCAGCGGTGGTGAGCGTTCGTTGCGCAAGCCGGATATCTTTCGGGACGCGAACCATCCCTATGTCCTGAAGCAATGCGCCGAAACCGATTTCCGTTATCTTGTCTTGGGTAAGCCCGGCCTGGGCGGCCATAGACATGCTCAGCAGCGCTACGTTCACGCAGTGGTCGAAGAGATACTCGTCGCCTGCCTCTTGCAAACTGACAATTAGCGGCAGCAGGTCGATGTCCAGGGTGGCTCGTGCGACGAATCCTTGCAGGGTGTGGCTGATGGTTGATCCGGCGACATCGCGTCCGCGCGCGAGATGAGCACAAACATCCGCCACGACTTCGCCTGTGGCCGCATGTTCCTCGACGCCGGTGGCCGCCTCACTTTTCAAGTCATCCAGCGACAGCCGGGGCCGCTCTATGCTGGAGAACTGGCGAAACACGATCCGTTTTTTCAGCTCATCTTCGAGCAACGCATCAAGCGCCCTAGCCTGATCCGGCACGGCCTCGACCCCGTGGTCTGCGGGCTCAATGGTGTCGGTGCATTTCGACCGAACTCGAAGCGCCTTAATACCACGCGTAGCGAGCAGGCGCAAGAAACGCGACGTTACCTGGAGGCCGGCCGCAAGGAGCAACACATCTGTCTTGGCGTCGTAAATGTCCTTGGTGAGGCGCATGCCGGCGTGGAGTGCATCGATGCTGATCGACTTTCCGGCATCGACTTCTGCATGTTCGAGCTCAGGTGGATAGAACGTAGCGGATTCAGGCCAATCAGGGCCCCCGAAGAGGCCATCCGAGGCGTATTCGGTGAGATAGATCAGATGATCCGCTCCGAGCACCGTTCCGGCCTTGACGATGACCTGTCCACTGCTTGCGTAGAGGTGGCCGGGCAGGCTGAGACCCGGTTGGAGGTGTTTCGGGCTGATCCTCTTTCGCATTGTTGGTCTATATTCTCGGACTTTTCAGCGCGCGGCACTTTAGGTTTCGCCTCTCGAATTAGGTGTCGTCGGTTGAATCAACCCGCTTGAAGTCTGCGCGACATGGGCGTGATAGGCCCATGTTTGCCCCTGTTTATCGGATCTCACGCTGCCATGTTGGAGGCTACCCGGTCCAAATGACGCCCGCGAGTCATATGGTCAAAGATGCCCAGCTTGTTCGCCGCCCTGGGCCGACAGCGCCACCTGGCCGGCGGAAGGGTCAGCCGCGGCAAGCAAGTTGCCGCGGCCGCCAATCGCGCAAACCTTTGTGGGATAGGAAGTAATGGCTCAATGGGGTGTGGCGGCGCCAGCCATGGCGAGGTTTGGCACGGGTGTTGCTATACCGTCTCTCGAACGTGGTGACAACACCGCGGCGTTGAAAAGAGTTAAGGCGTAAGACCAGAACCCCCAACTGCTTCAAAAGGAGCCAGACCAATGCCAACCCCATGTAACCTGCGTATCGGAGAGTATCCCGGTTCGAGCGAAAAGGAAGGTCGTGAGGACACGATCGACGTTTTCGAGGTAGAGCATCACATTCATCAGCCCGTCGATTTGACGACGGGGCAGGCCACCGGCGTTCGCGTCCACGCGCCTTTGCGGGTTGTCGCGTCGTTGGACAAGGCCACACCGGGGCTGCACAAAGCCCTGTGTACCGGTCAGAATCTCGACGAAGTGATTCTCGAGTTTTACCGGATCGATCCAGGTACGCGGAGCGAGGCCAAGTACTACGAGATCAAGCTCCGCTATGCCCGCGTGGTGGATGCTTCTCCGTACATGCCGATGAGCTTCCTTCCGGCCAACGAATCGTATCGGCACATGGTTCAGTACAGTTTTGTCTATGAAGAGATGGAATGGAACTGGATGCCGGACAGCGTGGTCGAAATGGACAAGTGGCGCGCGCCCGGTGGCGGATAGTAGACCGAATTGATTCGCGACGTTGGACGGTTCCACACGGCGAACCGGCCCACATCGCGCTGGCACGAATCCGCTACGGATTCGCGAGACAGGGCGGCTTGGTGCTCTAACCACGCATTGCGAGAGCGAGGGCACGCCAAGCTGCAGGGAGGTGGCGCGGTCTGGCTTTCGAGCCAGGCCGCCATGCCGCCCATCGCGGTAACTCGCTACAGCGCTGCCGATGAGCAATCGGGCCGTGGCGACGCAGTAGTAAGGAAACTTGGCTCGAAACGAAAGGCGAGATCAATGGATAGTTTGGTTCAAGCGAAAGTGACGGCGTTTCTGCGGAATCGTTTTCAGATCGATCCCGTCGATTGCAAGGCCGTCTTGACAAAAATACGTGAATTGGCGCGTGCCGCCGGGCATGGGTTGGACACTCAGTTCGCCAGTTCCGGCCTGGGCAGCGGCCCGGAAGGGCGCGTGGCATCCAGCATCGTCGAACGGGCTCTAGGTGGCGGTGGCTCCGCAACGGCGGAAAAGGACATCCGCTTGACGCTCGAGCGTTGGATTCGTAAGAGTCCGCCGGTCGGAGCATAAACGCCGCCAAACAGGCGGGTCATACGTGCCCGCCCCCTTAGGCCGGTGGATCTTTAGCCGAGCCAAAGACCGATCTGCTCCAACCGAGCCGCGGGCTCTAGCCCGCGCGGCCACCCGCGCATGCAAAAGCCCCGCGGCTTGGATCGAGCACAGAGAGAACAGATACGCAGTTATCTCAGCGACCGGAACAAAACCTCAAACCACAACGATACGACCCGACTGAGCCAAGCCCCGGGGGGGAGCCGGCTCACCGGGTCGTCTTCGTGCGCTGGAATGAGCTTGGAGGATGAGCGCTAAAGTATTGCGAGCGTGCGTCGTCAGTTTCGTAGAGGCGTTCTATTTGTTCGAGAGCAGGCTGAGTACCGACGACGCTTGCTGCTGGGCGATCTTCAGCATTTTGACGTTGGCCGCTGTGAGGATTTCGAGGCGGTTTCGGTTGCTGGTTTCAGCAGCGAAGTCCGTATCGCGGATGCGGCTGTTGGCGTCCGTCAGGTTTTCAACCGCGATCTGATTCGAGCGAATCTGTGGCTCCACCGTGTAGCGTTGATACGAGCCGATAGAGCCTCGAGAGGTGGCGACGTCGCTGATGGACTGGGAAATCGCCGCCTGGGCCGCTTCGGAGTTTCCACTGGCCAGGTCGTTGGCGCCACCAGATACCAGCGTTTGGGCGGCAGCCGCGGCCGCGTTTAGCTGGGCCGCCACATCTTCATTTCCACTGCCTGGAAGCGATATCCCGTCGAGCGACGAAACGGCGTCACCGGTGAATTTCTGAATACTGCCGACGATGCTGTCGACCTGCATCTGGTTGGCTTGTATTTCCGCGTCGCTCATACCCGCCTGGTTGGCGCTGGAAACAACAAGCGAGTTGAGGTCTTGAAACAGGCTAGCCAGTTCAGCGGTGTGGCCATCTGAGATGTTGGCATTGGCGTTGGAGCGGTGAAGCGTTCGTGTTTGGGCCTCTAGTGAGGCGATTTCCGAATTGAGACGCTCGCTGGCGATCAGTGCGGCGGGCCCGTCCTTGCCGGTGTTGAGTTTCCGCCCGGTGGCCAGCCGCTGCATGCTGGTGAACAGCGAAGACTGATTCCGATTGAGCTGGAACCGTGCGGACATCGCGCTTGGATTGGAAAGGGCACTGATCACGGGGTTAAGAGTCAAATACACACGTGCTCTGGGCAAGAGAAAACCATAGATTGGAGCGCGTATTTGCTAAAGTCTCGCCGACCACTTCGGGATGGGAATCAGGCGAGCGATTAGCGGGCGTAGCATGTGTTTCGAGGTGACCCGTGGGGCGCTCTGCCTGAGCCGCGGGCTTTAGCCCGCGCGGACGTTGGCGTCGATCAGAGCCCGACGCTCGGCATGGCGGACTGGCCTACGGGGCGTGGTTGAACTCATGATACCGGCTCTTCCAGGCACGGTCCCAATAAGCACGGTTCTCTTGACCCTCGAGCTCGCCTGAGACGGCGCCCATCACGAACTTGATCAGGCGGTAGGGGGCCACGGCTTCCACGTGGAAACGCGTCTCGGGGCCATCCCAGTTGAGATCGACGCGGACGGTCTCAAAGCGGCCCATGGGCGCCGTGACGATCTCAGTCGGCCCGACGGAAAGCGTCGCGCGCTTGACTTCCGGCGTCGCAATATGCGTCGAGCGAATGGGCGTAAGCAGCGAAAGGGATCGCGACGTACCGGACATGGCGACGTCGCGGGCGAGTAGGATCAGCGCCTCGTAGGGAAACGGGCGTTCCTTGAGATGCCATGTCTGATCTCCTTCGCCGCCGAAATAGGAGAAGCCCTTGACCGACAGCCCGTCTTCCAGCCATCGCAAGTGCTTGAATGTGGCGCCGCACCATTCCTGGCTCGAGGCGACCATCTTGATCGGCGCCAGACCGTAGCGATCCAAGAACACGGTCGTCAGATATCGGTAGTTGTAGTTCGGTGTGGGGATTTCCTCGGGCACGTTGATCTTGAAAACGGGGACGGCATGGGGCGCGCCGGCGTCACACTTCACGCCCGTTTCGCGATCCAGCCATTGGCGGTTCACTAGATGGACACGGACGTACGCTCGCGGCTCGCCGTAGATCACTTCGGTAGCTTGGTAGTAAGACATTTCGGAAAGACCATGGTCCCAGTGGTCCAGGTCGCCGAGCGTAGGCGCATGCTTCGGAGTCTCGGTGTCGCGGACGCGCGGCTCGGTCGACGCCCCGACCCCGGAAAGGGTCACAACCAGGGCGGTGATTATCTTTATCATATTCTCGATCTCCACAGACTACCGTTCCGATTCCGGCCTGCCCACCGGGCGCGTTGGACCGAACAGCTCGGCCACGTTGGGCTGCTCCAACACGAAATTGGCATTCAGGGAGCGGTCTTCGCAGAGTTGCTGAAGCACACCTACCACGGATCCGTAATCCAGCCCCAAACCCAACACAGTTCCGCTGCGATCGACGCCCGCAGTCGATCCGAACAGGCTAACGATTTTCGGAAGATCCAACGGCACGGGGATGGCCGGCGAAACCAGTCCGGCGCCGGACGTCCGGCGTATGACCGATAGCGACTCGGCATCGGCTGGCGCGTTGATCAAAATACTGCCGTCCGGCGCGCTGTAGAACACGGGAGGCGCACAGCGAATCGAGTCTCCGAACAGCGCGATGCGTCGGCTTCCCGATCGCTTGCAATAGATGAAGTTTTCGCCCAACGTGGGGATTTGGTCGAGCGTGAAGTTTTTCTTTCCCACTCGGCGAGATTCGATCCACGAATCACCGCGCTGAATCAAGCCTTCGTAGGCGGCGATCTGAACGCGGGGATCGGAATCATCGAGCAGATCGCGCAACGCCAGCCCCGCGGCGCCGACCTCCTTCGCGTACGAAAGTGCTCGGATGGCCTGGAATCGGTATTGCCCATGAGGGTTCTTGGCGTGGGTTGCCAGCACGTCGCAAGCCAGGTGATCGCCCAGGCGAAGGGCGGCCACGGCTGCGTGGAAGCTGACGTAGTCTTTGGCGTGGGCACAGAGCTTCTTGAGTTCCCCAAGCCCGGCGTTGCCCAAGCCTTCGAAGCAAAGCGAAATGGCCGCGTGGTCCGCTTTCGGGTGGGTTAGCTCTTTGGCAAGCTTCTGGGCCACCCGTGTCTCAAATCGAGGATCGCGCGATACATACAAAGCGCGGATGAGCGAGAGAAAATGGCCGGGATCCTGTCTCGCCTCGGGCGGGATGAGGATCTTAATGAAAGAAGGCGAAAGGGCGTCAGCAACCTTGCGGCTACCGGGAAATCTTGCGTTGATCCGGTTCTCAATGCGGCGAGCCAGTTGGTACGAAGGCTGGACCAGAACCAGCCTCACTTCCCGATCCTGCGTAGCGACGCCACCGCCAAGAATGATGCCCTCTCGAGCGTTGGTCTGCGTCGCCGATTTGGCACTGGAAAACGGGTTGCTGAAAATCGGCCCCGCGGCACGGCCCAAAATCCGACCGGTGATCGATCCGCGCTCCGGGGTATCTCGAAAGATCTCAAGATCCATGGGGAAAAGGCGGCCGCCGTGCAAGGATGTCGTCTGCGTGCCGGGAAGCGCTCTGATCGCGACGTCGAAACGCGCGCCCGACACGGCGCCTCGCGGAATCAGTCCCTCCACCGTGACCACGGCGGAATCATCGCTGTTGATGAGCCGCTCGGGGCTGGTGGGCTTGACGCCCACCTCGACGGATGAAAAGTTGTGTTGCTTGTACATCTTGTGCACAAGGCTCTTGAAGATGTGCGGAGGACAATCTCGCGATCCGCGCCCGCTGAGACCGACGACCAGACCATAGCCCCGGACGCGCGTGGGCCGGACACCTTGGTAGTACGTGACCGCGCCGATCGTATGTTTTTGTGCTGCCGAGTTTGCCCCGGCCACGTCGATCGGTTGGACCCCTAGGTCCACCACGTCCTTGTCCTCTCGTTCCCAAACGAATTGCAAATCGTTGCAGGCCGTTAGCAACGCGGGCATGGAGGTGAGGAGCAGTAGAAAGGCGAGTTTCCGTTTCGTGTTCATCATGGGATTGTCCGCTTGGGCTTGGGTGAGGGCAGTTTCGATGATCCCCAAACCGAAGTTTCCGTCGCGCTCGACAGCGTGACCGCGTACCTTGTTTGCGAGAGGATCATACTCCCATTTGCGCTATACCGTCAAATGGCGGTCAGAGCCGCAGGCGCCGGCATGTGGGCCGTCCTGACGCAGAGGTTACCGGGCTTGCGCCCCGGTGCGCTGACTCCGTACGCCCGCGCCAGCCCATCGGAGTAGGTGTCTAGCAGTACAGCGCAAAATCGTCGCAAACCCGGATCGCAGGCATCTTGCCTGCATCATCATCGCGGGTCGTGCGGGCTGGAAGCCTGCGCTCCGAACGACCTTGCGCTTTACTCCTAGGGCCCCCTCTTGGATCAGATGAGAAGCATGTCGGCAATCGCCGTGGCCGCGAACGCGACGCTGACCACACCATTGAGCGTGAAAAACGCAAGTGTAATGTGGCGGTAGTTGCCGGGTTGAATCAGCAGGTTCTCGATCAGAAGCAGGAGGGCGACCGCGGCCACGCCGAAACCATACACGACTCCAAGGCCGGCCGACCAACCCAGTGCCGCCAGGCCTGCCACGGTGATGCCGTGAGACGTGCGGGCGATCCACAGGGCCGCGTAAGGACCGATAACCGATGGCAGGCTGAACAAGCCGTCTCGACGATCGACGTCAATATCTTGGCACGCGTAGATTATGTCAAACCCCGCGATCCAGAAGGTCACCGTCACCATCAGGATCACAGCCTCGCGACCTAGGGACTCGGGGTGGATCGCGATCCAGGCGGCCACGGGTGCCAATGCGACTGCGCTTCCCAGGTAATAGTGAGACCATTTCGTAAACCGCTTGGCGAAGGAGTAGCCGCACAGGTAGACCAAAATGGGGCCGGCTAGAAGGATGGGCCAGTTGTTTTCAAACCAGATATGAAACCCCATGCACCCCAAGCCAAACGTGCCCGCCGAAAGGGCGAGCATGGTCCACGCCGCGCTGCGAGACAGGATGCCCGCCGGTAGCGGGCGGGACGCGGTTCGGGGATTCCTGGCGTCCAACCCTGCGTCCACGATTCGATTGAAAGTCATCGCGACACTTCGAGCGGCGACCATGCAGATGACGACCAGCAGCAACTGTCGCGGAAAAGGCGTCGTGCGGCCGTCCAGATGGCGCGCGGCGAGAAAGGCCGCGACCAGCGCAAAGGGAAGCGCGAAGACGCTGTGGGAGAGCTTGACCATTTCGGCCCAGACGCGAATCATCGACCAAAGCCGGCTCACGCCGGCGCCTCACGGCCATCCGTTCGCTCGGCGGTTGGTCGCTCACCGGTCCATCGCGTATTCAGGGTGTGCGAAATCGTCAGCAAGTCGAGCACCTTGCCCACCACGAAATCCACCAAATCATCAATGCCGGAGGGATGCATGTAGAATCCGGGGGACGCCGGGCAAATAATCACGCCGGCTTGGGAAAGACGCAACGCATTTTGCAGATCAATCGTGCTCAGCGGCATTTCTCGGGGAACCAGCACGAGGCGCCTCTGCTCTTTGATGGTGACGGCAGCGGCGCGATCGATAAGGTTGCCGCCGAGTCCCCCGGCGATGGATCCGAGCGTGTTGGCGCTGCACGGACAAATGACCATGCCATCGGTGGGAAAACTGCCGCTGCCCAAGACGCAACCGACGTCCCGATAGGGGTGGACGATCAGGCGATCCGTGTCGAAGCCAAGCCACGCCCGAGCAGAGACCTCACGCAGCGCCAGCTCCTCGATCAGCAGTCTCTTGCCAAAGTCAGAAACGACCAGGTGTACCGTCGTGTCGGCCTCAACCAGGCATTGCACTAGCCGGCGCGCGTAAGCTGCGCCGCTCGCACCGGTGACGCCTACCACGATTTTGCCGTGCTTATCGCCCATGGGTTGCCGCCACGCCGATCGGCTTCATTTCGGTCACGCTGTATCGCGTGGCCAAGCGAGACCAGATGGAATCGGGGAATTCTGCCGTCAGTCGCGCGAACGCCTCACCGCTGCGGTGGCCGCCGCCGCGCTGAAACGACGCAACGCCAAGCTCGTACAATGCCTCCGGAATCGCATCTCCTTTGGGGAATTGTTCGATCAGCGATTCCAACAGCGAGATGCTCGACCGGGCGTCTTCGCCGAGCGGTTCAGCTTCCGTGGCCGGCGCGCGCCATGGAGTCGCCTTGGCGATTTCGAGATCAATGTTGTCTTCAATTCGCGCGTGGGGGAATCGGTGTCGAAGGATCATCAGGTTTTTCCGATACATTTCGTGTCGCGGATGAAGATGCAGGAACCCAAAGGTGAGTTGGCCGTTGCGATCATCGGTCCTGCAGAGCGGATCGTAGCCGTACAGTGGATCTTCATTCTTGCGCAACAGGTCACGCAGGCGATGAGCATGTACGAGGATTTGGTCCAGATTGATCTTCAGCCCCGCTTCCGGGCTGTCGCGATCGAGCAGGCCCCGATCCGCCGACGACCTCGCCTCCCGGCCGATCGGATCAGACGAAGATTCGAGCCACTCGATCAGCGCGTCCAGCTTGTCCAAGGCCCGGTCCACATCGCATTGCCTCGCGTCCAATCTGGATAGTGCCAAAATCGAGGCAGCCCATACCGAAGTATCATGCGCGTTGCCGGCGATGATGCCCCATGTTTCCCGGGAGGCCGTTTCGTGCGGGAAGCCGTCGTAGAAGCGAATCCACTTCTTGTCGCGAAACTCCACGGAATCGACGCGCATGTCGATAGCGCGCGCCTTTATATACAAGACGTTCATGGCATAGCGGCTGCTGGGATAAGACCCGAGAAAACGGTCGCACCGGTGGATCAGCTCAGCCTTGTGCCGAACCAGCGCGGATTCCTCGGCCATGGGGTCGGCGTCGAGCTCACTTTGCCAACGCTGCTGCTCGGCTTGGAAGAGCTCATCCCAACTAGGACGCGGCAGCGGATGGGAAGCCCACCGCCGTTCGACTCGATCGGTCAGGTCGAGCTTGGCGTCAAACGCCATGAAGTAGTAGTTGTTGAGCGATTCCAAGACGCGATAATGAAGCTCGTCGCGCCCCACGTGAAACTCAAAAAGGCCGACGGGCAAACCGAACATGACGGCCAGCAAGGCCGTGATAGCGCCGGGCCGGTGGTCTACGATCTTCGAGATGCCCAAGACGATCGCAAAAACCAGCGTAGAAGCCACGACGGCCAACACCCAAGGCGCCACGAATTTGACCCGATCAATAGGGTCAAACCGTCCCATGACCATTTCTTCGCTCCCGTGCCACGCCATCATCAGGTAGGCCACGATGGGGACCAGCGCGAACAGTGCCGAGACGAAACGAATGCGCGTGCGGAACGGGCGCAGCGACGCGATCACGCAAGCGCCGAGCAGCGTGATCGCCAGCCACGGCATGACCGCCAGAATGCAGACGGAAAGGATAAAGGGCACGCTCGACCAGAAACGGTACAGGATCGACACCAGGATCGGTATCGCGATCAGCGCCGCCATGAGCAACCCGATGATGAAGATCTGCATCGGGACATCCTGCACGCTGATCGGCTCAACTAGCATATGGGCCAGCGTGATACTCGGTTGGCCGCTGAAGTTGAACGTCTCCGCTATTTCACCCCAGTATCCGGGCATCATCGGCGCCAGGGCGACCCCGCTGCGAATCCAATAGGCGAAACAGCTTACCCCCGCGAACAAGACAACATTGATGGCAAGCAGGACGACGGCTCGAATGCGGTACTTGGAACCCGATCGCGACCAGACGTCTACCATCGGTTCCCCGTCGAGCTTGGCGGGCGCGTGGTTGGGCGCGGTCTGCTTAGATCGAAGGCGTGGGTTGGCTGCCGATGCTTCAACCATGAATTACTTCCGCCAGGCCGCGTAAATCGATATCATGCCCGCAGTCATCGAGACGCGTTCCACTCGATCGAATCCGGCCGAACGCAATCGATCGACTAGCTCCTCACCGCTAACGAAAGATACCACGGACTTAGGCAGATAGCGATATGCTCCGGATTGATCTCCACTGATCAACGAGGCCGCAATCGGCATGAACCCCCGGGCGTAAACGCCATGAACCCATCGCACCACCGGATTGCGCGGGACCGTGAACTCGATGATGATCGCCCGGCCGCCGCTTCTGAGTACCCGGGCCATCTCATGCAAACCGCGGTCGAGGTCTTGGAAATTCCTGATGCCAAACGCGCAAGAGACGACGTCGAAACAGGTGTCTTTGAAGGGTAGCGCTAAGGCGTCGGACTCACACCAATGCTGCGGGCCGCGAGCTCGTCCGGCCGCCCTCACGAGCATGGCGTGTGCGAAATCTGCTCCGACCACGAGCTGGGGTCCGGCGCGAAAGAAAGCCCGGGCAAGGTCGCCCGTGCCCGAAGCGATGTCCAGGACTTGGTCGCATGGGCCTATCTTCGCCATTTTGACCGCTTTGCGACGCCAAAGGCGGTCGAGCCCCAGGCTGAACAGCGTGTTGATCAACTCATAACGGGGTGCGATGTCGTTGAACATCGTACGCACACGCTGCGCTTTGTCTTTGACCTCGTGCGGCGCAGCGAGCGTTTCATCCGTCCAAGCAAGTCGCTGACCACTCATGGGATTCCCGCTGCCAAAGGAAACGGGTCGCGACCCGTCGTAGGGTGCGACCCGCCGTTTTTCCGTCTTGCAATTCGATACACCGAAACAGTGTCGCTACTTGGCCTCGGCAAAGCGCCGCGCGACATCCTTCCAGTTGACCACGTTCCAAAACGCGGCAATGTAGTCCGGTCGGCGGTTCTGATAATTCAGATAGTAGGCGTGTTCCCAGACATCAATGCCGAGGATGGGCGTAAGGCCCTCGGCCAGAGGGCTGTTTTGATTGGGGAAATCCTGCACGACCAACGCGCCGCTCTTGTTGACGCACGCCCAGGCCCAACCGCTGCCGAATCGTCCCCCGGCCGCCGCCGCAAACTTGGCTTTGAACGCGTCGAATCCGCCAAACGCGCTTTTGATCGCGTCCGCCAGCGCGCCCTCGGGTTCGCCGCCGCCGTCCGGGCTCATGTTGCTCCAGAACACGCTGTGGTTGTGGTGCCCTCCGCCGTGATTGTTGACGGCCCCACGAACGGAGTCCGGCAGCGAGGCAAGCCCCGTAAGTAGGTCCTCAAGGCTCTTGGCCTGCAGATCGGGATGATCCGCCAGCGCCGCGTTGAGCTTGTTGACATAGGCGGCATGATGTTTGTCATGATGGATTTCCATCGTTTTCGCGTCGATGTGGGGCTCGAGCGCGTCGAAGGCGTAGGGTAGTGGCGGTACTTCGTGGGCCATGATTTCTTCTCCTGCGTTAAGTCTGAACCGTCCTGCAATGATCCCCAAGAGGCCTGCCCTGATCCTAACGAGGATGGCCGGCGCTCTCTCTGTATTTCCGGCCGACCGAGGGCAGGAGCATACGCGCACGTCGATGGTCGGGCGTGGATGGGGACAAACCAAACGTCCGGACTCCGTGCGCGAAAACGAAACCTGCCGTACCATTTCGATCGGCTGAGCGTTGCCGCGCGGACAATATCCGTTTGACCCTACTCCGTCAATACGACAACGCGTTTGTTCGTCGATATGATGGCAAGGCAATTCCGGTGGGATCGCTATCCGCGGGCCCCTCGGCCACCCCCACGCGGGGGGAGGCCCGTGTCGCCGGTTCCGTCCGATCCTGCGCCTGCATCGCCATCACCGGGAGGATTGGGGTCGGGATCGGGTAGGCTCTGGTTCACCGTGATGGTGGCCGTCGCCGGGTCGGTCTGCGCTCCGCGGCTCGTTTCGCCTATGCAGCGAAAGGTGACATCTCCGATCTCAGACGGCGTGAAGGTTGCGACGGATTGGGATACCTGCTGCAAATCGACGGCCACGCCCTCCGTCTGAGTGATGGCGAACACGGTTAGATCGAATGTTCCGTCGCTACTGCAGGTGAGCGTCACCACTTCTCCAACCAGTGCAGCGGCAGGGTCGGCCAGCAGCGAGACCGAGGCACCCACCGCGCCGGTAACGCTCGTGACACATTCTGAAATAACCTGAAAAAGCCCATCGCTGGCAGTCAGCCGGAGCACGATGTCTCCCTCAATCGACGGTGTGAAACGCGTTTCAGGCACATTGGGATTCTCAAACGTTCCCGCGTCGCTCGGAATCGCATCCCATTGATAGGTAGCGAGGCCCTTGGGGTTTGCTACGTTGGACACCACGGGGCCGGATTCCCCCACCCGCAGCGAGTTCGGGCAGACCGGTGCAATCGAAATGGGCGTACAACCGAAAAAACAGGTGATCAGGCCAAGTCCAATGGCCAACGAGAGCCCTGTGATTCGCCGGCAGTCGCCCTCCACGCCCGCTTGTCGCCAACGCTGCATCTCTTGTCCTCCCCAACGCGAACGCCAAGTATCGCGAAATTCGACGGTCACGGCTCCGATTTCTGTCGGTTTTCTGCCCCGTGCGCCCGTCAACAGATTCTAGGGGTGGGGCTGACTCTATTCAATATCGGCGACACGGCATGGACGCGTGGATAAGTGGAGGGAATGTCTTGCGCAAGCTTGACCGATAATGATGCGACCCGTATTCTTCACGTCCTTGGCAAGGCCGCGACGCGAAGGCTCTGTGATGCAGTCCGGGCGGCCTTGCAGTCCGGCGAGTTGACGTACCGGGCAGGTAGCTCAGTTGGTAGAGCAACGGACTGAAAATCCGTGTGTCGGCGGTTCAAGTCCGCCTCTGCCCATGTTTGATTGACGCCTCAGTACCCTTTTTTCAGGGGCTTGGGGCTGTTTCTGTGTCGTCCAACCTCTTCCCAGTGGACTGTATGGGGCCTGCCCATACGGCCACCTGAGCGGCAACCCAGACCCTCAAGCTGCCGTGAAAGGCCTGCCATCCGGAGGGCGGGCGATGGGGGGGATTGACGCTGATCGAGCAATCTAACGGTATCCTCCAGCTACGCCGACGCCGGGAGCGTTTCCCGGTATTGCCATGGAAATTTGGGCCATGGAATTTGCGGAATGGAGCCTGACGGGAACGGCCGAGTCATGCGAAGTAGAACAAACACAACCATGGTTTTCTTAGCCGTTATAGCGGCCCGTACCGTGCTCGCGGCGCCTTCCTTGACCGACGCAGACCTGGCTTCGGCCGGGCTCGCGAGGTTTTGGACGGCAAACATCCCGCTTGTCGGGCAAGACCGAGTGGATGCCATTTATCGAGTGGATGACACCGTGTACGTGGTCAGCCAGAACGGTTCGCTTTACTCTTTGCAAGCGGACGTGGGCCTCATTCGCTGGGCCGATAAGATTGCGGCGCCGGATAGTCAGATTCGCAAACCCATCCATTTCTGGACGAGCCAGGGCAACGGCCCCGTCGGAATTCTAGCCGGAGAGGGATTCTTCGTGATGGATCGATACTCGGGCGACCGGCTATTCCACGTGGTCGATAGGCTCAATCGCGGCGGTTCGCTTGTCGGTGCGGAGCGATCGGTCTTCGTCGGTGCGTTGGACGGCCGCGTGCGATCGCTAAAGCTACTGGGAGGCTGCGAAGGGAACGTGCTCGACCGGTGGGAAATCGCACTGGAATCGCCTGTAACCGCCGCGCCGCTTTTGTTCGGTCAGCAAAACGTCTTGTTTGCGGCCCAATCGGGCTTGGTGGTCGCATGTTCGGCGTTGGACAAGTCCTATCGGTGGCAATTTCGGGCCGAAGGGGGCGTGTTTGGTGACCCGGCCGTCAACGGCAGCGGGGTCTACGTGGCCGGCATGGGTGGATCGCTCTACAAGCTGAATGGTCGGACCGGTGAACAAGTCTGGCGAGTTAGGTTTCCTTGCAAGCTCGCGGAAGGGCCGGTGGCGACGAGCACGCGAATCTATCAGCATTGCGGTCTTGGCGGGTTGTCCTGCATCGATGTAGTTTCCGGAAAGAAGCTTTGGAACGTCAAGGAAGGCAATGCATTCTTGGCCGAGCTTCCCGGTCGCGTCGCGGTGCAGACTTCCGATGGCCGTTTGGTGCTCGTGGACAATCAGTCCGGGGCGGCGCAAGCCGAGTTTGACGCCGGCGATACGGTCGCGGTGAACCGGTTTGACGATGCGATTTATCTTGCCTATCGCGACGGCCGAGTCTTGTGCCTCAAACCGGCAGGCACCGCCTATCTCTCCGGTACCCGCGCGGGAGCCGCCCGGGACAATCTGAGGCTACCACCTCCGGTGGCAAGGCGCGGCGCATCATCGAAACCTGATCCCGCATCCCCGTCGAGTGAGGGCGATTCGGATTCCGACATCCTGCGAAGTCGGCGTGACAAGAAGTAGACGGGGGAGTTGTCAGCGATCAGCCGTCAGCATTCAGCCAGACTAGGGCGACGGTGTTCTTCGGTAATCGCGCCACGGATACAACGCGGCGCTCCGGGCCTATTGGCCCAGAAACTCCGCACGACGAGTTTATTTCTCTTACTAACGGCTGAAAGCTGATGGCTGACAGCTTCTTCCCCTCATAACCGAGTACAATCAATGTCCTCTATGCAGATCAAGCGAGCACTTATCAGCGTTTACGATAAGCGGGGCCTCGTTGATTTCGCCGGCGCTTTGGCCAGCGAATTCGGCATTGAGATCATTTCCACCGGCGGCACGGCCAGCTTACTGAAGGACAACAAGATTCCGGTCACGCTGGTTGACCAGGTCACCGGCTTCCCTGAAATGATGGATGGGCGCGTGAAAACGCTTCATCCCAAGATCCACGCCGCCATCCTGGCCGACCGCGACAATCCCGAGCACATGCGCCAGTTGGCCGAGCAGGGCATCAAACCCATCGATATGGTCGTGGTGAATCTCTATCCGTTTGAGGAAACCATCGGCGACCCGGATTGCACCTTCGAGCAGGCCATAGAAATGATCGACATCGGCGGGCCATGCCTGCTCCGCGCCGCGGCCAAAAATCATAAGCATGTTCTGGTGGTGCCCGACGTGTCGTTCTACGACGACGTGCTCGATGTGCTTCGGGATCGTGACGACGAGGATGCCGTATCGGAATGTCTTAGGTTGTCGGCCTCCTCGGCTTTTGAATTGACTGGGCATTACGATGCGGTCGTCGCCGATTGGATGGCGGATCGAGTCGGTGCTCCTGCATGCACTGATGACGCGCTTCGGTACGGCGAGAACCCCCATCAACAGGCCTTCTTCACTCCTATGTTCGCGGAAGACTGTGGCGAATCGAGCCTCGGAGGTTCCGTGCAGGCGGGCGAATCCGCTGTGGCGCTGTCGTACAACAACTACGTGGATGCCGGCGCGGCGCTGGAAGTTTGCAAGGAGCTTGCAAGAGCCAACCTTGCCACGCCGGCGAGTAGCAAGACTGCTGTTTGCACTTTCATCAAGCACACCAATGCCTGCGGGGTCGGCATGGCGGACGATCCAGTGGAGGCCTACCGTCGCGCTTATCTTGGCGACCCCAACGCGGCCATGGGCGGCATTCTTGCCTGCTCGTTCGAGATTACATGCGACTTCGCAGACGTTGTTATGCATACCTATGATCGGTTCGGCAAGCAGGCCGGCGCGGGCGGGTTTTTTGCAGAGGTGTGGCTTGCGCCTTCGTTTGCCGAGGATGCGATCGATGCCATTCGCGCGGCCAAGCCATGGGGCCAGCGAGTCCGTCTGATCTCGGTCGGTGACATGGCGGCGGCGCCCGATCAGCACGATCGGGAAGACAAGACAATCGTCGGCGGCATACTCTCGCAGTCTCGCGATCTGACCGGCCTGAACGAGGATCAATGGGAGGTAGTAACGCGCCGCACGCCCACGGATGCCGAGATGGCCGATTTGCGGTTGGCGTGGCTGGTGTGCAAACATACCAAGAGCAACGCGATTACGATTTGCAAAGATAACATGCTCATCGGCAATGGTGCGGGGCAGATGTCCCGGGTTATGAGCTGTCGGATTGCGACCTGGCTGGCCAAGGAAAACGGTCACGGCGACCAACTCGCCGGCGCGGTGGCTGCGTCGGACGCGTTTTTTCCCTTCTCCGACGGGCCGGAAATTCTCATGAATGCCGGCGTGCGGGCGATCATCCAACCCGGCGGCTCCAAGCGAGACGAAGACACCATCGCCACCTGCAACGAGCGCAACGTCGCCATGATCTTTACAGGCACGCGCCATTTCAAGCATTAGCGCAGGCTCAATCACATGTAATCACATGTAGCCCAGCCGCATGTAGCCTAGCCGCCCTCGGCTGGGGTCTTGCATGCCACCATGCTCGCGAGACACAGCGGAGGGCCGCTATGCTCCACGGAGGGCCGCTGTCCTACACGCCGCGCCTCAAAGCTCGTCTTCGAGCAACACGAGCGTGGGTCTGCCCATTGAATCGAGGATCTTGTGGACGATTCTTTGCGCGTCGGTGACCTGTTCGGGGCGCACGATAAACAAAACCCGATCTGGCCGACCGTTGGCGCGCAGCGCTTCGACAGCCGGGGCGTAAAACACCGGATCGTACATCGTGTAGAACTTCCCGAATCGCGTGTACAGATCCCACTCGCCCGGATTGTGAACACTGCGGGGTTCGCGAAACCATCGAACCGGGTCGTAGTCCGCCGCGACCAACGTAACGATGTAGGGCATGTTCATGCCCTTGTTGGTGCAGAAAAGCGCTTCGTATTGATCCCACCGCGGTTTGAGCCACTTGGCCGCCTCTACGAGATCGGCGTGGAATTCCCGGCGCACCTCCGGCAAGTGCCGAACCTTGGTCATGTAATACGCCGCGTGGGCCGCCGTGGACAAGCCCATGATTACGAGTAGCAGGCCAAACGACAGACGAGCGACACCCGCATGTTTCCCACGCACCCACTCCATGGCCGATTGCGCCCCAACCGCGCAAACCAGAACCAGCCCGATCAGACCGGTCGCGCTGCGAAACGAATGGGGGCCCGGCGCGCTGAAGAGCACGTCGCTAATCGGATAGAGCGCGACGAGCACTATCGCAGCGCGATGGCTCGGCGACGTGACACATCGAGTGGCGCATCGGGTGAACCCCAGCGCAAGCAGCGGAAGGGCGTACCAGTGGAATTGCCCGATCCCAGGCACGGCCCGGCCGACGTTCAAGTCTCCACGGATGAAGAGGTAATCCGGGCCAAAATGTTCAGCATAGCGCGACAGGATCGCCCACGCCGCAGTCCAAACGGACTGAGCATCATCCGCGATCCAAATCGATGCGGATCGCTTGGCAATGGCCGGGTCAATCAGATGCTTGATGGCCAGCGGGCCGAACAATGCCATGAAAGCGACGAAGAAAACCGCTAACGCTCGTCGGCGAGCCGTATCCTGGAGCAGGTCGAGCCATGCCCGCCGGTTGGTCAGCACCAAGGCGACCAGCATCACCGGGATGAAAATGCGTATCGACGGGTAGCCGTAGCAGGCGACGCCGCAGAGCATGCCCGAAAGCCCGCAACGCACAGGCTTCGCCCGGCCGTCGCCCGCGCCCGCGATGGGGAGCGACGCCCATAGCATGGAGCCAATCGCCGCGGCGATCAGTAGCGGCGCTACGCAAGCATCATGTCCGATCCGAGAGAGGGCTATCGCCCAGGGATTCAGCGCCAAGAGCATCGCCGCCATCAGGCCGGTCCATCGACCGAACAGCATGGCCGCGATCCCGTAAATCGCGAATACCGCGAGTACCCCCGCCGTCGCGACGGGAAGCCGCGCGGTCCAAACGCCAAGCCCACCGACCGCCTGAAAGGGCATGGTCAAGTAGTAGTAGAGCGTACTCCGGTTGGCGCCCAAACCGCGGCTATAGAACACCGGCCACGAAACGCCCACCTGATCTGTGCCCGTCTTGAGGAGGCAGTAGGCATTCCACGTGCTCGCCGCTTCGTCGGGGTGTAGCCCGGGCGGCGCATCGGCCAGCCAGGGGAATCGAAGAAGCCCGGCCAATAGCAGGATCGCCGCTAATAGGAGCGCGTGATGCCGATGTTTGTCGCGCCCGAAGACGGTCGGGACGAAGTCGTTATCGCTGGGCGAACCTCGGCCTGCGGCATTTGGATGTGTTGGGTTCTGGCCTTCCGGCAATGGTGTTCTCGCATACCCTCATAACCACTCCATCCCTGTACCGACCGGGCCCATCGGGGGTGGAGGCCGCGTTCATGACCCGTTCCCCCGCGGTTGGGCCATCTTCGGGGATGCGTAGGGATATGCAAGCCACGCCACTAGGCCAGACGGCGCGGAATATGCCGCGTTTCTGGCGTAATACCGCGCCGACTCAGAGCCGTGGGCGACCCGGGGCGCTACGGTTTTTAATCGACCATCGGAACCGCCAAAACGCTACGGTTTTCAACCGCCGTTCACAAGATGTCCCAATTCCGGGAATGTAGATGCTCGCGCACGTGCAGGCGCCGGCTATTCGCGCTCCATCCGTTCGCATGTGTTCGGCGCGCCCACATTGGACAGCGGTCGTCCGCTGTGGCCAGCTGGCAACCAGCCTATGTAGCACAACGACCCTCCGCTGTGGTTGGAACGCACACAGCACCTATAGAGCAGCAGCCCTCCGCTGCATTTGGCCCGCACCCAGCCGGGGGCGGCTGGGCTACACATGATCCACTCGCTCAAGAAGCGTTTGCCGGTCTACCGTACCGCCTCTTGAATCCTCATGAGCTGATTGAGCAAACCGTCGAGTTGATCCAGCGGGAAAACCGTGGCTGCGTCGCTCTTGGCGTTGGCGGGGTCGTTGTGGACCTCCATGAACAGCGCGTCAGTTCCGATCGCCACCGCCGCCGCCGCGAGTCTGCCGGCAAACTCCCGATGGCCGCCGCTGCTCGTTCCCGCGCCGCCGGGAAGCTGGCAACTGTGCGTCGCGTCGAACACCACGGGTGCAAACGCTTTCATTTTGACTAGGGCGGTCATGTCGTTTACGAGCCGGTTGTAGCCGAAAAACGTGCCCCGCTCGGTAAATAGAAAATTGTCGCAGCCGGATTCGGTGAGTTTGACGGCGACGTTTTCCATCTCCTCCGGTGAAAGAAACTGCCCCTTCTTGACGTTGACACAGCGGCCGGTCTTCGCCGCGGCCGCGAGCAAATCGGTCTGGCGACACAAAAATGCGGGAATCTGAAGGCAGTCGAGAACTTCTCCCGCGGGACCGGCCTGATCCGGCGTGTGGATGTCCGAAACAACCGGAAGGCCCAATTCCTTGCGAACCGCAGCGAGCGTGGCCAATCCATCCTCGAGCCCCGGCCCGCGGAAACTGTTGATGCTCGATCGATTGGCCTTGTCGAAACTGGCTTTGAACACGAGGGGGACGCCGCGCCGCTCACAGATTCCCGCAATGGCCTCGGCCAGCCGCAGCGTATGATCGCGCGATTCAATAACGCACGGCCCCGCCAGCAGCACAAGAGGAGCGTCATCCGTGATCGTCACATTGCCGATTTGGGCCCGTGTACACACCATATATCAGGCTTCCCGTTGTATTCCTGCCCCGCTTCTCATCGAGCCAGCCGCGCTAAACGTAGGGTTTGGACCCGCGGGCGTCAACGCATGACGCCAGCGATCATTGTGGGGGGGCATTTCCCCAGATATGGGCAAATCGGCACTCATCCCGGTCATGCGGTGGAGGGCGGGGGCAGTTATGGATGAATACGGGAACCACGAACAGGTCGGTTACGGAACGCAGGCGATGTTTTTCGGACCTACGTCGGGATTATTCGCATTTTGTGTCAGGGTGGCACGCCTCGTGCCTATAGGTCCTATAGATACCACGCGGAGACAACGAAATGGTCATGCTAGGTACGGACAACCAAACAACGGCAACACGGGATGGCCACTGGCGAACCGTGACAGCCGGGTCCGTGCGGGTGCATTCCTATGTTAATTGTCTGGATGGCGCGGGGGGCGATTTTGTGGAGCTGCGCCAGACGCCTGGCCGCCACGTCGGATTGACGGTCGCGGATGTCTCTGGCCACGGGCTCGATGCCGCGCCGGCTCGCGATCAGGTGCTCGACGCGCTGAGCGAGATGAACGAGACGCAGCGCAACGAGCGATCTTGGCTCAAGTGCCTCAACGGGCGTTTGTTTAGGGCGTTTGATGGCGAGCGCTTCTGTGCTACCGTGAGCGCGACATTCGAAGATGCCGCTTCAAGTGACAAGACTAAGGCATCCGTGGCCGTGGCCGGGATGCCTGCTCCCATACTCTTTCGCGCCGCCACCGGCTGTGTGGACCGCATCGGTGGCGGCGCCCTTCCCTTGGGTGCGATGGAAGAGTCGCAATACCTTCCCGATACCGTGCGGTGCGACGCGGAGGCCGGGGATCTCCTGGTCATTTTCACTGATGGCGTATCGGAAGCCCATTTGGATCCAAGAGCCCTTTTCGGTGATGATCGCATCGAGCGGATCGTCCAATCGCTCGCGCCGTGCGGCGCCGAGGCGATTTTGCGGGGATTGGTGGCTTCGGTTCACAATTTCCTCGGCGGCGGCGAGCCCAACGATGACATGACGCTAGCCGTCATTGAATTCACGCACAAAACGACCACCGTCACCGAGCCCTGCGTCGCCTAGGTTTGCAAGACGGTGACCCCAACCGCGCCCATCCGAACCGCGCCC
>CAZYXP010000040.1:0-12072 GCA_964651325.1 uncultured Phycisphaeraceae bacterium
TCTCGAACAAGCAACTGCGGCGGTACATGCAGGAGGCCAACGGCAACAAGCGGAACACGATCGTCGTCTTCCAGGAGTTGCTCGAGCGGCGTCTGGACAACGTCGTCCGGAGGGCTTCGTGGTGCCGCACGATCTGGCAGGCCCGCCAAATGGTCGCCCACGGCCACTTCCTGGTCAACGGACGCAGGGTCGATCGCCCCTCGTTTCGGGTCAAGCCCGGCGACGTCATCAGCACCAAGGATCGCAGCAAGAAATTCGTCAAAGCGGCCGCTGAAACGGCGGAAGTCGTTTTCAATCCATCCTGGCTAGGTGTTGAGCAAGAAAAGGTGGAAGCCGAAGTCAAGGCTCTTCCCACGCCGGAAGAAACACGGCTCCCGTTTGAGGTCAATTTCAGCCTCATCGTTGAATTCTACACTCGATAGTCGACCCACCAAGGGCTTGCTAAGCGCACGGTGTGCTATCGGGGCGTGGCGTGCTTCTTTCTTGGGGCGGCACGCCCCCGAGCCGCGGGCTTTAGCCCGCGCGGCCACCCGGACGCGCACACGTACGAGTGAAGCGTTTCCATGCCTGCGCGTCTGGGGCGTGCAGACAAATGCAGCTGAGAGCATCTCGCTTCCGACGTACCGCGCGTACAGTTCTTCCGAGAAACAGGGTTTTGCACAGGAATTCTCTGAAATCCGGGAATATTCTCACCCAAAATTCAGCTTTAGGCACAGGTTGCGCGCGCTCGCAAGTGGCAGCTCGAAAGTTGTCCGCGCCCGCATCCCCCCTGACGCTCTGGACCCTATGCCATGACGGAAGAAACAACATCGCGCCGCCCCAAGGCCTCGTGGATCCATTGGATGCTAACGATCGGTCTGCTCGCATTTGGCGGGCAACAGCTCGCGGCAGGCGTGCTCCGCTATTACCAGCCCAAGACTGCCTCGGCCCAATCCAATACGCACGCCAACGATGCCAGCGCCACCTCGGCCAAGCCAAAGCCCAAATTGGGCAAGATTCGCCGCGAGGGGTCCGAGCAATTCCTCTGGGCCAAAGGGTCCAAGAACCCTAAGGAAGCATCGTCCGAATGGTTCGATATGAGCAACTCACCGGTAAAGCTGGAGCAGGTTCAGTACGGGATCGGGAAAGATACCATCCCCTCCATCGATCATCCGATTTTTGTCGCGCCCGACGATCCGGCGTTGCTGGAGCGTTGGCATGCCAAGAAAACATCGGATCTGAACAGGCTTAGCGTGATTGGATACGCCCACAACGGCGACGTACGCGCGTACCCGATCAAGCTATTGAATCGCCATGAATTGGTCAACGATACCGTCGGCGGCAAACCCGTCACGGTCGGATGGTGACCGCTCGATCAACTGTCCGTCGTGTACGGACGAGAAGTCGGCGATCAGGTAACCACCTTCGGCACCACGGGCTACACGCTAAACAATGTGTTCTTGCTCTACGATCGCCTGACCGGGACGGTATGGTATCCGCTGGATGACGGCGCGTTTGACGGCGTGGGTGGCAAGAAGCTCGGCGCCCAAATCCCCTTCATCACCAAGCCGCCCGTGGTTCCGCTGGGCGAGTGGATCAAGGAGCACCCAGACACAACGGTCCTACTCGGCGATGCCCCGAAGCCTGAAGACGAGAAGCCCAAGCACAGCTCCGGCGCGCGTTTGCCTTAGCGCAAAGCTGCCTTGATGGCGTATCGCCTGTAGCACAGCGGCGCTCCACTGTAGCACAGCGGCCCTCCGCTGTGTCTGGCCGATTATCCAGCGGTGAGAAACTGGGCCTACCCAGCCGAGGACGGCTGGGCTACACACGACTGACCCAACCCCACAGGACGCACTGGGTGCCATGGTCCTGTCAATGGCCGGCACCGGGCGATTCCTCGCCGCCGATTTGATTGGGATCGGCTGAATCCGTACCCGCCGGATCCGCCTCGATTTTGTGCGGCCAACCCAACAAATCAATATGGTACGTCGTCCCGAAGACGCTGACGTCGGTGGAAGAAATATGACCCAAGTATCCCAAGAACATCGCGCTGAGCAGACCAACGAGCCCGATGCCAACTGCCAAAGGACGTTTTCGAGGATGTCGCTCTTTGCCTCGATCCAAAAACGGCCAGAGCAGCAACAGCAAAAATGGCACCGAACACGCGAAGATGCCCACGATCGCCCCATACGGACCTTCAAAATACTTCAATAGCTGGTAGCTCGGCAGGAAGTACCATTCCGGTTTGATGTGCTCGGGCGTCATCAGCGCATTGGCCGGCTCGCCGATCTCCCACGGGCTCAACACGGAAAGCGTCACCAGCACCGCAAACAGCAGGACGGCCACCACGCCTTCCTTGGCCACATGCACCGGGAAGAACGGAATGCCATGCTTCGGCTCGAGAGGTTTTTCCTCTCCCACGCGTTCCAGCGTCGCCAAGTTGTTCAATCGCATCAAGAAAAGGTGAACGGCTACCAGCCCCGTCAGCACCCACGGCAGAATAATCACATGGACCACGAAGAAACGCGAAAGCGTTTCGCCGGTCACCGCGTCGCCGCCTCGGAGAAAATATTGTAGCCAACCCCCGATTAGCGGAACCTTGTTCGCCGACTCTGTTCCGACCGTAGTCGCCCAAAAAGCGATCTGATTCCACGGCAACAGGTACCCCGTAAACCCAAAGGTGATCGTCACGATGAAAATCAAGACGCCGGAGACCCAGGTGAGCTCGCGCGGCCGCTTGTACGAGCCCATGAAAAAGGTCCGCGTCATATGCAGCACGAGCGCCAGGATCATCAGCGACGCACCCCACGCATGCACCTGCCGATACAGCCAGCCAAAGTGAACCTCAGCGGTGATGAATTTGATCGACTCGTGCGCCGCCTCCGGGGTGGGGCGGTAGTAGATAAGCAGTAGCACGCCCGTCACCGTCTGACTGATGAACAGCAGTAGCGATAGGCTTCCGTAGATGTGCAACCAGCCCGTACGCGGAGGAAGCCGCTTGTGCGCCTGCTTGTCCACGAAGGCGCGCGCAAACTCCATGTCGTACCGCGATTCAAAGAATCGTCTGAATCCGTCACCCAAACTCATGCTGTCGGTAACCTTTCACCGAATGCGATGGCCGAAGCCCCATCACGCGGCCCCGCCGCAGCGGCCCCCATTGCGCGGCCGCTCACGCCTTACCGGTCACAAAAACCTTGCCGCCAACTTCCTTGATCTGATACTCCGGCAGCGCACGCGGCGGCGGGCCGGATACGACTGCTCCGTCCATGCCAAAAACTGCCGCATGACAGGGGCACTTGAACAATCCGTCGGCACCATCCCACGAGACCAGACAGCCCAGATGAGTGCATGACGCGGAAAACGCCTTGAACCCCGATCGCTGACGAACCACGATGACCGCCAGTCCCCCAACCTGCAAGGTCTTGGCCTGCCCCACCTGCATGGCGTCGGCGCCGTCCACTTCGACCTTTTCGGCGCCCTTACCCTTGGCGGCCGGCCAGAGATACATCAGCGCGGGTATCGTGAGCGCCACCGCCGATATGGACGAAAAAAGTGCCACCACCAAGTCCAGGAAACCACGGCGATTCATTGTCTTGGGCTTGTCCATCATCCCTCTTTCTCAGGCGCCCTTCTTGGGCATCGGAACAACGTATAGAGCTTTGAGCTGCTTGAACTTGGCATAAAGGACGGCTGCGAACAGCCCCGCGAACACCCAGATCGGAATCAGCAGCTTGTGCCGCCACAGCAACCCCGCATCCAATTCATCGAGCTCGGCCTCAACCTGATCGCACACGGCGTGAACCTCTTGCGCTTTGGCGGCCACCTTCTCGGCGCTAAGCGTGTGCTGAAGCGGCGCAAGCCCGACCAAGTGCGTCCTGGCATCCTGAAACGCGAACTCCTGAGCGTCCGTAAGCAACACGCCGTGACGCATGTCGGCCAATCGGCTTGCCGTTTTGATGTACGCACGCTCCGCCTCGGCGATCGTATCGAGTAAGGCGAATTGCTTCTGAAGACTCTCGTCCTCCTCCACCTCTTCGTGGCACTCCAGACAACTTTCCAAAGCCTGATTCAACAGCCGTTTGGGCGCAGGATGCACGCCCTCGGAAATCTGCGCCGGCGTCGGATTTCGGTAGACCTCCTGTATACCGGCATACAGGATGCTCATCATCGCCGTGGATTGCGTTACCCGTTCGATCTTGTGATGAAAACTCCCCTCACCGCCGCCGTGGCATTGAACGCAACCGCGGAAATCCTCCTGGTCCGCATGGACTGTTGACGCGAACGCCTGCGATGCGGCGACGTGGCACCTGCCGCATACCGTGCTCACCGATTCAAAACCGACCGGCGCGGCCGCATGATTGCCGTGGCATGTCGCGCAATTCGGGGCGCCGGTATCATGCTGATCTAGCAGCATGCGCCCATGAACGCTCTGACGATATTCGTCCACGATGCCCACCCCAATGCCGAATTCTTTCATCAAGCCCGCGTCCGCGTGGCAGCGGCCACACGTGTCGGGAATATTAAGCGCGTGCGTCTTGCTCTTGGGGTTCTTGCCGCCGAGGATTTCATGGGATCCGTGGCAATCCACGCACACGGCCACCCTATCGTCGCCCTTTTCCCGAAGCGTTTTGCCGTGGCCGCTCGTCCAGTAGCGACTCAATTGGTCGGTTCGCAAACTGTAGGGATTCATGCGCACCACATCCGAATGGCACGAACCGCATAGCTCCGGAATTTGGTTCCTGGCCGGCTTGCCGGTAAAAGAATCGCCATGATCGAAGTCGCCGCGTCGGCCAACCACGCCGGCAGCAAGAAGCTGAGCCTGCGAGGCGGGCAACGGGTACGCCGCAGCTCCTCCGTGACAGTCGCTGCAAGCCAACGAGCCATGCACGGACCGTTCAAACTCCCCGGCCTGTTGCGCATGACAATCCATGCAACTCAGCGGCTTGTCGGCGGCATGCAACGCCGGAGCGGCCCCCATAGACAGAATGAGACCCCACGCCACGAAGGCCACCCCGCAGCACCTCGACCGCAAATGAAAATCGAACGGTCGGCTAGAGCGCAATCGCAAGTCATATCCTCGCATGGATCGCCATCGTTTCGGTGCATCGGTCATGATCCAGGGGTCCGTCCGTATAGTGCCATAATTGAGGCATTGTCCGGCGCCCGCCGAACGTGAACGCGGTAGTATAGTCATTGCCGGATCGGCATCAACAAAAAAGGCGGAGGTTTTTGGCCCGCCCCCATGTCGCTGACGCGCACCTTGCGTTTTCTATCCATATTGCCACAGCTCATGTGGTCATACAAGACGCCGTCGCGCATGCTCCGGCCAACGTGGCCTGCCCGAATACCCCATACACCTATCAGACGGTTGACGCCCAATCACCTCAACCCGGTGCGATCGGCATGGAAATCGGCGCTGTCGTTGGCGCACGCCTCGCCTTGGCACGCGCCGCCCGGAACGCCACCAGATTCGCAACCATTGCCTTTGTCAAGATCACAATCAACACAACCGCAACCCAGCGATACTTGGATTTCGGTGGCGGCGAGCCGATGCGTTCCGCGATGCGCTGCTGCTGGGCCGGATCAAACGGCGTCCCACATTCCGGACACCGGTGCGTCGGCAGACCCTGCAACGAGTAACCACATCGACGACAGCAAAAAGCGCGTCGTTCGATGACCACAACTTTCTCGAACAGACAAAGCATAGCAAGACACGTGCCAACGTTCACAGCGATCGTTGCTGCCAGCCCATAATCCTGGACCCGGAAAAACTCAAGCAACACGTAAACGACGCCAAGCCAAAGCCCCACTGCCAGGAACCGCCGCTTGACGTCGATTGCGAGCACGGAACTGCAATCGTTGCACTGAAATCGACCCCAGGCTGTGGTTCGAAACGCACGGAAGAAGGAGATGCGTGCGCGGCAGTTCGGGCATTCAATCATCGTGATCTCACCAAACTACAGCTGACGAGTTGGGCCATACCGCGATCGTCACTGCGTGAAGTACCACTTTTTCGACCGGCCGGCCCAAGTCAGGCCTTCCGCGGTCACCAGTCAGCAGCAAAGGCTACCACTGATATCGAATGCTGAACACGAGGCGATAATCGCCCGGTGTAGCCCGGACGGCCCCGGCTGGCGGTTTTCGGGAAAACGGCCGCGGACGACCGTGCTACGTCTACGGTCGAGGACGACCGTTCTACATCCGTTGGCGACCGGCTCATGAGTCGCTACGATGCCGACGCACGCGCGTTACGGGGCATCCTGCGACGCGGTAGACAGACTACCCCCAACCGCTCGTTTCAAGGAGAGCTCCATGAAAGCCAGCAAACTCAATGTGTCCCTTCACCTGCTTCTTGCTGCCGCCACGTTCGCCGCGTCGGCTGAAGCCCTTGCCCAACCATCCAATAATGGCCGGCGCGCGGGGTTACAGCCCACGCCCACGGAGGCTGCGGCCTTCATGAAAGACTTCGAATCCGAATTGCTCGATCTCTGGATCGCCAGCGAGCGGAGCGAATGGGTCAAGGCCACCTTTATTACCCACGATACCGACCTGCTCGCCGCCCGGGCCAATGAGGCGGTCATGGCGTTTGTTTCTAGAAAAGCGGATCAGGCCCAACGTTTCTCGGGCTTGGCGCTTGAAAAATCCCTTGCGCGAAAGTTCGCGCTCCTAAACCTCAGCTTGAGCCTACCCGCGCCTTCGGACGCGTCCAAGCGATCTGAGCTGGCCCGGCTGGCGACTCAAATGGGCAGCCTGTACGGCAAAGGCAAGGTCTGCCCGGAAGGCGATACCGAGCACTGCCAAACGTTGGGGGATCTCTCCAAGATCATGGCGTCCAGCCACGACTACGACGAGCTCAAACAAGCTTGGATCGGTTGGCGTACGATCGCCCGACCGATGCGAAAGCAATTCGTCCGCTTCGTCGATCTGGCCAATGAGGGCGCGCGGGAGTTTGGTTTCGACGATCTCGGCGATCTGTGGAAGTCGCGATACGACATGCCGCCGGCCGAGTTTGAAGCGGAGCTGACCCGCCTGTGGGACCAGGTTCGCCCGCTGTATGAACAACTTCACTGCTACATGCGGACCCGATTGCAAACGCGCTACGGTGCGGATCGCGTCCCCTCGGGCAAGCCGATTCCCGCCCATCTGCTCGGCAACATGTGGAGCCAGGAATGGGGCAATCTGTTCGATCTGGTCGCACCGGAATCCAATACGGCGTTTGAACTCACCGATGTGCTCGTCAAAAAGAAGCTCGATGCCCGCGGTGTGGTCAAACAAGCCGAGGCGTTCTTCTCGTCGCTAGGGCTTGATCCGCTCCCCCAATCGTTCTGGGAACGTTCCATGTTCGAAAAACCCCGCGACCGCGACGTCGTCTGCCACGCCAGCGCCTGGGATATCGACTGGAAGGATGATCTTCGCATCAAGATGTGCATCGAAATCACCGGAGAGGATTTCACCACGGTCCACCACGAGCTGGGCCACAACTATTACCAACGCGCATACAAGCATCTGCCCACACTGTTCACCAACAGCGCCAACGACGGCTTCCACGAAGCGCTCGGCGACACCATCGCCCTTTCCGTCACGCCGGCCTACCTCGTCAAGATCGGCTACCTCGACAAAGAGCCGCCCAGCAGCCTGAATCCCCTCATGGCCCGGGCGCTCGACAAAATCGCCTTCCTGCCGTTTGGCTTGGTCGTTGACAAGTGGCGTTTCGACGTGTTTTCTGGTCGAGTCAAACCCGATCAGTACAACGAACATTGGTGGAAACTACGGACCGAGCTTCAGGGCATCGCCCCGCCGGTCGCCCGCTCGGAGCAGGACTTCGACCCCGGCGCCAAGTACCATGTCCCCGCGAACGTCCCCTATACGCGTTACTTCCTCGCGACGATTTTGCAATTTCAGTTCCACCGCGCGCTCTGCGAAGTCGCCGGCCATGAAGGTCCGCTGCACACCTGCTCGATCTACGGCAATAAGGACGCCGGTGCGCGTCTCAACGAAATGATGGAAATGGGCGCGTCCAAGCCGTGGCCTGAAGCGCTTGAGGCGCTAACCGGGGAAACGCGCATGGATGCCACGGCCATCGTCGATTACTTCCAGCCGCTGCTGACGTGGCTTGAGGAGCAAAACAAGGACGCCACGTGCGGATGGTAGCCGCATTGGTTCCGATAACCTGCAGATGATCCACGGCGGACCACCACCGAGGTTGGTCGGGGCCCATAGAAAAGCGGTCAAGCGACGGGCGAGGGCGACCGGATGTGGCGCGGTCGCCCCCGGCCGCTTGCTCGAAGGGCGATACCGGAAAGAAAGGGTTTTCCGGCCAATTCAAACAAAATTAACGCCTGCGCCCGATTTTTCGGACGCAGGCGAGGGTTGTTCCGACCTCGAACCCATATGGAATTGGAGGCTTCCACCTATACAAGCGTCAAAACTGGCAGAGTGTCACGAAAAAACTTCAAGAAAAACAAGAAATCTGCTACGATCGTCCGTGAGTATAGTGAAGGAGGCGACGCTTTGATTGAAGACTTACTTGAACGGGCAAGAGCGGGCGATTCCGAAGCGCTCATGAGCCTACTGCACCAAGCCGAGCCGGAATTGCGCCGTTTTGTTTCACGTGAAACACACGCTAGCTATCAATCCCTATTCGAGACGGACGACGTCCTTCAGGTGACCTATTTCGAGGCGTTCTTGCGCATCGGTCAGTTTGCCCCAAATGGGCCTGACTCCTTTCTCAATTGGCTCATACGCATCGCCAGGAACAACCTCCTCGACGCCGTGCGTCGGCAACAGCGAAAAAAGCGAATCCCGCTAGGTAAGCACCGTCAAACTGCCAACGATGGATCAACGCTGGATCGGCTGCTCGAGCTCGCGGGATCCCAAACATCCCCCAGCCGTACGGCCGCCACAGAAGAGGCCGGATTGCTGCTCAAGGACGCGTTGGGCCAGCTGCCGGAGGATTACGCAACGGTGATCCGGTTGGCGGATCTTGAAAATCGGCCAGTGTCTGAGGTAGCCGCGACCATGAATCGTGGAGTCGGCGCCATTTGGATGCTCCGAGCCCGCGCCCACGACCGATTGGCGGAATTGATGGGCACCTCCTCCAAGTTTTTCCTGGATGGGCGATAGGTTCGCCGCGCCCCCATTGAATCAGGTTTGAAAGCCATCCATGCGTTCTCCCAATCAATCGTCGCCCGATGAACCACCCAACGAACTCATCGCTCGCGCCTGCGAGCAGGTAGCTCGGACCAAGAAGCAAGGCCCATCGGCCAACGGTCGCCTGGCTAAGGATCTGATCCCCGGCTACACGATCCTGGAAGAGGTCAGCCGGGGCGGGCAGGGCATCGTCTACCGGGCGACACGCGATTCCACCAATCATCTCGTGGCCATCAAGGTGATGCGTTGGTCGGAAGTCGCCCATATGGAGGAGAAGAAGCGGTTCGAGCGTGAGATCGCGATTCTCGGCCGTCTGAGCCATCCCAACATCGTCGGGCTCCACGACGGCGGCGTGGTCAGCGACTACCGCTATCTGGTGATGGATTTCGTCGCAGGCGAATCGATCGACGCCTACCGGCGCCATCACAACCTGAACATCAAAGACACGCTCACGCTGTTCGGCAAGGTGTGCCGGGCCGTGCAGGCGGCGCACGTGCGCGGCGTTGTGCATCGTGATTTGAAACCACACAACATCCTCGTCGATGCGAACGGCCAACCTCATATTCTGGACTTCGGCCTGGCCAAACTTATCGAGGACGAATGCGATCCCGAACACGCCGTCACGTTGATGACCCAAACCGGTCAGTTCCTGGGGTCACTGGCCTGGGCGTCGCCGGAACAGGTGGCCGGGGATGCCAACAAGGTAGACGTGCGAACCGACGTCTACGCCCTTGGGCTGACGCTTTACCATCTGCTGACGCGGCGCTTTCCGTATGACGTGGTCGGCCCCACGCAAGATGTTTTTCGCAACATTGCCCATGCGGAGCCCGCCAAGCCCAGCACGCACCGTGCCGATGTTGACGGCGAGTTGGACACCATCGTCCTCAAATGCTTGTCCAAGGAACCCGAACGACGCTATCAAAGCGCCGGGCTGCTCGCCGGAGACATAGAGCGATACCTCAACGGAGAGGTGATCGAAGCCCGGCGGGAAAGCCGCCTGTACGTGCTCACCAAGACGGTCCGCCGCCACAGAGGCGCTGCGGTGGCGAGCGCCGTCTTGCTGGTGGCCTCGCTCGCGTACGCCGCGACGCTGACCGTGCTCTACCAACGCGCCGCTTCCGCTGAAGCCCGCGCCACGCGAAAGGCTGAACAAGCAAGCAAGCTCTTCTTCGGCGCCGTAGAGACGGTGGGATTCCTGGTCGGCGAAGTCTCAAGCCAACTGGGTGGAACGACCGGCCAGACGGAGGTCCGCAAGGTGATCCTGGACGGGGCCTACACGCGTCTACTCGATCTAGCAGCATACAACACGGACGATCCCGGCTTGCTGCACGAAACGGGTAGGGCGCACACCGAACTAGGCGCGATTGCGCTCACCTTAGGCGACGTTGCCACTGCCGAGCGACATTTCGCCGACGCGCTGGAGGCGATTGAACGCGTGGGGCGGGAACGCCCCAAGGACGCTGAACTGCGCGCAGAGCACTCGATCGCCCTCGTCAAGATGGGCGACATGCAAAAGCGACACGGACATGACGATCAAGCACGATCCTTCTACGAACGCGCGCTGCACATCGATGAATCGCTCGTCACGGAACATCCCAATAACACGAGTTTCCTGGACAATCTCTTGTGGAGCTACGAACGCCTGAGCCACCTGGCCGTGCTAAGAGCCGACTTCAGCGAGGCCATCGTACTCTCAGACAAACAAATTCGGCTGGCGGAGCGTTTGCTCGCGTCGGAGCCAAACAAGCCGCTTCGCTTGTTAGGTGCGTTTTCCGCCCATGGGATGCGCTCTTACATCGCCTGGGAAATGGAACAATTCGAGCAAGCCGCCAAGCACGTCACGTCCGCGCTTCAAGTCGGCGAACGGTTGCTGACCATGGCGCCCGATCACCCCTATTACCGCGTTCGCGTGGCGGCGCAATTCCTCGTTGCAGCAGGATTCGATCGAAAGCAAGGTCGGTTTGCCAACGCCACCGAGCACGTGCAACGAGGACTTGCGCTTGGCCGCACCCTCGTGGCCGCCGAACCCACGGTGATCTCGCACCAGGCACTAATCTGGAACGGATATGAGCTCCTGGGGGAGATTCACACGCACAAGCCGGAACCGGATCTGCAAGCCGCGTGCGAGAGCTTTAGGCGTAGCACCGAAACCATAGAGCATCTGCTGGAGCTAGCTCCGGACGATCCGCAACGGTGGCACCAACTCGCCGAGGCATACTATCGCGAATACATGACGGCGCGGAAGATGGGCGAGCCCGTTAGGGCGCAGGGGGTTCTGGAAAAGGTCTTGGCGACCACGCGATCGACCTTCGGCACTAACCGCGAATCCGCGTACCTGCTCGGGTTGTTCCCGCTGTACTTGGAGGAGTGGCAGCCCACGGATCCGGCGGCGTTGCGGGACGCGCTCGTGGCCGCAAACCTGGCCGTGAAGCGTACGGGCGGGAACCATCCCGCCGCGTTGTTCGAGCTTGCCATGCTACAGGATGCCTTGGGCGATTCGGGGCTCGCCCTGAAGACGCTTGAACGCGCCGCATCCTTTGCCGACCCGGAAGCGACAGACTTTAGCGTGTGCATCCAGCGGCACATCGATCGCCTCTTGAAGAACGCAGCCAGCCTTAGCCCCGACGACCCACAAGCGGCCAGTGAGGTCCAGAGGCTAAGCGTATTGCCGTAGCCCATGTAGCACGGCGACTTTCTGTGTGTAGGGCACGGGATTGCCCCGATTTGCATGGCGTCGGGCTTGGTTCATCGTCGGCGGGGCGCTTCCCTGTGATCGGGGTTCGCGAGGCCGTGGCAGGCGAACACTCCGTTGCAGGTTCCGCTTGGGCGTGCCCTGCAACGGACCAACCGCCTGCTCTACGCGCTACGATCGTCGCGTCGCCACGAGGATCAGATCGCCGGGCTTGTCCATGTCGAATCTGGTTCGCTGGTAGTTGCCCCAAA